>DAOSES010000004.1:0-117441 GCA_035363255.1 Caldisericia bacterium | reverse complement strand
GAACTTGTCAAGAAAATATTAAAATATTTTGATAATTTTTTGGAAAGTGTCTGGAAATGAGGGGAGGGAGGGGGTGCTTTTTAATTTGGTTTAAAACCAAACTCAACTTCATTCATCGCAGGGCAACATTTTATTTCAATTTCGCGAGATTCTGGAATGAATTCTCCATGTGGACTTGCTGGTACTACTTTATATTTTCCAGGACAAGGCAATTCGCAAGCAATATCAAAAAAGCTTTCTACCCACCAATCTTCATCAACCCGTTTTACTGACTCACCATTCACAGAAAAAATAGTGAGAACAGTACCTTTTTGTGCTCCATGAGGCATGTAAACTCGTAAACGAGCATTAGCGCTTTGATTGCAACAATCAGGATATTTCCCTGCTAAAGCTCTCCATGCAAGAACTCTCTGATTTTCTCCCAACCGTAATTCAGCACACCAATGATTTTGATTAGGATACATATACACATACTCCGACACCGTCAGGTGGTGAATACTGTCTCTGAGGTCTCTGGGAATTCGAATAGGAACATCAGGAGAGTCCTGACTTGCAGAGAAAAAACCAAACTCGTCATAGTTAGCCGCACCAGGAGTTGATGGTATTCGACGAATGTTTCCACACAGCCATTGACAATTCGGATCTGGAAAAATCAACTCCGCGGTTTTGGACTCAGCTCTCCATATTATCTCATCAGGTGCGGTCGCTCCAAGGTTATAGGCAATAAATCGCAATCCAGTATATGTACGGTTGTGTTCAATAAAAGGTACTACCGAAGAATTATTGGGATCAATAGGCACGGGCAAGCCTCCCACCATAGCTATCGGATTACCAATCTGCATTCGAATTTCTACTCCATCCAGACGAGTAATAATGACGGTGCGGGTATCAGCTTCCCATCGAACCATAGCGCCAATTTCTTCTGCCAGATAGCGTGCCATGAGGCTTACTCGCTGTTCACGCAAGATCGGTGCCGCATCCATAGGGCCTTTCTGCACACCATTTCTCCAGTATAACTTGTTATCTACCTGGTATTTCAGAGTCATCCTGCAATCACTCTCATCGATTGGAGGAATCTCATCGGCACAGGTCATAACCACGCAGATTTCATTCGATTGGGTAAATTCTTTAGCTTCAGCGTTTACTGCTCTCACAAAATAACAATACATCATTCCAACCGTAAGATCGTTTCGATCTTGAAAGCTGTTTTCCACTATGGCAAAATCAGTCAAAGGCATGGGGTGCTCCATACCAGGACCAGGTCCTCGGTAAACATAATAATGCTCTGCTCCAGGAACCCGATTCCACTTCAACTGGATATAACCGCACTCAGCTTCAGCAGATAAAGAGATTCCAAATCCAGGCTGGAAGCGTTCAATTTTCTCACGACAAAGTTTTTTTAGTTCTTGCTCAAATTCGTAGCTCGAAGAAGAATAATTTAGTGAAATGTAGTTGGAGTCATCCTCAGCTTCATATGGAAATTCAAAATAATCATAATCAGTATGAAACATACCCTTTTGAATAGATCCATCCCCAAAATGCAAAACCATCAAAGCATTAAAATTTGATAATAGCTCTTGCTCGTGCTTAATTGGTTCGTCATAATGAATTGAATGTAAAAAAAGATCGAACAATTTGTCTTCGGGGCGAATATCCAGCATCATACCAGGTTTATCGTTTGGAGGTATTTCCAATCCAATAGGAATAAGCTCAAGACCTTTTAGCAGGCTAGGATCAAAGGGTAAATTCCCATCATATGAATCTAGACTTTCAATCTTTTTTTGATCTGCAGGAGATAAGATGCATTTGGGGGGATCCTTTTTTTCACCTTTTTTTGTTGGCTCTGCTCGTTGTGTTTCTGATCCCTTTTCTGATGAACAATCAGGATAGGTCAATCCTGTCGGAGCTTCGACTGGAACCCCCAACAAATCTGCCAACTCTTGAAGTTTTTTTGCCCCATCAGTGCACGCTCCAACATTGCATCCTTTAAGGTAAACAGATGCTCCAGGGCAAAATTTGTCTTTTAATCGCTTCATCTCCTCTTTCCACTCTTTTTCATTTGTACAATTAATTTCCTTGTCCTTGTCTGAAGACAATCCACTGCCCACGGATATATTTCCGGGAGCACCATGTCCTGCAATTTTAAGCGATCCAATGCACTCATCATCTTTTAAAGCTCCAAGAATATTATCTACCATGTTTTTTACACTACTTGCCCTCAGAAGATGCTCTATGCCCATAGCTTCCTTCTTGTTTTTATAATTTTCATAGGTATCTTCCGTAGCTGTTTTTCCGTTTTTATCCAAGTCACGGTCATAAGGATTTCCAGCTTTATCTTTTCCTGTAGGTGGTTGCTCAACCACCACAATATCGACTGGTTTTAGTTTTGCAATAAAATATCCAGTGGTGGGAAATGGTATTGAAAATAGGAAGAATAAAGCAATAACAAACACAAACTCACGACAAACCTTCCGAAGATGCATTTCTTCCCTCCTTAAATTGATATTAAGAAATAGAAAACTTAAAGGAAGAATCTCAGCATTTTTTGGAAAAAGGAAGCTATGTTCTATACCGTTACGAAGTGATAGAAATTCTTCCTAAAAAAGAGATGTAATGCCATCTCTTCACTTTTGACTATATTTTAGTACAAGAATAATAAAAGCAAGGAATTTGCCTATATATTTTAAAAGAACTTTTTTTTAAGGGAAGCTTATGGGGGGCTTGAAAAATTGAAACTTTTCACGATTTTCAAAGCTTTTTCCATTTGAATTTGCAATTGATCTTCGCTAACAATAGGGGGGGTGTCTTCATCTTGATAAGTGTTTCCGTGGCTTAATATTTCCAAAATATATCCTTTTCCTTGGTGAATGGTTCGGTAGCTAAATCCATGCAATGCTTTCATCATTGCAGCATCAGAGATGGGAAAAACACTAAAAGGGATTTGGTTGATCTGAACGATTTCAGGTGCTTGATCGGTATAGGTACTCTTTGTTAGAAGCTCTTGTAATGAGAATTTATCGGTTGTAATGCTTGCCCGAACTTCGACCACCCACTCCAAAGCTTTTGGGGTTTTTTGTTCTTTATGGAAAACATAAATACAAGCCAGGTTCTCACCCCTACCTCCTGAACCCTGCATCCAAGTATCTTCGACAAGAGCATTGTATGAAAACTTGTCTCCAATAGGCATACCGAGAGGAACACGAAGATAAAATCCGTGTTCTTTAAAAGTAACGATTTCAGAAGAATTAGGTCTAGCTGCATCGATAGGGCTTCGATCAAGAGAAACACTATTTAGATTTCTGATGATATGGATGATACTAAGAACAGCCAAAAACGATAATAACATAACTAGTTTTACTCTTTTATTAGTTTCCATACCATTATTATATTCTAAAACAAGAAATTTTGTCTATGATTATTAGTTTTTTTTTAGCTAATCAAAAGATAAACTATACATTTTTAACAATGAAATGGATTTGTCAGACAAAGTGCTTTCAGGATGAAGATTTTTAAATGAACAGTGATGCAGATACATTCCCGTAACATTAATACTCGACCATACCACTTGCCCTGAAGATAAATCCCAAAACTTTATGGTTCGATCCTTTGATGCTGATATAAACGATTTGCCATCAGGAGAGAAAGCTACCGATCGGACAGAATGCTTATGATCATCAAAGGTTTGCAGGCATTTTCCATTCTCTATATCCCAAAGTTTAATGGTATTATCGCCCGATCCAGACAAACAGGTTTTTCCATCGGGAGAGAAAGCTACTGATCGGACATGGTAGCTATGACCATAAAAAGTTCTTAGGCATTCACCCGTATGTAAATTCCATAGTTTGAGAGTATTATCTTCAGATCCAGACAAACAGGTTTTTCCATCGGGAGAGAAAGCTACTGATCGGACAAAAAAGAAATGCCCCGTAAATGTGCGCAAACATAAGGAACTTTCAAGATACCACCACTTCATGGTGTTGTCCCAGGAACCAGACAAACAGGTTTTTCCATCGGGAGAGAAAGCTACAGCATGAACTGAGCTTGCGTGACCCTTATATGTGCGTTTGCAGGTAGCTGTTGAAAGATCCCACCACTTCAAGGTGTTGTCCCAGGAGCCAGATAAACAGGTTGTTCCATCGGGAGAGATGGCACAACATAGCACCGAGTTGCTGTGGCCTCTATATGTTTTTATACAGCTTCCAGTCTTAAGATCCCACAACCTTAGTGACGAGTCCCAGGAAGCGCTTAATATGGTCTTATCACTAGGGTGAAAGGCAACAGCACTGACTGAATCCTGGTGACCTAAAAAAGTTTGACTACACTTACCATCAGGTATATTCCAAAGTTTGATGCTTTTGTCGTCAGTTCCTGATATGCAAAACTGCTTATTGTGAGATATGGTTACAGCTCTAACAGAATGATCAAATCCAGTAAAAGTTCGAAGACAGTGCCCTGTTTCAAGATCCCACAACTTTAAAGAGCGATCCATAGACCCTGAAATGCATTGGTTTTGCATGGGCGATATTGTAATGCTTTCTACTGAATGATTATGTCCCACCAAAGTTTTTATACAAGTCATAGTGGAGATGTCCCACAATTTTATCGTTCGATCAGCAGAACCAGACAAGCATTTTCGACCGTCAGCAGAAAATACTACCGACCTGACTGAGCTTGCGTGTCCTTGAAAAGAACCCAGGCAAATGCCTTCCTCGATATCCCAAAGGAAGAAATTTTTATCTTCTGAACCGCATAAACAAGTTTTTCCATCAGGAGACACGGATATGCTCCGAAAAGAGTGTTCATCAGTGCATATGGTACGAACACATTCCCCATCGCTTAAATCCCATATCTTGAGAGTGTTGTCCCATGAGCTCGAGACTATATACTTTCCGTCATTGGTAAAAGCAACACAACGCACAAAATGATCATGTCCAAGGAAAGTACGAATACATGCTCCTGTTGAAATATCCCAAAGTTTGATACTTTGATCCCATGAACCCGATACGCAGGTGTTACCATCGGGAGAAAAAGCAACCGACCTTACAAAATATTGATGTCCAGTAAAAGTCATAATGGAGGTCCCAGAAGATATGTCCCATAGTTTTAGGGTGCTATCCCAGGAAGCAGACAAACAAGTTTTACCATCAGGAGAGTATGCAACACTTCTCACAAAATGATCATGTCCAAGGAAAGTACGAATACATGCTCCTGTTGAAATATCCCAGAGCTTTAAAGATCGATCCCCTGAGCCAGAAATGCAAGTTTTACCATCAGGAGAGTATGCAACACTACTTACCGAACTGATATGACCATAGGACAATATCATGTTTTCCTTGATAATAGAATGCTCAAAATGAGCACAAAAATCTTTACTTCTTGAGCAAACAATGTTTTTTAACTTTACACTCGATAGATCTAAGCAAGACAAATCCAAGCCACTGAGTTCGTTTCTACAGCTATGAATGACTTTAATCAAGTTTTTTATTCTTTCAGCAAGAGATCCATCAAATTGGTTTCGACAAAGCTCAAGTTGTTTCCAAATAGCTGAAGAACTTAGTGGTTTGCATTTCCAAAGTGCTTTTTGATCAAGATAGGGAGTAGAATAATGGATACCATCCATTTCACCAATCAGGTTGATGATCGCATTTTTTTGTGGAAACATAGCTTTTTCAATTGGATATAATTTTTGGCTATTATAATAATGACATTCGTTTAAGATATGCATTGCTACGAATGCTTCACGATAATTTTCATGTGAAAAACCATACAAACAATCACCATCAGCAGATGCTGAATGCTGAAAGATCACAATATTTTTTTCTACCAAGTCTTTTAGAGCATCAATGAGGGCTTGGTGATTAATAACAACATCTTTTTCAAAGAAGAAATCTTCTTGGGAAAGTTCCTCAAAACTCTGACTGTATTTTTTTTCCAATTTGTTGTTGAAATAACATGAAATTTTTAGAGCGATCTTGGTTAAATAATCTTCTGAAATGAGAGATTTTTCAGCAAATTCCATTTCATAAGCAAGAGCTGGCAATAGATGGAGAAAGACGAAAGAATAAGGTAGTAGGGTGTTGTTTTCTTGGGGATATTCATGTTTCATAATTTGATATAAAGCAATGATAAAATTCCAAAACAATTCCCCAGTAGTCAATATTGTTTTTTTATACCAATGTGAGGGATATTCTTTCATCAACCAATAAGAGTTTGCAAATATTACAAGATTCATAGGAGTGTTTAATATGCAGGGCAAGGACTTTCTTTCGGTGGTTTGCAGATCCTCAAGATCTATATCCTTGTTTTTCAGGTACTCGTTCATCACTGATTGATCAAGGGGGCAGAGAGTAAAACCATGCCAATCAGAGAACATACCGTCCTCTTTTCGGAAATCATAGCGACAAGCCACGACAAACTGAAAAGAACTGCTATGTTGTGTGAAATGTCCAATCTCTTTCAACAAAGCCTTTCTTTCTACGCTTGCTTCATAATACGAATCAAGCAAAAACAAGAATTTTATGCTTGAGCTTGAAGACGCATGAAAGCTGGAATCAAAAAAAATCTGTCGTATTTCTTCAAGACTTAAATCATTCCCTTGATCTAGCTTAAAGTAATACTCATAAATTTTGGAAACCAGATAATCTTTTATTGATTTGTCGCTTTTTTCAAAAAAATCAAACTCGTTCAATGGGATGTAGATTGGTACGGGCTTGGCGATATCTTGCACATATTCCTTCCATAGGTATAACAAAGAACAGGTTTTTCCTATTCCTCCATCTCCAGTGAGTGCAAAATGTTTGCAGTCATCTCTCCATAAAAATTCGACGGTTTCTTTGAGTTTGTGAGTTTCAGTCTCCTTTGAAAATTCAGTATCGGAGGGGGACAAAAGATTTCCAAAATCATCATAAAAAGGCTCTTTAATTCTTTTCAATGCAGGCAAAAGCGATTCGTCAAGACGAATATGCTCAAACCTTCCCCTCATGCTCGTGAATCGCTGAAGACAGTTTTCGCTCAGTTTTCTCAAAATGCTTTTTTTGGTTTTAAACTTTAAAAGATCGTTTTTATAGTCACCTTCTTCCCATTTGTTGCCTTCGGTAGAGAAAAATAGATATTTTGTTCTCCCAGTATCAGCGGAACTTGGAAGTAGGTATAGATTTGCTAACAGCTGATTAGTAGTACCTGCCTGATCTGAGCCAGAAAAAAAAATAGGTAAGGTTCGTTGGGAGTTGCTTGAAACCGAAACCTCAACATGGGAGTGCCCACACAGGATTAAATCCACTTGTTTTGCTATTTCTGTAAATACTGCTCTTCTATTTTCCGTTTCATGAAACTCAGAAAAATTTAGATACTCAGGAGGATGGTGCCAAACTGCAATGTTTTTTAACTCAGCAGAAGTATTTATGTTGTGTTCAAGCATAGCTTCCCACAAAGAAAGACCTAAAAAAAGCTTTCCAAGATTACTTGAATTTGTGGTGTTGTGAGGAGTATAGTGCCATGCACTATTAAAGAGTATAAACTGCAGATGATCAATTACTTTTACTCCACTTAGATACGAGCTTTGTTGTCCTAGTTGGTTGGAAGGTATTTTAAGATTGGCGCAAAACTCCTCAAAATCTGAAAATGGATTAGAGATTAACTCAAGAAGAGCAGTGTTTAGAACTTGATCTGAAGATAGTTGTACTTGATCTTTTTCGGATAGTTTTAAAAATCCTTTTAACAAAGGGTGGGAACAATTAATATCGTGATTTCCTGGAACTAGAACAAGACATTCAGGCGAAATCTCAAGAAGCTCTAAGGCATTGCTAAACCATTCGTACGCTAGTTCATAGTCTGCATGATTTCCATAATAAGCTATATCCCCAGACACCACCAGAATTGTGGGCTTCCAAATCGAGTCAAGTTTTTTTACTTTAATGATAAGCTGGTCTAAGAGGTCAAGTTTTTGGGTGTGTTGCTCATGCTCATCCGAATGAAAATACAAATCGGACAAATGCAGTATAACGTGATCAGGCATTTATACTCCTAAGCTCAAATTGTATATATTGTATCACTGAAGCATAAACACTCAAAAAAAACAGGGGGACGACACAGTCGTCCCCCTTTGTACAACTTTTTCTTTACCTTGTTTAAGGTAAAGCTAGCATCGTTTTAAACCAGCTTGTTCTAAGTAATCAAGCAACTTCTTGGTTCCATAATGAGTCAGGGGGTGAGATAAAAATAGGGGACCATCAGCAACTATCGTCATCCGCGCTTGTTTACCTTCAAAAGTAAAACCCTGAGTGTAGAGAACTGGGTTTTGACCAACTGGCCAGAATTTATTTGGAGCAGTTGAAGAAATCAAAGTCAAAAATCCTGGAATTTTTTGCTCCATTTCTCTGCTAATCTCATTGAAACTTTTGGCAGTAGGATATGCCTTCAACTTGAGAGAAAGCTCTTGTATGACTTGCCAATTTTCCATACCTGTGGCAGAGGAAAAAGCTTGTGACAATTCCTGAACTCGTCGATCAGTGCTTACATAGAAACCTCGAGATTCAGCAAAACTCGCCATCGGAAGGAAAACATCAGCCATTTGAGCAGTTTCAGTAAGGTGACTGTCCATAACCATCAAAAAATCCAATTTCTTCAGTATGGGATCGGGGTAATTCTCAGCAAAAACTAATAAGGATTTAATGTTCCCTTCACTTATTGCATTTAAAATTTGTTCGTTTTGAGCTGTAATGCCAAGCAGAGCTAGGGCTTGACTGTTGTTTTGTGACTTGAGTTGAACTATACCTCTTCGAGGTTTTCCGATATGTCCTGAAATCAGAGCGAGATTTGCAATCATCTTTGCCGCATCAGGACTTACCTTATGTTGGTCAAAAACGATCATAGCGCTTTTGGCTTTGTAGTAAATCTCAGCAATTTGTCTTGCATTTTCTCCAACATTTACCCTAGCTAAATCTTCCTTAAGCTCATCCCAGGCTTGTGCATTTCGTGGGATTGCCCCCAGGGAGGTAAGAGCAGAAGCTATCTCTTTTAAGAATGAGATTTGATGTTCAGTCGTTACCTTTACATGAGCCAGTTCATCCAATTGAGTGGAACAAGGATTAATTACAATAAGCTTGCTTCCAGCGTTTACAGCTTCCTTTATCTTGATAGCAGCGATTGTATGATCTTGGTATGGATTGGCTCCAATCAATACAATGACTTCAGTAGCAATTAATTCATCCAGAGTATTAGGTGAAGCATCCAGTCCAAAAACCTGAGAGATACCAGCATCAGGAAGTCCGAAGCTTGTGATCCAGGGGGTACGAAAAACTTTAGTTCCCAACTGATGGGCAAGGTACATTTCATTCGTGGTGAGTGAAGCACCAATGGCAAGAGCAGAACTATCATAACCATGTTGCAGGGACAATCCCTGCACCTTTTTAGCAACATATTGAAGAGCCTCGGGCCATTCCACTGGGACGAGTTGACCATTTTTTCTGATCAAAGGATTCAGCGCTCGATCTTTTGCATGCAGGAATGAATAGCCAAAACGCCCTTTAACGCAGAGCAATCCGTTGTCAACTGGACTTTCTTGGTCTGGCAATGCTCGAACAATCATATTGCCACGAGTTTGCAGATCGATATGACAACCAACACTACAAAAAGAACATAGTGTTTTAGTGCATTTGGTTTCAACTGGGACTGATTTATCAATTTGAAGTTTCTCTTGCAAAGCCCCTGTAGGACAAACCGATACGCACTGACCACAGGATATGCAATCCGTTTTTTCCAAGGGTTTATCCATAGCAGGTTTCACGATAGTATCAAAACCACGGTCAACCAAACCCAGAGCAGTAATACCCATCACTTCGCTACAAACTCTCACACAAAGACCACAAAGAATACATTTGTCAGGATTGCGGTCAATAAAGGGGTGAGTGTTGGGAATTCTTCTTCGATGCAATTCACCCATGAGTCTTTCAGGATGAACATGATAATCAGTAGAATACTTGATCAGCTTGCACTCAAAATAATCGTGACAACCACATTCCAAACATCGCTTAGCGTCTTCAATCGCTTGATCAGGAGAGTATCCTGCCACAATTTCATTAAAATTTCCACGTCGTTCATCCGGAGAAAGATGTTGCATATGAGGACGACATGCTTTGGGTCGATGTGTAAACTCATCTTCAGTTACATCGTCTCGCGTGACCAGGTATGGTTTTTCATAGCCCAGGTTTATTCCCTGTAGATATTCATGCATTACTTGAGCAGCTTTTTTTGCATCTCCGATAGCTTGAATTGCAATTTTATTGTTATCATTAATTGCGTCGCCTCCGGCAAATATCCCTGGAATACTGGTTGAAAAAGTACGGGTATCCGAAATAATAGTATTCCATTTAGTTTTATCAAAGCTTTCAAAGCCTTGAATATTAACATTTTGCCCAATAGCAACTATCACAGAATCAAGCTCAAGCAGTTCTTCGTCACCTGGAATAGCTATAGGAAGTCTTCGACCGCTAGCATCAGGTTCTCCCAACTTCATTTTTTGAAGCCTTATTCCAGTGACTCTTCCATCACTACCCACTACTTCAATCGGAGCTACCAAGTATCGAAAGTCCACACCCTCTTCTTCGCTTTCAATGATTTCAATTTCCTCAGCAGGCATTTCATCACGAGTACGACGATACAAATTGTAAACCTTTTCTGCACCTAAACGAATAGCTGTGCGACAAGCATCCATGGCAGTATTGCCTCCACCTATCACTGCTACGCGTTTACCTATTTTCATAGCTTTATTTTGAACTACATTGGCTAAAAAATTGATGCCACCATAAACCCCTTCAAGATCCTCTCCAGGACATGATAAAGCTATGCTTTCCCAGCAACCAGGAGACAAATAGACTGCATCAAAAGCAGAGCGCAAATGCTCTATATTGGTATCTCTACCAATACGAACGTTGTTTTTCATGACAACACCCATTTTTTTAATGATGTCGATTTCCTGGTTTAAAACTTCTTTAGGCAGACGATATTGAGGAATACCATACTTGAGCATCCCGCCCATTTCAGGCATCATATCAAATATAGTCACAGCATGACCCTGCTGGGCAAGATAATATGCAGCTGTCAAGCCCCCAGGACCTCCACCGACAATTCCAACTTTTTTTCCAGAAGAAGGTTTTATTTCAGGGATAAAAGGGTCAGTGAGATCAAGGTCTGCAACAAATCGCTTATGCCATGCTATCGAAATCGGTTCATCTCGAAGCTCTCGCCTGCATGCTTCCTCACAGGGATGAGGACAAACTCTGCCGATACTGGCAGGAAGGGGCAGTTGTTCTTTGATGAGCTTTAATGCTTCTTTAAACTCCCCGTTGGCTATAAGCCCAACATATCCCTGACAATCCGTTAAGCCAGGGCATTTTAAGACACAAGGAGGACGACAATCTCCTGTATGATCCGACAACAACAGCTCTAGAGCAATCTTTCGTGAAGATCTGATTCGCTCTGAGTCAGTGGTAATAAGCATTTTAGGGGTCACTTCAGTGGCACAAGCACGAAGAAGCTTGGAAGTCCCTTCAACTTCCACTACACATAGTCCGCAAGCACCATAAGTCTGGATTCTTTGATCATGGCAAAGCGTAGGAATATCGATGTGATTGTCCAATGCGACTTCAAGTATGGTTTGACCAGGACTCGCCAAACACTCTCTTCCATTAATGTTGACATTAAACTGATTCATTTTACTCATCCCTCCTTATAATGCTTCAACTGCATGAAAACGACATACTGATTTACATTTACCACATTTAATGCAAAGATCCTGCTGGATGGTATGATATTCTTTACGTTCGCCAGTAATAGCTTTTGTGGGGCAATTTATAGCACATACCATACAGCCAGTGCATTTTTCTTTGTCAATTGTGTAATTTAAAAGGTTTTTACAGCTATGAGCAGGACACTTTTTGTCACGAATATGAGCCTCGTATTCATGTCTGAAGTATTTCAAAGTAGTTAATACAGGATTGGGTGCGGTTCCACCCAGAGCACAAAGTGATCCATCCATTACTCGTTTGGAAAGTTCTTCCAACAACTCGATATCCCCTTCTTTGCCTTCCCCTTCAGTAATTCGGGTGAGAATTTCAAGCATACGCTTAGTTCCGATACGACATTGGATGCACTTCCCACAAGATTCTTTTCGAGTAAAATCAAGGAAAAACTTTGCCATACCCACCATGCAAGTGGATTCATCCATTACCACCATTCCCCCTGATCCCATGATGGCTCCAGTTTCAGTGATCGACTCATAATCAACAGGAGTATCAAAGAGAGTTTCAGGAATGCAACCACCTGATGGGCCACCCATTTGAACTGCTTTTGCTTTTTTGTCGTCCAGGATGCCTCCCCCTATATCGAAGATGACTTCTCTCAGGCTCAAGCCCATTGGAATTTCAACCAAGCCCCCTTTTTTTATCTTTCCAGCTAAGGCAAAGACTTTTGTTCCTTTGCTCTTTTCGGTTCCCATAGCTGCAAAAGCTGAGCCTCCGTTAAGTATAATCCAGGGGATATTGGCAAAAGTTTCCACATTATTGATGTTGGTTGGTTTGTTCCAGTATCCCTTTTGGGCAGGAAATGGAGGTTTTAAACGAGGCATACCCCGTTGTCCCTCCAATGATGCTATTAAAGCAGTCTCCTCGCCACAGACAAAAGCACCTGCACCCGCTTTGATCCAAACATCAAAATCAAATCCACTACCAAAGATATTTTTCCCAAGCAAACCTTTAGACCTTGCTTGTTCAATTGCTATTTCCAATCGTTTGATTGCCAAGGGGTACTCTGCACGAACATACAAAATTCCTTCATTAGCGCCTATGGCATATCCACCAATCATCATTCCTTCAATAACACTATGCGGATCTCCTTCCAAAATGCTACGATCCATAAAAGCACCTGGATCTCCTTCGTCGCCATTGCATACAATATACTTTGGTTTATCTTTTTGTTGAAAGGCCGCTCTCCACTTGAACCAGGTGGGAAATCCAGCTCCTCCCCTACCCCTTAAACCTGAAATTTTAATCTCTTCAATGAGTTGCTCGGGAGTCATTTGGCTTAAACACTTTTTGATTGCTTCATATCCTTCACATTTTAGGTAATCATTAATATCTTCAGGATTTATGGTTCCTGCGTTTCGAAGAGCAACCTTTTTTTGTTTACGTTGAGCATCAAGATCCTCAAGCGACATTTTTTGAGCTTTGCTGGGTTCTTTGCCAAGCAATGCAAAATCGATAATTTCAGGAGCACAATCGCTCTGCACTTGAACAAAAGTAGTTTTATTTCCAAAAACATCATATACGTCAACCACAGGTTCAAGATAACATGTTCCACAACAACCAGTAGTTTCAACACGATCAGACATGTTTCTTTGAATCATTTCATGGTTTAATGCTTCACAAACTTTATTGGCTCCTGCAGCTATCCCACAACTCCCCTGACCAACTACTATTTTCATGATTCCACCTTCCTATCATTCTCGTTCTCACTTTTGCGAAGTTCCTTCAGTATTTTTCTGGCTTTATCCGGAGTCAGCTTTGCGTAGGTTTCACCGTTGATCATCATAACTGGAGAAAGGCTACAACATCCAAGACAAGCTACATTATTTAACGTAAAAAGTTTATCCTGAGTGGTTTCTCCATCCACTATATGCAACTCGTCACATATCGCTTCTTCGATTGCTCCTGCTCCATTGACATGACATGCAGTACCTTTACATAACATAATCAGATACTTTCCAATTGGATTTAAGCGAAACTGGGTATAAAAAGTCGCCACACCATATATGATTGGTGCTTTAATACCTGTGGCTTCTGAAATTCTGTCCATCACATCCAAAGGCAAAAAGCCATAAACTTCTTGTGCTTTCTGAAGTATAGAAATTAAGCTACCAGTCTTTTTTTTATATTTGTCCAAAATGGGCTCTAAAAGACTCAAATCGCTTTGCATTTCATCCATTCTTTTTTCATACATGTTTGAAGACTCACAGCATTCTTTCATTGATACTCCTTTTGTTTAGATAAACTAGCGTCAAAAATTAAAAAGAACCCAATAAAGATTGGGTTAAATTGTTGGGAATAACTCGTGAAAAGTATCAGAATAGTTTCGGATTATCTTCCTTTTCGCTTTGCCAAATCTTTTTATATCCATAAAACCTCCAAAGAATAGAAAAAGGCAATCACATTTTCCATTATATGGTTAGCTTCCTTTTTTCCAATAATTTCATGCTACATTTACGAAAAGAGGGAACAGGAACTCAAAATGCAGAAATTACCTAAATTTAGCTTTTTTGACAAGTAATTCTTTTATATTAAACTACCTTTGGTATACGGAAATATACCAATAATAAAGTATTTTTAGGAGGATAGTTTTAATGGCCGATAAAGCATTTAACCCTTTTCAGATGGCACAACAGCAATTTGATAGTGTTGCTGAGAAATTGGGCCTGGACGAAAGCACACGCACTTTACTTCGTAACCCCCTTCGTGAATATCATTTTCAAATCCCAGTAAAAATGGACGATGGAAGTATCAAAGTTTTCCAGGGTTTTCGAGTTCAACACAATGACTCTCGAGGACCATGCAAAGGTGGTATTCGTTTTCACCCCCACGAAACAGCTGATACAGTCAAAGCCTTGGCCACTTGGATGACTTGGAAGTGTGCAGTAGTCGATATCCCTCTCGGTGGCGGAAAAGGCGGAGTCATTTGTGACCCACATCATCTCTCAGAAAGAGAACAGGAAGGTATTTGCCGCGGTTGGGTACGTCAGATTTCAAGAAACATTGGTCCTTTACAGGATGTCCCTGCCCCAGATGTTATGACAAGCCCTCAGCATATGCTCTGGATGATGGATGAATACGAAACCATCCATAATGGCAAATATCCTGGCTTCATCACAGGCAAACCCGTCGGTAGCGGTGGCTCCCTTGGTAGAACCGAAGCTACGGGTTATGGCTTAATCTACACCGTACGCGAAGCATTACGCGAAATGGGCATCGATATCAAAAAAACCACCGCATCAATTCAAGGCTTTGGTAATGTTGCACAACACGCTGGCAAGCTTTATGCTGAATATGGTGGAACCATTGTTGCTGTATCAAGCTGGGATCAAGACGACCAAGCATCTTACACTTTCAGAAAAGTTTCTGGTGTCAATGTTGACGAACTTCTTACCATCACCAACCGTTTTGGTGGCATAGACAAAGCTAAAGCCAAAAACCTGGGCTATGAAATTCTTCCTGGAGACGCCTGGATCGAACAAGAAGTAGATATTCTTCTTCCCTGCGCTCTCGAAAACCAAGTCAACGGAAATACTGCTCCCAAGATTTCCAAAAAAGTTATCCTTATGGGCGAAGGCGCCAACGGACCAACCACACCCGAAGCTGATGAAATCCTTAAGCAAAAAGGCATTTTCCTTATTCCAGACTTTTTAGCCAATGCCGGTGGTGTCACTTGCAGTTACTTCGAACAAGTACAATGCAACATGAACTATTTCTGGACCAAAGACGAAGCACTCTCCAAACTCGACACCAAAATGACTGATGCCTTTTTACAGGTTTCTGCTCTTGCCAGAGAAAAGAAAGTCTATATGCGCGATGCAGCATACATGATTTCAATTCAACGCGTAGCCAAAGCTTGCAAACTCAGAGGCTGGGTATAAGCTAGTCATCCCTTTTTCGTATTTATTTAAGCGGGGCTTTAAGCCCCGCTTTTTTTATTTCATTTTTTATTTCTAACTCAAAACTTCAAGGTATAATACAGCTAATCATGAATATAAGAGTGGAGTAAAAGTGAACAACAAACAAGTTAACATTAATGCATACGACTCTTTAGATGATAGTTACACAGAAAAGTTTAAAAAACTGACTCCCAAAGTCATCAGAGAGGTCTTACTTATTGCCAGCTTGTATGATGCTTTTCTTTTAGAAGAAGAAGGTCGATTGATTGATCTCATGATCCAATCTTATTCTCAGAAAGGTTATGGCTTTATCCCTGTAATAAGCAGAGTAAACAGCTTTGAAGAAGCCAGGTTAAAACTGGAGGAACACCCTTTTCAATTAGTAATTGCTGTACTTCGAAAGAATGATCAACACCAAAAACATCTGCTTCAAGATATCAAATCAAACTACCCTGATTTACCCTTGATTGGTCTGGCATTCCATTCCGAAGATTTGTTACCTTTCACTGGTAATGATAAAACCCTGATGGTTGACCAAGTTTTTTTATGGCAAGGAGAGGGAAAAATATTACTTGGAATCATCCAGTATGTTGAAGACAAAATCAATGCTCTGCATGATATCCAACTGCTAAACGTACCATGTCTGCTTCTGGTTGAAGACTCTGTTCCTTTTTACTCATCGTACTTTCATGTGATCGACGAAGCACTATGGACTCAAATGTCCGCTTCATTCAGAGATGACCTTCCCTACATGAGCAGAATCCTAAGATTAAAAGCCAGACCCAAGATACTACTCGCAAATACTTACGAGGAAGGGGTCGAGTACTACAAACAATACAAACACCATTTAATCGGTATCATTACAGACTTATGCTACGATCGATCAGGAAAAAAAGATCCCACAGCAGGAGTTGATTTCGCACAAATGCTTCATCTTTCTTTCCCTGATTTGCCGATTATCATCCAATCGAGTGAAAACAATGTTCATCCTTTGATAAAAAATATCGGAGCAGGATATCTTGATAAAAACTCCAAAACATTAATTCGAGACTTTAAAACCGTTTTAAATAAATACTTCGGTTTCGGAGAATTGGTTTTTAAAAATAGTGATGGAAGTGAAATAGCAAGAACGAGCACTATTGAAGGTTTATTAAGCATCGTTGATACTCTTCCGCCAGATATCCTTCGAAAGCAGTATGATGGCAACTACCTAAAACGATGGTTTTGGGTAAGAGCTGAATTTGAGCTTGCAGATTTACTTTATTGTGACGACTTGTTGGAAGAAAAAAATCCAATACGTTTCCGTCAGAAAACCAAGGATTTAATACAACTTTATCTCCGAAAATCAAAAATGGGTTCTCTAGTACCCTTCAGCAGGAAAAGCAGTTACAACTACTGGCACATTTCCAAGCTTGGAGAGGGTTCAATTGGTGGAAAAGCCAGAGGATTGGTTTTTATGGACAAAGTACTCCAAAACTTCCGTTTGGAAGAGAAATATCCCCAAATACATGTAAGCATTCCTCGTTCTCTCATTCTTGGAACAGATATTTTTGATGAGTTTATCCAAAAAAACAATCTAGCTCCAGCTTGTTTAAAAGAAGATTCAGATATGCGCATAGCTCACGCTTTTTTAAATGCTGAGTTACCCCCAACCGTTATTGGCGATTTGAGAGATTTTATCATGAACACCCGTAAACCTTTAGCTGTAAGGTCTTCCAGTCTTCTCGAAGATGCATTGTATCAACCTTTCGCAGGAGTTTACGCTACAAAAATGGTCCCTAACAACCACCTTGAAGCAAGTCAACGTTTTCAAAACCTCACCGATGCAATCAAGTTGGTGTATGCCTCCACCTTTTTTCGTCAAGCCAAAAATTACATCGAATCAACTCAACACCGTATAGAGGAAGAAAAAATGGGTATCATACTTCAAGAGGTAGTGGGGAGAAGTTGGAATAACCACTATTATCCCTTGATTTCAGGAGTTGCTCGATCCTATAATTTTTATCCCACAGGCTACGGTTTGCTTTACTTTACAGACGAAATGCTTAAAGACAAAGGCTTAAGTCTGCAAGGCAAGAAAATCATCATCTCAGGATCAGGAAATGTTTCCATCTATGCTACAGAAAAAGCCCAGGAACTCGGTGGAATCGTTATTACTGCTTCAGATTCCAATGGCTACATCGTAGATCAATCTGGCATCAAACTCGATACCGTCAAACAAATTAAAGAGGTAGAACGCGGACGTATCTCCGACTATGTCAAGCACCATCCCACTGCAGAATATCATGAGGGCTGGAGAGGAATCTGGGGAGTCAAAGCAGATATTGCCCTTCCATGTGCCACAGAAAATGAAATCGATGGCGATTGGGCCAAAAAACTCGTGGAGAACGGAGTCTTTGCCGTTGCTGAGGGTGCCAATATGCCTTCATCTCCTGAAGCTATCAAGGTCTTCCAAGACAATAAGGTACTCTTTGGTCCTGCTAAAGCTGCCAACGCTGGCGGAGTAGCCACTTCTGCTCTTGAAATGAGTCAAAATAGTATGCGTTACGGTTGGACTTTTGAAGAAGTAGATCAGAAGTTAAAACAAATTATGGTCAATATCTATCACAACTCCAGCAAAACAGCAAAAGAATATGGCTATACCGACAACTTAGTTAAAGGAGCAAATATCGCAGGCTTCCTTAAGGTAGCCAACACGATGCTTGCCCATGGTGTTTTCTAAGGATCACTTCTTGAATTACGCAGGAATCCTGCCCCCCCTACTTTTTTGTAGGGGGGGTTTTTTCTTTTTCAGGCTTTTTTCATGGGAGTTTTAAAATCTTTTTTTTTGTTATAATAGAACTGAATTTAGTATTGAAAAATAATTAATCGAGGAGGAACGTATGCGTAGATCTATTCTATTAACACCGGGACCCACCCAGGTACCCGAAGAGGTTTTGGTTGCTGGTGCCCTTCCCATCATGCACCATCGAACCCCCCAGTTCGAAGCTATTTTTGCGGAAGCCACCAAAGGTCTACAATATATTTATCAGACCCAAAACCCAGTTGTCATTTTTGCATCATCTGGTACTGGCGCCATGGAATCTGCGGTTGTCAATCTTCTTTCCCCTGGCGATAAAGTAATTGTTATTGTAGGCGGAAAATTTGGCGAACGTTGGGCAAACCTCACAAAAGCCTACAACCTAAATACTATCCTGGTCACTATCCCCTGGAACACCGTAGTCGATCCCAACCACATCAAACAACTTCTTCAGGAAAACCCTGATGTTAAAGCAGTGTTTACCACTCTGTCCGAAACATCTACTGGTGGAGTCACTGATATCCAAGCTCTTGGCGCAATTACTCGCAACACCGACACTGCCCTGGTAGTTGATGCAGTCTCTGGTCTTGGAGTAGTCGAACTTAAAACCGATGAATGGGGAGTTGATGTCGTAGTTTCTGGTTCTCAAAAAGGTCTTATGCTCCCTCCGGGTCTTGCCTTTGCCAGTATCAATGCGAAAGCTCAAAAACTCATGGAACAATCCAAAATGCCAAAATTCTATTTTGACTGGAAAAAAGCTCTTAAAAATCTCGAAAAAAATACCACCCCCTGGACCCCAGGCATCAGCCTCATCATCCAACTCAATGAAGCAGTAAAACTGATCAAAGAAGAAGGGCTCGAAAATGTTTGGGCAAGACACACTCGTTTAGCCAACGCTATCAAAAAAGGGATGGCTGCGATTGGGCTCAAGATTTTCAACGAGCACACCGGGAGCGCTTGTAGTGCAGTTCTTTGCCCAGAAGGTATCGATGGAGACAAATTAGTTAAACTATGTCGTGACAAATATAAAGTTACCCTCACTGGTGGTCAAGACGAAATCAAAGGCAAAGTGTTCCGTATTTCCACCATGGGCAACGTCAACGACAATGACGCTGTGTTAGGTGTATCCGTAGTTGAAAGAGCGCTTATGGAGATGGGCTACCAGTTTGATAAAGGCAAAGCTGTAGCAGCAACTCTTGAAGCATTAATTTCCTGATAAGGAGGAAGTATAATGTATAAGGTATTAATTGCAGATCAAATCTCAAAAGAAGGTTTGGAACTTCTCAGAAGCAATCCAAAGCTCGAAGTAATCGAAAAAACAGCTATCACCCCCGAAGAATTGACTGCTGAAATAGGAGAATATCATGCCTTGGTGGTACGATCCCGCTCCAAAGTCACTGCAGAGCAAATTGCTAACGCTCACAACATGAAGCTGATCGTTCGAGGCGGAGTCGGTACCGACAATATCGACAAAAAAGCTGCTACCGAAAAGGGTATCAAAGTCATGAACACTCCCAAAGCTTCATCGGTATCTGTGGCTGAATTGGTCTTGGGCATGATGCTCTCTGGAGTACGCGACCTCACCGACGCCACCGAATCCATGAAAGCTGGCAAATGGGAAAAGAAAACTTTTAAAGGCAAAGAGCTTTACGGCAAAACACTGGGTATCCTCGGAGTAGGCAACATCGGTAAAGAAATCGCCACCCGTTCCATGGCTTTCGGAATGAAGGTTCTCGCTTTCGATCCCTATGCCAAAGAAGTACCTGCTGGGGTTGAAATGACCGATCTAAACAAAATCTTACAGGAAGCCGATATCATCTCCGTCAACTGCCCCAAAACCGATGAAACTAAAGGCATGATCAATAAAAGTAATATTACTCAACTCAAAAAAGGCGTAGGCATCATCAACTGCTCTCGCGGTGGCATCATCGAAGAAGCAGCTTTGATCGAAGCTCTCGACCAGGGACATGTTTCTTTTGTAGGTCTGGATGTCTTTGAAAAAGAGCCTCCCGACAACACCCACCCTATCGCCCAAAAAGCTCATGTAACCCTCACCCCCCATATCGGAGCCCAAACGGTCGAAGGCCAAAACAGAGTATCCGCAGAAGTTGCTGAAGTTATCAACAATTTCTTTAATCAACTCTAATCGAATTAGTTCTTTGTTCAAAAAAGGCTGGGCTAAATCCCCAGCCTTTTTTTATTGTCTTCTTTCATTTCAGCGCGCAAAGATATTTTCCCTCTACATTACCTATATAGATAGCTCCGTTGCCGATGGCAAAGGGGTATTCCCCCGATTGTAAGCCTTGCCAATGTAGCAAATGGTGCTCCCAAAGAGATCTTCCAGTTGTTACATTACGCTGTATAAATATCTCTAGGAAATAGTAGCAAATGTAAAAATAACTGAAAGAGAGGTAATGATAATAAACACATACAAAACTGCAGTTATTATTCGATTAATTCTTGTGTAATCTTTTTTTCTCTCATCTCTATTGGTAAATCTCAACTTT
Source organism: Caldisericia bacterium (assembly GCA_035363255.1). GTDB lineage: Bacteria > Caldisericota > Caldisericia > UBA6126 > UBA6126 > T3SED10-260. The sequence goes on along the minus strand of DAOSES010000004.1, from coordinate 96,437 downwards.
CTTCTTCTAGTCAATAACACGCGAGATAAAAGTAAAAATGAAAAAAATAAAGCGTAAATGATCAAAGTTTGAAAATCAGGAATCAGTTGTATTTGATGCAATATGATGTTAAATCCAATTCCGAAAACATTGCTCAGTGATTGTAATCCAAATATAACGGAGCTAAAAAATAATATGATGATAATCCCTATTTTTCGGACATCTAACCGAACATTATTATGTGCATAGTAATTTAAAATGGGATTTCCGAACATAAGTAAAGCTAACAATATTGTACTTACAGATATGGTATGTGAAAAAATATTTCAGTTTACAGAAGTACGATCAGGAAAAAAAAATTCTGGTAACCATGTGACAAAATACCAATAAAACAAGAATAGAAAAATCCACAACAAACCACCAACTACTTCCAGCATGCCATAAGATCTTATACCGTAAGCATCAATAACTTCCTGAGCAAACTCCTCAGGATTAGGAATTAGTACCGATATGTTTTTATGTGATATTTGAGCTTCCAGGAGAATGGTCAACACATCAAAAATAGATGTTTTTTTACTTTTTACGTTTAATAATGATATATTGATTTTGTTTTTTATAACCATATAGTGTTCTTGATACTGACCTGTCAAGGCTTTTTCCTGCTCAGTTTTTCTCCCTAACAGGAGAATAAAATAAGCTATTACCACACAATTCAAAGTTAAAAAGCTGATGAATAAAAAATACCTTATCAATTCTGATTCATTATACAGTGGGTATGTAAAGATAGTCATACTCAACCAGACAGCAATGAGAAGAATGAATGCAAGATACTTTAATACTGACAGTTTTTTCTCTTTATTTGTATTCCAGTTTTTCATACTTACTCCTTCATCACCTGGTTGACGATGGATTGAATGCGTTTCCAGGTAAGATTGAATTCTTCCAGACTTTCTTTGCCTTGAGGAGTGATGTGGTAATATTTTCGTTCTGGCCCCATTGGAGAAGCTTGGGTTTTTACATAAAGAAATCCTTTGTTGGTGAGTCGCACAAGTATTGGATATACCGTGGCTTCATTCACATCAAAACCCAGTAGGTTTAATTGCTCCACTGCTTTGTAGCCATAGGTAGGTTCTTGCTCGATCACTTTAAGCAAACAGCTTTCGAGCAAACCCTTTAAAATCTGAGTCTCAATGCCCATTTTATTCCACCTATGTAATACATAATAGTGCGCACAACCAATTGTACTTAGCTATGATGTATTGTCAAGTAGTGAATGGTATGAATTATATTTTATTGACTTTTAATTTAATTTTATTAATATATTTATTTGTATTTATAAATTATATATTAATGGAAGTGAATATGATGTTAGTAAAATTACCAAAAGGAATGAAGGATTTTTTAATTCTCTGGTCAGGACAGCTTTTTTCCCTCCTGGGTACTTCCATGACTGCTTTTGCACTCACGCTATGGGCCTGGCAAATCACTGGAAAAGCAACTTCGCTTGCTTTAGTTGGCTTTTTCCACTTTTTGCCTACCCTCATTTTCAGCCCCTTGGCAGGAGCTTTGGTTGATCGATGGAACAGAAAAACCGTGATGATCCTGAGTGATGTATGCTCTGGTTTGGCAACTTTTGTTATCTTCCTTCTGCTTCTGAGCGGAAAGCTACAGATTTGGCATCTTTATATAGCTGCTTCCTGGAGCGGAATCTTCCAATCATTGCAATTCCCAGCCTACTCAGCAGCGATTGGTATCATGGTGCCCAAGGAACAATTTGCACGCACCACAGGGCTTACCTCCATGACCGAAGCTGGAGTCTACATCCTGTCTCCAGTGTTATCTGGAGCTTGTGTTGGCTTCATCGGAGTCAAAGGAGTATTAATCATAGATCTAATCACGCTTATGTTAGCGGTATCCACTATAGCTCTTGTCAAGATTCCTCACCCAAAAACCAGTGCAACTGTTAAAAATTCTCTATGGAAAGACAGCTTGTTCGGCTTTCGTTACATCTGGGACCGCAAGCCCCTTTTAGGTCTGTTGGGAGTGTTTTTTCTTTCCAATTTATTTGGCACCCTGGGTCAAATGGTATATGCACCTATGATTCTGTCCCGCACAGGAAACAACCAAATGATCCTTGGCGCAGCGCAATCATTTTTTGGAATCGGAGGGGTAGTTGGAGGTCTCCTGGTAGGTATTTGGGGAGGACCCAAACGGAAAGGTCTTGGAGTAATACTCGGGGTATCGGGATCTTCGCTGTTGGGTGCTGTGTTTTTTGGAATCGGAGATACCCTCTTTTGGTGGTCTATTGGGGGCTTGCTGGTCAGTATATTTGGTTCCATTTCGCATGCTTCCAGCCAGGCTATCTGGATGTCCAAGGTGCCTCCTGAATTTCAGGGAAGAGTTTTCTCCAGTCGAAGATTTATTGCTCAGTGTATCTCTCCAATTGCCATGCTTGTTTCAGGGCCCTTGGCAGATAAATTCTTTGAGCCCATGATGCTGAATCCCAGTGGAATTTTTTCTCTTTTCACCAGATTAGTGGGCTCCAGCAAAGGCTCAGGTATGGCGCTCATGATGTTTATATTTGGTATTCTTGGGGTACTGGCAGGTCTTTGGGGATATATGAATCCAATGATCAGAGACGTTGATCGAGTGGTGCCAGATCATGACGATTCGCTTGAAGAAGCTGAGGAAGAAGATCCAGTCAGCTCAACTGATTTCATCAACTTTCCTGTGCCATCCCCGGCATAGACTTTGGGGAGGGTTTTACCCTCCCTTCTAATATTAGCTTTCCCTCAAACGGTATTGAAGAGCTTCTGCAATATCAGGCATCTCGATCATGGCAGATTCTCTCATATCTGCAATAGTTCGGGCTACTTTTAAAGCTCGTGTGATTGCTCTACCAGAGAGTTGCATCCGTTGGGCTACCTTTTCAAGAAAGCCTTTGGCTTCGGCATTTGCAACACAATATTGATGAAGAGATTTTGCTGGAATGTCGCTATTGAAGAGAAAAGTCTCATTCTTATAACGCTCTTCCTGGATGTGATGGGTGCGTTGCACTCGGGTCAGGATATCAGCCGAAGCTTCTTGTTTTTTGCCTGAAATTAAATGAGTCGAATCAATACGTTGAACTTCAGTCACAATATCCATTCGATCCATGATGGGACCATTTAACCGAGAGCGATAACGGATCACTTGAGCAGGATTGCAAGTGCACTCTTTTTGAGGGTCTCCCAAAAAACCACAGGGACAGGGATTCATAGCTGCAATAAGTAAAAAGCGCGCAGGAAAGCAGATAGTGGACTTCATTCGGGCAATAGTTACCGATCCCTCTTCCAGGGGCTGGCGTAACATGTTGATGATATCTTTGCGAAACTCGGGGAATTCATCCATAAAAAGAATTCCTCGATGTGCCAGGGTGATTTCCCCGGCCTTGGGATTGGCGCCTCCCCCAACAATAGACACATAAGATGCAGAGTGATGAGGAGAACGAAAAGGTCGCATTCGTATCAAACGTTGACCAGAGGATAGCAAGCCTGTAATGCTATAGATCTTGGTAACTTCAATCGCTTCCTCCTGGCTCATCGGTGGAAGAATCGATCGCAAACGTTTAGCCATCATGGTTTTTCCAGTCCCAGGAGGTCCTGTCATGATAATGTTGTGAAAGCCACTTGCAGCAACTTCCAAGGCTCGTTTAGCAAAATCCTGCCCAGCAACTTCAGCGAAATCGCCTATCTCTTCATGGTCTGTTTCACTTTTTTCATCCAAACAAGGCGAATAATCTACCCAGCTACGTTTTCCTGAAAGATACTCACTTACTTCTTCCAAATTTTTTGCAGGATACACCACAGCTTTTCTCGCATGGATTTCATGAATGTTCCCAAATGGGCAAAACAGGTTTATTCCAGCCTTGGCAGGTAGTTCGTCTAAAAATAAAGTCATGGGGAGCATTCCGGGAATTTGTCGTAAATTTCCATCCAAAGACAACTCACCAGAAAAATAATGTTGGTTTTCGTCAAATTCGATTTGCCCTGTTGCTTTGAGGATGCCCATCGCAATCGGCAGATCAAAGCTGGAGCCCTCTTTGCGAACATCTGCAGGAGCCAAATTGACCACAATACGCTCTATGGGAAAATGAAAACCAGCATTGCGAATAGCGGAGCGGACCCGTTCTTTTGCCTCTTGCACAGCAGTATCAGGCAAACCCACAATGGAAAAAGAGGGTAAAGCAGAGCGGTGGGTGTCCACCTCAACATCAATCTCAATGGCTTGAAGCCCATTCATGTAAAGGCTTTTAATCTTAGCGAACACGAGCTTTTTTCCCAATAAACTGAAGAGCAAGCACCGACTTGCTTAAAAGAGTGGTATGAGTGCTCTTTATAACAAAATCAGGGTACACTCGAAGCTGGTCTTCCACTTCAGCTCTACTTTTCCATAAGACCAACAAGCCTTGGGGCCTTAAAAGATCTCTTGCCAGATTTAATAGGTAAGATGCCTTGCCCACGCCTTTAGCGCTAAGAATATCACAGCGGTATGAGGGTTTCTTTTCGATCCAGTCTTCTACTCGACCAGGATGAACAAAGGCATTACTGAGATTCAAACCCTGCTTGATCCATTCCAGGAATATCGCTTTCTTTTGAGTGGCTTCGGTCATCACAATTTTCCATGAAGGCATAGCACAAGCAAGGGGAATGGCAGGAAAACCTCCACCCGAGCCAATATCAAGAAGCTGAAGCGCTGATTTTTGCTTGTCTTCGTTCAACAGAAAAAACATTTCCATGCTCTCTTGGACATGTTTCAACAAATCATCTCTAAGAGGACTTGAAGTAAGATTGATGCTTTTTTGAATGTGGCTCAAAGCATCCAGGTAAGCCTCCATCAAGCCTTCAAAATCTTCTCGCTGTATCCAGGAAGAGAAACATTCCTTTATGGATACGATCGAAATATCGACTGCTTTAGGGTCATCTGGATGTATCTTCATGAGAATAATAGCATACAAATATCCAAAGTAATTACAAGTAGTTCATGCTATAATTGACACTTGTAAATTGCAGACTTATAATTGAGGTTTGTTTGATTATATATGGGAAAGGTGAGTCTATGAGAAAAATAAAATGGGGACAATTGATCGTAATGGTCATTATACTTGCTCTTTCATCTGTAAGTATTTATCAGAGTGTTTTTCAAAAGAAAAATCCAGTACGTTATGGTTTGGATCTGCGAGGTGGAGTTCATTTAGTGCTGGTAGCCGAACCAATTCTTGACGCCAAGGCTGAAACGGAAACAGAAGCAACTCCACCCACCGAAGAAGCTGAAGTTAAAGAAAATCAGGAAAATACTGAAACTGCAAATCCTGAACCTGCTAGCGAAACACCCAAAGAAGAAGAACCTTTAGTAGTCACCAACGAGGATCTTCAACCAGAAAAACCCGATGATGACAAAATTTCTGCCAAAGAAATGGAACAAACCAAAAGTGTCATCGAAAAACGTGTTAACGCCCTGGGTGTATCCGAAACCATCGTCAATATCGAAGGTGACAACCGTATCATTGTAGATATCCCCGGTTTTACCGACATCAACCAAGCCAAAAACGTCATTGGCCGTATTGCAGTCCTTACTTTCAAAGACGAAGCAGGCGAAACCATCGTTACTGGCAAAAACCTGAAACAAGCTCTGTTTCAATTTCAAGCCACAAAAGAAGGCGGAGTCAGAGAACCCGTAGTATCTCTTGAATGGGACGATGAAGGAAGACGTTTATTTGCTGAAGGCACCGAACGCAATGTCGATAAAACCATCAGCATCTTCCTCGACGACCAACTTTTAATTGCTCCCAAAGTAAACGAACCCATCCGCGATGGAAACGCAGTTATAACTTTTGGCGGAAAAGAATCCACCAAAGAAGCCCAGGAAGTTGCTGCCCTCCTCCAGGGCGGATCCCTTCCTTTAAAGTTGGAATTTCTTGAAGAACGCATCGTTGGCCCCACCCTGGGTCGCGACACTATCGACAACAGCCAAACTGGTGCCTTGATTGCCATCCTGGCAGTCATGCTCCTGATGCTGATTTTGTATCGTTTCCTTGGTGTTATCGCTGCAGCAGCTCTTTTCTTCTACGTAGTGATTTATTTTGGCTTCCTTGTCTTTATTAATGCTACTTTTTCGCTACCAGCCATTGGAGCCGCCATACTCTCGGTAGGTATGGCTGTCGACTCCAACGTTATTGTCTTTGAGCGCATCAAAGAGGAACATGCAAGAGGTCGCACCATCCGTTCCGCAGTAGCCGCAGGATATCGCTACGGTTTGACCGCCATTGTCGATTCCAACCTTGCCATGGTTCTGGCTATGTTTATCCTTTACTCCTTCGGTACTGTTCAGGTCAAGGGTTTTGCAGTCACTTTGATTGCTGGTATCATCGCCGCCCTTGTTACTTCTCTCTTCTTTACTCGTTTCATTCTCGAAACCTTTGCTTCCGATCTTGACAAGATGAAGAAAAGAATCTTAGGAGTTTAAGGATGCAATATTTCATCATCAAATTTAAAACCAATCGAAGGAGCTGGCAATGAACATAAAGCCCATTCTTGAATGGAATATCATTGGAAAAAGCAAGTTATTATTAACCCTTGCGTTATCCTCAATCATCATTAGCATGATCCTAATTCCAGCGCGTGGAGGACTAAACCTGGGAATCGATTTCACAGGCGGTCTGCTCATGAAAGCTAGCTTCGAAAAAGAAGTTAGCGTAGCTGAGATCAGAGCATCTCTCGGAACATTGGGATACGATGGCGCCATAATTCAGCTGGATCAAAAGAACAAAAAATATGCCATGATTCGTATCTCTGAAAATGTTGACACTGAAGTTCTTCTTGCCACACTCGAAAAAGATATTGGCACTATCGTAAAAGATAGTATGTCTGTCGAAAAAATAGGTCCGGTCATTGGCGGAGAGCTCCGAAGAAATGCAATTTTAACTGTTCTTTTTGCTCTACTTATGATCTTGATCTATACCGCGATTCGCTTCAAGCCCAAACATGGACTGGCTGCAGTTTTGGCTTTAGTTCATGATATTTCAGTCTGCCTTGGAGTTTTAGCTCTTTTCCGAATTCAACTCAATACTCCTACTATCGCAGCTCTACTTGCAATCACGGCTTATTCTCTCCAAGACAGTATCGTCATCCTGGATCGCCTTAGAGAAAACATGAAATATTTCAGAGACAAAATGTCCTTTGCCGACCTTGCCAACAAAAGCGTTACCGAGTCCTGGACCCGTTCAATCTTCACCTCAGTTACTACCATTACCGCAGTTATTTTCCTAACAATTTATACTGGAGCAGCTCTTCGAGACTTCACCACTATTCTTCTCGTAGGTCTATTTGCAGGAACCTTTTCCTCCATTTACATTGTAGTGCCCTTATTGGTAATGTTCGAACACAAAAAAGAACGGGTAATGAAATGGGACGAAAAAGGTCGTTCTCAGCTCGTGGGTGGAAATGGCAAAATTAAGACTCAAGCCACCGAACCAATGAAGGATTCTAACACCGAAAAAACTCCAAGTCCCAAGAAAAAGAAAAACACCCCAAAACGCAGATAGTATTTAAACACCAATAAAAAAAAGGGGAGCTCTTTAAGAGCTCCCCTTTTTTTTATGCAAACAAAACTTATTCGTTGATCGAAGCTGAAGCTTTCTTGATGGGAGCGTATTTCAAGTTGACCATTTTCTCACCTACAGTGCTAAAATGGATGAGCACTACTGATTCTTCTTGTACCAAATCTTTTTTTAACACTCTGCCCAAACCCCAGGCTTTATGCTCAATTGAGTCCCCTGGAGAGAGCTCGTCAAAACTAAGTCCGCTAAAATCATCTGGTTCGGATGGATTTACTTTGCTAGAAGGTCGATAAGAAGGCAAACGTGCGGAATAAGATTGAAAGGAGTTGAGTTCTTTGTTTGCTTCGCAATTGCGACCATTCAAAGACATAGGCATATGCTTCAGCAGATCTTCAGGAATATCCTCCAAAAATCTTGATGGAAGAGTTCTGGTGGCTTTGCCATAGATTTCCCTCATTTTCGCACATGAAATGTATAATTCTTCCTTAGCCCTGGTGATACCCACATAACAAAGCCTTCTTTCCTCTTCAAGAGCATCGGTGTTGTTGTTGGATAAATAATGAGGGAAGATGCCTTCTTCAAATCCTACCATAAATACAATGGGAAACTCCAAACCTTTTGCAGAATGGAGGGTCATAAGCGTGATCTTTTCTTTGATATCTTCAAATTTGTCCAGGTCAGAGTACAAGGCAATATCATTGAGAAAATCGGCAAGATTAGAGTTTTCCTCTTCTCTTTCATATTGACGAATAGAACTAATCAATTCTTGAAGGTTTTCTTTCTTTTCTCGGGCAATTTCTTCGGGATACTCTTCCAACAACGCTTCGTAAATACCCGATTTCGTAAGGTATTCGTCAGCCACTTCTGCTAAAGGCATTTTATCCAACAGAGCTACAGTTTCGTCAATCAGGTCGATAAAATCAGTTAAACCCTTTTTTCCGCGAGTAGCTGTGCCTTCCATGGCTATTTTTCGACATGCTTCCTTAAAAGAGCATTGTTTTTCATCTGAAAGTTGATCGATCTTGGATAAAAACACCGTACCAATGTTTCGCTTAGGATAATTAACGATGCGATGAAAACTGACTCTATCCTGAGGATTCACCAGCACTTTAAGATAAGCTAAAAAATCTTTGATCTCTTTGCGCTGGTAGAACTTATACCCCCCTACCATTTGATAGGGAATACGCTCATTAATCAAAGCTTCTTCAAAATGACGACTCTGAGCATTGATGCGATATAAGAGGACAAAATCAGAATAGGGTCGCTTGTCTTTTTCGGCTTTTTCTTTAATGATTTGAACAATTTTTAATGCTTCATCTCGCTCATTTTGTGCATTTAAGAGCTGAATCTTGGAACCTTCATCATTCTTGGTCCAAAGCTCTTTTTCAGTACGTGATGTGTTTTTGGATACTACGCCGTTGGCAGCATGAAGAATATTCTTGGAACAGCGATAGTTTTCCTCGAGCTTAATCACCGAGGCTGAAGGAAAATCCTTGGTAAAGCTAATCATCATTTTTGGATCAGCGCCTCTGAATGAGTATATAGACTGATCATCATCGCCCACAATGCAAATATTTCCTCTTTTTGAGCTCATCATCTTAAGAAAAAGATATTGTGCCTGATTGATATCCTGATACTCATCCACCAAAAGATGAGAAAACTGATGATGCCATTTGTCTAATACTTTGGGATATTGCTGAAACAACAAAACGCTTTTTGTGATTAAGTCATCAAAATCCATAGCTTGATTACGTAATAAACCTTTTTCGTAGTTATCGTAAACCTTGGAAACTATTTCGGTATAATAGCTCGTGCCGGCAAGCTGCAAGTATTGATCAGGCATGATGAGATTGATTTTTGCTTCAGAAATAGTATGTTGAATAGCTTTTGGGTTGAAACGTTTAATGTCAAGGTTGAGCTGTTTCATACACTCTTTGATAAGAGCCAGCGAATCTTCATCATCAAAAACTGAAAATTTGGGGCTAATCCCGATATCTCCCCCCGATTGTCGGAGCAATCGAAGACAGATGGAGTGAAAAGTGCCTATCCATGAGTAACGAATATCATAACCCAATAAAGCTTGGATGCGTTCTTTCATTTCCTGAGAGGCTTTGTTGGTAAAAGTGAGTGCCATAATAGAACTAAGAGGGATTCCTTGAGAAAGCATCCATGCAATACGATAAGTGATTACTCGGGTTTTACCAGATCCAGCTCCAGCATAAACAGCTACAGGTCCATCAAGCTTCAAAACAGCTTCAAGTTGTTTTGGATTTAAAATCTCTCCTAAATACTTTTCGCTTAGTTGCATGATTTAAATTCTTTGTTTGGTTTATACATATTTCATTCCTTTACTGAGATCCTTATTTCGTTCAAACAAAATAAGGCCTTGTTCATGCAGATTTTGCTGAATAAGGTTTCGGATATCTCTTTTTTCGTTGTCCCTGACTACAGCAATTTGATGAACATCGGATAAGACTACAGGATAACCCTGGCCCTTTAAAATTTGGTCACACACACATTGCTGAATCTTTGTTAAATTAGTTGTATGATAGTGAGGGAATTCGATTCTTGCACACTCTCCATGATAGTAGATATAAAAAAACAAAATGCGATGCTCCTCATATTCATGAAGAATTTCAGCTTTACTTTCAAAAATAGGAGTAATGAAGGAAGAAAGTTGGTTTTTTTGGGCATACCACTCAAGAAGATAGTCATCCCTGATGCCTGACAACAATTCACATAATTGATCGTTGCCATCATCACTGTGGACGGTTTTGAGGCAAGTTGCGAGATCAGATGATTGAGATCCACTGATATAACCAAGGGGTATGATGTTTTTTTGTCTTGCTTGCTGGAAAAAGCTTTGTATAGTTTGCAATCCTTTTTCACGATGGCTTTGATTTTTGTCCAGATCGAGGGACCACCATATTAAACTCCCATCAAGAAAAATAAAAGACAAGCTTTGGGTGTGTGTGTTGATGACTTGGATTGCTTCGGTGTATTCTGCTAATTGTCGCTGAAAAGCAATCGAATCTGATAAGGTGAGATGATCGTTTTCTTGAAGCATGATGCAAGGGTTATCATGGTGAACAAAGGATGCTTTATCTCCATATATCAGCTTCAATGAGCCTACGTTGATGAGAAAAAGGTCCATCGGCCATCCCAGTACCCGATAGGGCCCTGCTTGAGATCCGTCTACTGAAGATATCTCATAGTTTTGAGGTGTAATGGAGGGAAAACTTTGTATAGATTGAGGATAAGGCATGGGCATAGCATACATCGGATAATCATTTTCCTTTTGCTTCAAGACATCATAGTAAGTGTGAGGAGCTTGAATAAATACCTCAAAAGCAGAACAAACGGACTCATAAATCACTCTCAATTCATCAATCCGTTTGTTGATGTCAGTCAGCTTGATAAGCTCCAAGCTAAGCTGATGATAATTGATCAATTCAAGCAGTACTCCAAACTAATTACTTTTTGGGAACAAACACGTCAACATAGGAGGAGTAGTCGTCGCTGATGGGTGGGTTTTGGGGAGCTTCATCATTGGAAGGGTAAAGGTCAGAACTCTCTTCTACGGCAGGAAGCAACGATTTTCGGCTCAGTTTGATTCTCTTTTGAGCGGCTTCAATTTCAACAATTTCTGCTTCGATTTCATCGCCCACAGAAAGTACATCCTTTAAGGAGTTGATACGATGATTGCTAAGTTGTGAAATATGAATAAATGCACTGATTTCACCTTCAAGCTCGACAATAGCGCCAAATTCAAGGTCTTTGACTACGGTGCCTTTAACGATTTGTCCAACTTGGTATTTTTGTGCAACGTCATCCCAGGGGTCGGGTAGAGTGCGTTTGAAGCTGAGAGAAATGCGATCTCGGTCATCGCTGAGACCAATGACGCGAACGTTAATGATTTGTCCTTTTTTGAGCACGTCAGAGGGACGTTTGTTGCCACTCCAGGATAGTTCAGAAATATGCACAAGACCTTCCACATTGGAACCAATATCAACAAAGGCGCCATAATCAACCACATTGGTGACGGTTCCTTCAATGATAGATCCGATTTCAAGGGTGGAAATAAGGGCATCCTTATTTTTGAGTTGCATTTCTTCTTCGACGATCTTGTGGGATACAATTATTTTCTTGCGGTCTTTATCAAATTCAATGATTTTGACGGGTAAGACCTGTCCAACATATTGATCCAGGTTTTCGGTGCGTCTCTGACTAACCAAAGAACCAGGAAGAAAGCCCTGAATACCTTGGATATCAACAATTAAACCACCTTTGACCTTTTCGAGCACTTTAGCATCAATGGGAGTCAGGTCCCGATAGACTGATTCGAGCTCATTGATTTGGAGATAATAGACAGCGCGCTTGTTAGATAGAAAAACTCCACCTTTGGATTTTTCATCGCGTACTACTTTTACCGATATCTCTTCACCAACTTTGTATTGTTGATCCAAGGGAAGATTTGGGTCATGTACGACTTCTTCGATTGGAATAAAAACTTCACTTTTTCTGCCAACATCAACCAAAAGGCAGTCAGCATCAGCTTTTACAACTTTTACAGTAACAATGTCTCCTCTACGATAGGATTGTACAGGTCGGTCTGATCCAGACATGATAGCGGTTTCAAATTCGTCCATGTCGTGATCATTAATTTTTTCAACATAATCTTGCATTTTTCACCCCAACAAATTACTTACAAAATAGAATTCAAGCATCAATTTTACCAAAAAGACCAGATGATGTAAAGAAAAAAAAGACGTGAAAATATTGATAAATTGCAAAAGTAAATTAATCTTATTCAGTACTCATTTTGTTGGAGGTATATAGAAAATGAAAAAAAGAAGCTATCTAGTCAGGATGTGGTGCGTGGTATGCCTTATCCTCGTCAATATGAGTGTGATTCAATGCGCATATCTACCCAAACTCCCCGGTCAAAAAACACCCCCTCCTGAAACTCCCCCTCAGGAACAACTCATCATTCGAATTCCTATCGGAAGTCCTACCATCTACGTAAATGGTGGAGAAATAACTACTACTCCAGCTTTTATCAACGATAAAGGCAATGCAATGATACCCCTCAGACTTATATCCGACATAATTGCAGCAAAATCAGAGTGGATTCCCAATACCAAAGAAATTATCATCGAAAAAGAAGGGAAAACCATACAACTACAAGTCAAGCGAAACTTTGCCATCATCAACAACCTTACCGTCGATCTTGCCAGCCCCCCTGAAATCCACAACGAAAGAGTTTTTGTTCCCCTTAGCTTTATTGGACAAGAATTTGGCTTCATGACCGATTGGATTGCTGAGTCCAAAACCATCACTCTCATTAAAAACAAATAAACCCAGCTTATCCGCTTGCCATTAAATCATCTTCTGCCGTGGTCCAAGCCCGAAACAGAAGCTCCGAATCGAGTATTTCACACTCTTTGGGTGTTTGCATGATTTCCAATGCAGTTTGTTTGGCTTTCTCAAGTAATGGTGCATCTTTTTCCAAACATATTAGGCTTTCTAGTAAAAAACCACTTTGTTTTTCGCCCCACAACTCCCCTGGACCCCTTAATTCAAGGTCTTTTTCTGCTACCACAAAACCCGAATCCGAATCTTCCAACACCTTCAATCGATAGCTGCTTTCCTTGTTTTTAAGAAGCAAAAAACAATATGCCTCCTGAGACTGTCGTCCAATTCTGCCTCTAAGCTGATGGAGCTGTGCTAAACCGAAACGGTCAGCATCCTCGATAAGCATGATATTGGCTTCAGGAATATCAATTCCTACTTCAACCACTGTGGTTGAAACCAGGATGTGCCCACGATCGGAGGAAAACTCTTTCATCACCTCTTCTTTTTCTTTCGAGTTCATTTTCCCGTGAAGAAGCAAAACAGAAAAACCACTGAACTCATCAGCAAGTTGACTTGCTTTTTCTATCGAGCTAGCTAGCTCTATTTTTTCAGATTCTTCAATCAAGGGGCAAACTACAAAAGCTTTTCCTCCCTGATCAAGTTTTTTTTTCATGAAAGCATACAGCTGATTTGTTTGCTGCGGAGAAAGAATCTTGGTTTTGATCCTTTTTTTCCCCAAGGGCATTTGGTCGATCAAGGATGTGTCAAGATCGCCATATCGAGTCATTGCCAAAGTTCGTGGAATAGGGGTTGCGCTCATCACCAACAAATGAGGCATAATGCCTTTTTTTCTAAGCTCCAAACGCTGCCTTACTCCAAATCGATGCTGTTCATCAATCACCATCAATCCAAGCTTGTTGAACATCACATCTGTTTGGATTAGAGCATGAGTTCCAACGATGATATCAATAGAACCCTCTTTTAACTCAGCAAGAATTTTCTTTCGATCCTTTTCTCGAATATCGCTAATAAGCAAATCACATTTCAAACCAAGGTCGTGAAAGAGCTTAGAAAAGTTTGAAAAACACTGACGAGCTAATATTTCCGTTGGAGCCATAAACGCAGACTGAAAACCATTTAAATAAGAAAAAAAGAGAGCAGAAGCAGCCACAGTAGTTTTTCCAGAGCCCACATCTCCATGAATTAGACGATTCATTGGATAGGTCTGCCCCAAATCCTGGATGATTTCCTGGATAACATGGTTTTGAGAATCAGAAAGTGTATAGGGCAAAAGCTCTTCAAACCTCTTTGCATCTTGAGAAGTGATAGAAAAGGAAGGTGAATTCTGCTTTTGGTATCCCGCTTTCTTTTTTTGTAGCACATACTGACCAAGTAAAAACTCTTCAAAAGCAAGACTTTGCCTCGCTTTTTCAAGTAGTTGGCTTGAAGAGGGAAAATGCATATTCCATATAGCATCAGATCGTTGTGGAAAAGCATGTTTATCCAAAAAGCGCTGAGGAATAATGTCATACAAGAGCTGTTTATGGTCTTGCAAAGCTTGAAACACTACAGCTCTAAACGATTTTGGATACAATCCATCACTCAATCTGTAAAGGGGCACAATACGCGAAGTATGAATCAAAGAGTCACTCTGGTCTTCCATCCACTCAAACTCGGGGTTATCCATTTGCCAGTGATTGTATTGCCAGCTAATCTTACCTGACACAATAATCGTTTGATTAAGATGGCTTTCAAACACTTTCTTCAAATAGTTTTGATTAAAAAAAACAACACTCAGCATACCTTGCTGATCCCATAGGTTGACCTTCAAGATTCTTAAGCGACCTTTCTTGATTTCCGTGATGCCATTTACCCTGGCTTGAAAAGTTTGCCGCTCTCCATTGATCGCTGAAGTGATAGGAACAATCTTTGATCGATCCATATAATCACGTGGAAAATAATGTAATAAACCCCAAAGATTTTCGATTCCAAGCCGCTTAAACAACTCCTCCCTTTTGGGTCCCACCCCTTTAAGATAGCGTAGAGGTTTTTTGAGCAAACTTTGACTTTCGAGTAAGTTGCTGGGCTGTAAAAGAAATTGTTGCAAGGCTTGAATATCTGATGACAGCTTTAGAAATATCTTTTGTTCAGCTTTTCGCTGGTATTGCTCCAGGGTATTCAACAGATTAATGAGTAAAAGACGCACCTGATCACGAGTTTCAGTTTCAAGGGCTTTTTTTACCTTCTGATATGCAAAAAGAGCATAACCCCCTTTAACTGATTGATTGTTGTAAGCCTTTTTTTCTTCGTAGGGTAGTGGTGTGCTTATTTGTTTCAAAATTCGGAGCAAATCCATCTATCCCTCCTCAGAGAGAAATGTGCTTTATGGACTCTAATGGAATGTGGTCTCCTACAAGCATTTTGAGTTTTGTGCGATATTCGTCTAGATTTCCAGAGGTAAAAAATACATCCCCTTGATGATGCGATAGGGCTGGAAGTTGATCCAGAATGCGTTGGGTTTGTCGTGCTACGCCTTCAGCGGGATCAAAGATTTGAAATTGATCAGAATAAATCCTTTGAATCCAGGACTTTAAAAAAACAAAATGGGTAGATCCCAAAACAAGCGAGTCAAATCCAGCTTTTTGCAAGGGATCAAGGATAGTATGGAGGTAGGTTAAGGCTCGTGGGGTATCTTGCAATTGTTTTTCACTGATTTCAACCAAGGTTGGAGTGCGAATACTTTTAACTTCGACTCCTTTTGCCCAAGACGAAAGCAAATCATGAAACACATTTCCTCTTGCGGCAGTATGGGTCAATAAAACAGCAACCTTTTTAGTCTTGGAATGAAGACAAGCTGGTTTGATAGCAGGCACCGTACCAATAAAAGGTACTTGAAAAGTCTTACGTAGGTATTGGATAGAACTAATTGTAGCAGTATTGCAAGCTACTACAATAAGATCTGAACCCTGCTCAATTAGGAAACTGGAAATACCTGCAGTGTAATGAATGATCTGTTTCATCGTTTTTTCTCCATAAGGAAAATGACGATGATCGGCATAATACATACAGGAAACCTGGGGCATCAATTGCTTAAGGGCTAAGTATATCGAAAGCCCCCCAATACCAGAATCGAATATTCCAATCATTTTACACAACACTTGGTTCGATAAATAACTCTCCCCTTTCAAAACGCCCCAAATCAAGCTTGTTTTTGACTTCGGGTATATCCAATGCTTCACCACATATCATTTGAGCTATCAGCGTTGAAGTGACTGGTGCTATCATAAAGCCATGCCCAGAGAATCCACATGCCATGTAAAAACCTTTAAGCTGGGGAGCCTCTCCAATAATGGGGGTTTTGTCGGGAGACATATTATACATTCCAGACCACTGTCGAATCATTCGAGCATTTTTCAGTGGAGGTAAGACTTCTGTAACCAATTGGGAACATTTCCGGGCAAAAGAAAGAGTATGATCCATATTGAATCCTTTGGGTTCATTAGGGTCACCGATACCCATGATAATAGCTCCATTAGGCTCCTGTTGAGTGTAAAAATTGTGATAAAAAGACATCACCATAGGCTTGAAGAGGGCCTCATAGGGCTCGGTAATCAAAATCTGATGACGCTCAGAATAGGTAGGAATGGCAACTCCAGCCATAAGTCCGACTTCCTGAGACCATCCACCACTTGCATTAATCAAAATATCGCAAGATATTTTTCCTTGACTGGTTAGAACGCCACTTATCTTGCCATTTTCAGTGAATACTTCCTTCAACTCGGTATGACAACAAATCTCAACTCCAAGCCTTTTTGCTGCCTGAGCATAAGCAAAGGTAACATGAAATGGATTTAGATGCCCATCTTTTTGATGAAAAGTGGCTGCCAGCAATCCTTTGGTATTTACAATAGGAACAATTCTTGGAGCTTCTTCTGGAGTCAACCACTCCACATTCAAGCCATATTTTCGTTGAAGAGCTACATTTTTCTTAAATTGTTCCACTTGTTTTTCGGTATAAGCAGGCATAAAATAGCCACTTTGTTCAAACTCGATATCATGGGCATAGTCAAGCTCTTCCTGAAGAGTTTCGAAACGTTTGACTGATCCAATAGATAGCTTCAGATTCATTTCCGTGCCCCATTGTTGCCTGACTCCAGCCCCACATCTTCCTGTGGCTCCTGATGCTAGTGAGTTTTTCTCGAGAAGTACAATGTCTTTCACATTCCTTTTAGCCAGTTCATAGGCAATAGAACATCCAATGACTCCCCCACCAACAATGACTACTCCAGCACTATTTTTCATGATCTTCCTCCTTACACAGCAAACCCAAAGGAATAGCAATGGCTGGAGGCCTATACCTTGAGTCCTGAACCTCTTCGATACTTACTCCTTTTTTTCGTGCTATTTCTGCAAGAATGAGGTTTCTGCAAGTTTTACCCTGACATTGACCCATCCCTGCCCGAGAAAGACGCTTGATATCATCCAGATCGACAATGCCCAGGTCGATCAGATCTCTGATTTCCTGGAGCGTAACGTCTGCACAACGACATACCACAATATCTTTTGGATTCTCAGTCATGCTTAACCACCCTTATATTTCGAGCTATTTTGTAAAGCTCTTTTGGAATCTCAACCCACACAATGCGTGTTTTGGGGTTGTGTTTAAGAGTTTGTACTTTGATAACTTTGCCAAACCCAATCAATTCTCCGCTTCGGTTGAAAAGATCAACTTTTTGTTCTGGTTCTGGGATAGGAAGCATTTCGTAGGGAATCTTGATCAAACTGCTGGTTTCGGTGTAATTAAGGTCGAGTACATAGATAGCCAATCCAGGGCAGGACCCAATGCATAATCCGCATCCATTGCATAAGTTATGATCAATGACTGGATTGTCTGTCATCACAGCAAAGGGCTTAATAGCATGTCTTGGACATGCTTCCTGACAGGGATTACATGGGATATTTTGGACACACTCAATAATTGCTACCATTCCTTTGGTGAGTCGTTCCATTGAGGGAAACAGCTCAGATACTTCATCGTCAGTTAAATACCCTAAGTTCTTGTACACTATGCTACCTCCACCTTGCTCAAACCTGACCGTATTTTCTCACCGAGAGGACCACTTCTGATTTCACTCAGATAAGACATGGAGCTATTATATTGGTCCATTAAGTCATTATCGTGAACTCCGAGATTTTTTGCAGCACTAATACCGGCTATCACGCCTTCAAGCATGGCTGAACTAGCTTCTTCTACTCCAGCTGCATCCCCAGCAACAAATACTCCAGCCACAGAAGTTTCGAGAGCTTGATTTCGCCAAGGAACAGAGCCGCCAAGCTCTGAAACATATCGCATCTTGCATCCCATCTGCCATAAAAGCTCGGTCATTGGCATCAAGCCTACCGAAAGACATAAAACGTCACATTCCTGAAGCTTTTCTGTGCCAGGTATCTTTTGCCACGAAGCATCTACTTCTGCAATTTCAACTGCTTCCAGAGATTTTTGCCCAATTGCACGGTGGATAGTATGTCGCATAAGGATCGGAACACCCATACGACGTATTTTAGCAGCATGCACAAAGTAGCCTCCAATCGAAGGGGCTGCATCAATGATGCATTTTACCTGGGCACCCGCTTGCATGAGCTGGTATGATACAATCAGACCGATGTTTCCTGAACCCACCATAACAACATTTTTCCCTGGAAGAACTCCATACATGTTCATCAGTGTCTGAACTGCTCCAGCACCAAAAATACCAGGTAAATCGTTGTTGGAGAAAAGCAAACTCTTTTCAGAAGCGCCTGTAGCTACAATAAGTTGATTAAATTTTAACTCATGAAGCTTTTTTTCATCCTGAAGAGCTAAAAGAGTTTTTTCTTCGGGATAATATCCGCTGGCAATAGTATTGGTCATGACTTTTACATTGCTGTAGCTTGTCAATTCTTTTTGCAATATCTGGGCTATTTCAAATCCTCGGGTCCCTGCATATTGTTGCCTGGAACCAAAAAACATATGACTCTGCTTTAAAAGTTGTCCCCCAAGAAAAGGGTCTCTTTCGAGTAAAAGAACGCTTTTTCCAGTTTTTCCAAGAACATTGGCGGCACATATGCCCGAAGGACCTGCCCCAATGATAATAACATCATAAGACGAGTTCATCGTTATTTCCCCCACTTCTGCTTTTCAACAATCATACCTTCTTCAGCTCTTTTGGTGCAGGTCCTAACGTTGGGCATGCCGTTTACTTTCATGAGACAGGAAGAGCAATTACCAATACAACAAAAGATTCCTCTTGGTCTTTTCTGTTTGAGACTGGAGGATAGCTCCACCTCACCCGCAGCATATAACGACACAGCAATCGGCTCATCATCGAAAGCTTCAATGGTTTTGCCTTCAAAGGTGAAATGTATTTTCTTACCCTTTCGAAACTCCAAAATTGGATGTTCATCAATTCGCATTTATTTACTAGCACCCCCACCTTAATCACATATTCGGTTTTTTAGCCATTACTATTTTATGCAAGACATTCTTTTTTTCTAATGCAGTTTTTTGAATACAATAGAATAAGGATGAATGTAATAAAGAATAGTAAGATTGCAAAAAATATCGTTTTACTTGTTTTTTTCTCGTTGATAGGTCTTTCCTCTGGTTTCGCCCTTCCTGAACCCTCTCAAAAACCATCCATTTATCATCCAATATACCCCGACCTTTTTGTTGCATACACCACCAAAGAGCCTCGTCAAATGAAAAAAGAGTATTGGCTCAATCAACAAAGCATCCCCGCTCTTGAGCAGGTGCAGATCGAACCCCTCGCTTCTTCATTCAATCTCATGCTCCTTATAGACCAATCCAATCTTTATGCCGACAAAGAAGCTGAGGGAGGTAAAAATCACTTTTTACTGGAGTTATCTTCTTATCTCGAGGAAAATCCGCAACAAATAGTTAGTTTTTTAGTCAACGACAACATTACGAGTTTTGATTTTACCAAAGAAAACATACTTGCTCTGGGGTCTTCCAATTCTTCTCAAGCACGTATCACTGACGCCTTGGCTTTGCTTAGTCAACAGATTCGAACCAAGTACAATCATGCTCCTTTTCTGACTCTCGTAATTGGATCGGGACACAATACTGGCAATATACAATCCAGCTTCATGCCATCAGGTCCAATTTTATACTTTTCTTCCGACTCCTTTCCCCTATCAGACACCCTGCTCTCTTTCATCATTGATTCCTCTGGAGGTTATTCCGCACGCACTCCAGATCTCATAGATTTCTCCAAAATATTTCAAGAGCTTTACCTATCCCAGCAAACTCAATGGAAGCAACTGATTCACATTACTTTTCCCTGGTATCTTTATCGACCCATCAACCACTTCAGCCTGGATAAAAGTTCCATCAATTCTAGCATCACTTTTCCCAGCCCACCTATGATTGTTTTTTTTATCATTTCTTTATGCTCCCTGTCACTGCTAATCTTCCTCCTAATTGTTGTCAAACTAGCAAAAAAAAGGAAAAAGCTCAAGGAGCGAAATAAAAATAAACATGAGTTTTCCACCGCATTTCTTAATATTAGCCACAAAGAACAACGCTTTGAAATCAGAATTTCAAAATGTGAATTTATTTTAGGAAACTCCAACGCTGCTGATTGCATGATAGATGATTTTGATTTATCAGCAAGTCATTGTATGATTAGAGAGAAAAATGGTATCCATGAAATTATAGATTTAAATAGTCGAAATGGAGTTTGGGTGAATGGTATCAAGATACAAAAGCATATCCTGTGTGATGAAGATATGATAAGTATTGGAAAAACCAATATCCTTTATCGGCAAGGACTAATGAATTATGTTTCTGACAAGAAAATACTCTAAGTTCAGCCGCCTTCAAAAATGCTTGGCTTGGTTTGCTATATTGAGCCTATTGCTTCCTCTCAAGTCCACTCATGGCGCAGTGTCCACCCAGCAAACCTTCAAAGCTTACGCAGAGGTTTCACCCTACTATTCTTCCAGCGAACCCATCATCTACCAAACACAATCTTCCAATGGTGAACAACTTCTCTTTTGTATCCAAGGTACCAAGCAAAACCATATTGCTGTTTTTCTTGCCCAAAGCAACGGTACTCGCTTGGCTCGGATTTTCACCTCTGCTTATTATTCTATTGGCAACGAAGAAGTTTATTTCACTCCCATAAAAAGCCCCCCTGCAATCAGCGGAAACGGTGAATTTGTAGTGATGGGTGTAAAAGCCAGTCTTGATATTAATCGTCGTAATGATTGGCTCATGGTCTATAATACCAAAACCCAACGCAGATTGTTTGTACCTTTGCGTCTTCTCATCTCAGGTACCAACTATGCGAAGCTCCCAGAAACCAATTTTGAGCAAGCCATCCTCTCAATGGATTTTGAAGGAAAACGCTTGGTTTGCCAAATTGAAACAGGACTCGACACTCCATCCTGCAAATCATATGACACTGCTTTGTTGCTTTCCAGCACCGACGGATCCAACCAACAAATTCTCCTTGGACCCGAAGATTTTTCTCGTACCACCTGCTCCTTCCGATGGAAGGACTACCCTAAATCTCCTCATCAACCTATGATGACACATAATGGAGAACGGGTAGTATTTTATGGGCAGGTTTTTGGAGCACAGGATCCCTACGATAAAAACGGAGAGCTCTTTGTAATAAACACCAACAAGACCAACCTTCGTCAATTGTCCTATTTAAGAAGAGAAGAAACCAAGCTGGAAGCTCTGGGCCCATTTAGCCTAAATTATTATGGTAGTCGAGTGTTTTTTAAGCAACAGCTTCAAGATCAGTACTTTCTTTCCTCGATTTCAACCGATGGCGGAATCATACAACATCATACCCCCATCGATAAAACATCAAACTTTGCACTCAGTGGAGATGGCAGGCGCTTGTTTTATATCGATTCCAAACAGAATGAAAGTTTGGTTTACTTCGATATCAGCAGAGAAATTGTCACTCTGGTAATTGATAAATCCTGGAGTGGTAGCCCTTTTTCCTATCCAATACTGGATCAAATGGATACTTCATCACTTGGTAAATCCTCCATAACCGCTTTTGATGGGAAAAAACTATTTATCATAGTACCCTCAGGAAGCAACTCATGGTTATGTAGTATAAACATTGATCCAAGCATACTCACACCTCAAAAAACCATAATGAGTTTCGATATCAACAAAACAGTCTTTGTTGTTAACGACAGAAGAATATCACTCGATACCCCTGCATATATCAAAAACCAAAGAGTGATGCTACCCTTGGATCTAATAAGCGAACACTTTGGCTACAAGCTATACATCAGTCCAGATCAAAATCAGGCACAAGTTCGACTCAACGGAAACATCCTCATTCTCAACAAAAACAAAACTTCAGGGCTTTGGAACAATAAAAGCATTCCAGTTCAACCAGCCATGGAAATCAAGGGCAGATCTCTATTTTTTCCTGCAAGCCTACTCCGCGACCAAATGGGGCTCAAATTGGTCTGGGATTCCAAACTGCAATCCCTTCAGATTTTACGAACCCCTCCCTTATGATGGATCAATCCTGCTCTGATCTTGATCCTATTCTTCAGTGGACAATCAAGTTGGCAAATCAAGCCGGCAAATTTCTACTCAATTTCCCTCGCAACCAGATAAATACAGTCCATAAAGGTGAAATCGACCTTCTTACCAATGCCGACTTGGAGTGTGAACAGCTCATTGTATCGGCTATTCGAGAGAGTTTTCCCCATCACTCCATCTTGTCAGAAGAAAAAGGAAGCAACAATACAAAAAGCAATTTTTGTTGGATCATTGATCCTCTAGATGGCACCACTAATTACTCCCGGGGCCTACCCATGTATTGCGTATCCATTGCATTAAGTTACAAAAACGAAATTCTTATCGGTGTGATCGATGCTCCCGAACTCGGTCATCATTATTATGCCAGCAAAGGAGAGGGAGCATACGACAAGCACCAGAAAATGAGAGTTTCTTCTGTATCCGAACTATCCAATAGCTTTCTAGTCACTGGATTTCCTTACACGATGCATCATTCAGACGTTGATAATATCGAATTGTTTCGTAGCTTCTCCAAACAAAGCCTTGCGGTAAGAAGAATCGGTTCTGCAGCTCTGGATTTATGCTATGTGGCAAAGGGTATTTTTGACGCATATTGGGAATTGAGTCTAAATCCCTGGGATTTTGCTGCTGGCTCTCTTATTGTCACTGAAGCAGGAGGAACAATCAGCGACATGGAAGGGAACGAACTAAACCCCTACCATCCTTCCTCCATCCTTGCCAGCAACCCTTATATCCAAAAAACCATGATGGACAAAATTCACCAAAAAGATGCACTTTTATAAAAAATTTCTTTGCCTGCTAAGCATAGCGCTACTTCTTTCCCTGGCTTCCCCTGATTTCCTTCTCATCATCCAAGCAAAAAATCCCAACGAGATCCTTGTCCCTCTTGCTCCCGATCGTTGGACAGCTACTGGAGCACTTCGCTTTATTCAGAATCCTGATCCAAGCAAAAGCACTCTGGATTGGAAGCCTCAATTGCCTGGTTCATTCCTTCAATGCAGGCTTAACACCGAAAACTTCAACAATTTCAACACTCTTACCATCCAAATTGAGCAAGTGGTGGAAAGCAATGCCTGGTTTTTTGTATATCTTCATGATGATAAGCACCAAAGTGCAATGACTTACTTCCAACTAAGCCCCAATGGAAAACCTGAGCTAAAATTCCACTTTCTTACTTTGTTTTCTGCTTTTAGCTATCCCGACAATTTCAACTGGAACAAAGTTCAGTCCATTTCACTTCTTAGTCACCCAAATGCCGACCTTGGGATCAAACAAAGTCACCTTCAAATTACAAAAGTCAAACTATCAAAAGAAATAATCCAGCAAAACGTGTTTGATTTTAGTGTTGCTAGTTTAAAGACCGATCCTCTGTTGTTCTCAAAAGAAAAATGGACAGAGCTAAGAAGCAATACCAAGTTATACCAAACTGAATCAGGTAAAACTGCAATGCAACAACTCAATCAAGCTATCAACCAGCTCCAAACCCAAAAGTCACCAAAGCTTGAAACATTAAGGGATGCAGCGTATGCGGTTGGTCTAATGGATCTCAACGATTCTATCAGCCAGGAGCTTCTTCACAAAACACTGATCTTCCACCAGGATTACTGGCAAAATCTTCATCAGGAAAACGATATCCTTGTTCAAGAAGAAGCACTTTACTTCATACAAATATTCGACTCGCAAAAAGATAAAATAGTAAGTAGTCAAAAATATAAAAAGTTCTTTATTGAAACCCTAACCTTTATTGCCGAGTTAGAGAAGCAGAGCTGTTTGTACTGGATGCAAAAGTATCCCTATTCCCAGGGCAACAACCATGTAAGCCGTGCCGCATGCATTTTAGGAAGCATAGCTCTACTCGGTATTCAACAAGAGGAGCAAAACCAGAAATGGCTTAACTTTTCTCTTCAAATACTGGAATACTATCTCACCTTTCAGATCAGCTCTGAGGGAGTCCTCAATGAAGGAAGCCATTATTATGTCTATCTCATGGAAACCCTTGCACCCTTTTCCTATTTGCTTTTTAATGCTTTGGGCATCAACCTTTTTATGGATTTTGACTTTTCAGATCGACTTCAAAAGCTGGTTTTATGGACTCATCAGATTGAAAATCCGCAAGGCTTCCTTCCTTGCATCGATGATTCCTGGCCCAGTAGAGTCATCTTCCCAAAAATATATCTCTATCCCTTTTTAAACCAAGTAGATTTGCCCTGGATTTGGGAAAGTCAGCAAGAACCATGGAATTTACTCAAAGCTTCTTACTTTCCCTGGTATTTGCTGAATCTCGACCTTGTTCTTCAAAGCTCCATGCATTCAAATACAGATATTATCTTTCCTTCTCGAGTACAATTTGATTCTGACAGCCAAGTGGTTTTCCGCAGTCAGGGAAAAAAGCACAGCTATCACCTATTTCTCTCAGGGAAAAACTTGTTTTCTCTCCATGAGCATGATAGTGCTGGAACTTTTCAGTATTATGTTGACAAAGTAGCACTGATCGATGTCAGCGGTTATGGCCCGGAGGGTTGGGCAAGCCGACAACGATCGTATTATACAAGCGCATCTGCACATAACACTTTAATGATCGATCATGCCGGTCCCAAAGGGTATTACAATGGAGGTATCGGCCCAATAGAAAGCACAAACCTTGTAAGTTGGATCAGCAAATCAGGACTTGCTTATGCTCACATGGATATGAAATGGAACTTACGTTTTCCAGAGTTAAACCATCAAAGACACTTTGTTCTGGTGCCAGACCAAGACGAGTCTCCGGGCTATCTTTTACTGATAGATAAACTTAGTTCAAACCCCTCCAGGCTGATACAGTCCAACCTTCATCCCAACGGAAGCTTCCTCAAGCAAAACGGGCAAGCAAGTTATTTTGCCGCTCAGAGAAGAGAAAATCCTTTTCTGATTAAGATACAATCACTTGCACCATGGAAGCGTGAACTAAAAAAAGGATGGCATTCAGCCTATTGGGGGCAGGAATACCAAAAAGAGTACCTTCAATACAGCCATGAAAAACTCACCTTTCTCCCCCTGCTGATTCAGGCAAATCCTCCTGAAACTATATCAGATATTACAAGCACCCATCACACCTTTGGCTCAGTAGAAGAGCTTCATCTCAAGCACAACGATTCTTCCAAGTCATTGAGTGATACTTTTTTTCTAAATCCCTACCAAGGAATCCAACAAGGCAAAGAAATGGGAAGCAATGCATTTTTTTCCCATATACGATATAATCATAGGGATATGAAGCTTGAAGAGTGCTATGTAAATAACGGGACTTTCTTAAACTGCCAACAAAAAGGCTTTTTTTATGCCAATCAACGTTTTACTTTTTCATTACAGGCAGATCCCTCCCAGCGCGAATACCACATGCAATACGAAGCAAGCTTACCCAATACTCGTGTATTTTTCTATCTAAACAAGATTCATGAGATTTGGTGGGGTGAAGAACCTTTGCCCATCGAACACCATGGAGATCGCATCAGCTTTACTTTGCCTCAGGGCAAACACGAGCTCAGAATGATCTCCAAAGAAGAGGAGCGCATCAAATGAACGAAACTAACAAAATCCAAAAAAAAATTCAAGAAAAAAAAGCAAAGCTGAATGCAGTCATTTTGGCACATAACTATCAGCGACCTGAAATACAGGATTCAGCAGATTTTGTGGGAGACTCCCTGGAATTGAGTCGTAAAGCGGCAGAAACTCAAGCGGATGTGATTGTATTTTGCGGAGTATCGTTTATGGCTGAGACTGCAAAGATTCTCGCCCCAGAAAAAACAGTTCTTCTTCCTGTACTAAGTGCAGGTTGCCCCATGGCAGATATGATTCGCCCAGATCAGGTTAAAAAACTAAAACAAGAACATCCGGATGCAAGCGTGGTC
This sequence comes from Caldisericia bacterium, assembly GCA_035363255.1. Taxonomy (GTDB): domain Bacteria; phylum Caldisericota; class Caldisericia; order UBA6126; family UBA6126; genus T3SED10-260. The sequence goes on along the minus strand of DAOSES010000004.1, from coordinate 70,042 downwards.
TGCTACGTCAACTCCAGTGCAGAAGTCAAAGCCGTTTCCGACATCTGCTGCACTTCAGCCAACGCTGTCAAAATTGTGGAGTCCCTTCCAGACAAAAAAATTATCTTTATCCCTGATGAGGGTCTGGGAGGCTATGTAGCCGAACATACCAACAAAGAAGTTATTCTTTTTGCTGGATATTGCCCCACCCACTATATGATCCGAGAAGAAGACCTTATACAAGCCAAAAATTGTTATCCCAATGAACCTGTCATAGTTCACCCCGAATGCCGCAAGGAAGTGAGAGATGCCAGCGATTACATTGCAGGTACTGGTGGCATGGTCACCCTTGCCAAAGAGCATCCCTCCAACAAATTCATCATCGGCACCGAAGAGGGTATGATCTATCGTCTCAAGACCCTCGTTCCAACCAAGAGCTTTCATTTACTGAGCTCGAGACTCTATTGTCCCAACATGAAGAAAACAACTCTGGAAAACCTTCTTAACGCCATTGAAAACCAGGAGCACGAAATAGTGCTTCCCAAGCTTTTAATGGATAAGGCCAGAGCCTCCATTCAAAAAATGCTCCAAGTAGCATAGTCATGGAAAATGAATGCTTTGACATTGTCATCGTCGGAACCGGTATTGCTGGTTTAGCGACTGCCTTATTTCTTGATCCCAGGATGAAAATCCTGATGATCACCAAGTCCCTTACCCAATCCTGCAATACTATCCGGGCTGAAGGTGGGGTTTCAGCAGCTATGGGGCCTGACGACTCCCCTGAGCTCCACTTCTTAGACACCCTCAGGGCAGGCAAAGAACTTAGCAGTAGAGAAACTGCCAAGATACTTGCCTATGAAATGATAGATCGAGCTTATGAACTAGATCAGATGGGCTTCCCTTTTGATAAAAACAGTGATGGTTCCTTTATGCTGGGACTGGAAGGGTTCCATTCAAGACGCAGAATTCTTCACAGCAGTGGCGATCGTTTTGGAAAAGCTATTTTTTCATTTCTACTCAAACAAATTCAACAACAGCCCAATATTCAAATCCGCGAACAAACCTGGTTTAGTGACTTTTTTATTCAAAAAGGGCGTTACGTGGGAAGTCTTTTGTATCATGAAGGAGCATATTATCAGGTAGGATCCTCCTTCCTGGTGCTTGGAGCAGGGGGCTACTCAGGTATTTACGGCAGTAGCACTGGCGAATCCAGCTTGTACGGAGATGTGCTTGCACTCGGTTTCAATCGAGGTTTAAATCTAGTGGATCTTGAATTTGTACAGTTTCACCCAACAGTCCTGTCTCAGGCAGGTTTTGAACCATTTCTTTTAACAGAAGCACTAAGAGGAGAGGGGGCAATACTCCTCAACAAGCAAAATGAAGCCTTTATGGAACGCTACCATCCCGAAAAAGACCTTGCCTCACGAGATATAGTCAGCAGATCTATCATTCAGGAAATTCGACAGCAGGGAAATGATGGTATTTATCTCGACATGAGACCCATTGGGGTAGATACTCTCAAAAAAAAGTTTCCTGGAGTGTATGCCAGTTGCATGGAAAGAGGAGTAGATCCCACCCTTCATCCAGTCAAGATTCATCCCTCAGCCCACTACACCATGGGAGGAATTCGCACCAATACCTACGGAGAAAGCAGTATCCCTGGGATATATGCAATAGGCGAGGTTGCATGCAACGGTCTGCATGGTGCCAATCGACTTGCTTCCAACTCCCTTGCAGATGCGCTGGTTTTTGGCAAACGTGCCGCAAAGCACATGGAAGCCAGCACTCCACCTCCCCCAGTGACCTTGTCCATGCCTTCGCGCCACTCAGAGCTTTCCACCCTGATCCTCCCCCCTGAAAGTGATATCAAAGCACTCAACTGGAAAAATCTGGGTATTGAACGCAATGAACATGATCTAAGCAAATATCTTGCCTATCTCAGCCCTTATTATCGCTATGCCATGCTCTCACTTCATCCCACCGACCAGCAATATTCTCGAAAAATGCTTTGCATCACCTCCTATCTGGTAACCGTTTCTGCCCTTTTCCGCCAGGAATCCCGAGGTTGCCACCATCGCTCCGATTACCCAGAAATGAAGGATGAGTTTCAAAAATCCCTGGTCTTAAGCCACCAAACACATGGCCATGATCTGGTGCTTAACTACGAGAAAAGAGGTTAAACATGATCAAGCTACCCTCTCGCTGGATAGAAGATGCTTTCATTGAAGATGCTCCTTATGGAGATGTAGCAAGTGATTTGGCAGGTCAAAGCCAGACCTGGTCAAAAGCTCGATTATTGGCAAAAGCCCCCGGTATCATCTGCGGACTTCCCTTCATCCCACAGTTTCTTTCCTTCATGGATTCAGACTGCCAGGTGGACTGCCTGGTATCGGATGGCGAGACCATATCTCCCGGTCAGGAGCTGTGCCATCTAAAAGGAACTACCAGTGCCTTACTTCGAAGCGAAAGATTGATGCTCAACCTTTTAAGCTATTTGTCGGGAATTGCCACACAGACCAAGACATTACAGGATATCATCAGCCCCTACGGAGTAAAACTATTGGATACGAGGAAAACACTTCCTCACTACCGTGCACTCGTCAAATATGCCGTTCGCACGGGAGGAGGCTTCAACCATCGCAACAGTCTGTCTGACCTTATTATGCTCAAAGACAATCATGTCAAAGCAGGAGGAGGGGTCAGCGCCATCCTGGAAAAATGGAAAAAAAATAACCAAAACCCCATGCTCAAGCTCGAAATCGAAGTAAGTACACTGGAAGACGCCCTTGAAGCCCTGCCCTACCATCCAGATATCATCATGCTCGATAATTTCACTCCCGAAAGAGCTGCTCAAGCCATACTACAACTTAAAGGCAAAGCGCTTATCGAAATCTCCGGAGGCATTACCCTCGACAATATTGAGGCTTATGCGCGTCTCCAGCCAGACTTTATCTCCACAGGAAGCATGACCCACCACGTCCACGCCCTCGACCTTAGCATGAAACTCTCCTAAAATGTGGCAGAGGGACCTTGCACTTGCGACATTTTACGGAAAGCTCACCTTGACAAACTCTTCGGCTTCATTCCATTCAATCCTTGCCTTCATGGCTTCAAAAAAAGTACGCAAGGGAGCCAGCACCTGAGTATGCTCGATATCTCGCTTTAACACATTTTTAGAATCCAAAACAATCGGGTTCCACTGCAGGAGTTTTTCATCGATAAGTAAGGGGATCACGTCCTTAAGTCTTTCTTTGTGAGGAGTTGAATCATAATAAAGCAGAAAATTCCAGGATTTGCCACGAAAATCAGAGCAATGATGACTTATCTCCCATTGATAGGGCTCATACTGATAATACTCGACCGCGTTCAAACTCAGCAAGTGAAAGACAAAAAAGTTTAAATCCATACGCATTCGTGCGTTCACAATCTCCACAGGACTCCATAGCTGATAGTCGTAGGAATAGCTTTCCCCCGCTTGAACTATTCTTAAGTTTGAGTTCCAATAATCCAGGGCATAAGTTTTCCCAAAAGTATCTGCAAAATGCAAAACTCCACCTTTTGCTTCTACTTTCGTAAAACATGCCAAAGAGGTCAAAAAACTACCAATATCAATAAAGAGTACCTGGCTCTGATCGCTCGAAGATGCTTTCTCCATTCGGGGGGGATGCTTCCAAGGAAGCTCTTTCCCATTGATGTACAAGGGAGAAAACTCCACTCTCCCAAGACTTCCAACTTCAGCATAGGAAAAACGCACTCGTTCATTGGAGCGGAAGATCCATTGATAGTGATGCGTCTTGTTTTTGCTATCGATGGAAAGTATAGGATAAGCATCGAAAGCAGAGGCTATGTCTCCAACAGAAACATAAAAAGCAGAAGAAGGGGCACTACTGAGCAGATCAAGAGAAGAGTTCAACTCAAGCTGTTTTGCCCAGGAAACATTCGATTCATTAATTTTCACTATTCTGGACCCAGGTTTCATTTCGCAGGACATAATCTTCCGCTGATCGCTTGGAGCTGTGATTTCCACTGCGTCCGATTCGGCTTTCTCTGGTTCAGGTTTGGTAGCGATGCCAAAGGTGTAGGAACCACTTTTTTCAGGGTTGCGGATACCCATATCTAAAGGTAAGGTGGCAGTAATATCACGATACCCTTCGATAGCGGGATCCATCGAAACATAGGATTCAAAAGTGATGGTTTTTTTCTCATAGTCAAAAACAGGTTCCTTTTTTGGGCAGGGTGTACCTGGAGGACGCGGAGGCGGAATGATATCGGGATCAGGAGGAGGCGGGAACTCAATTTCTGCAGGAAAATACAGAATGATCCAATCCCCTGTTTCCACCTTTTTTTCAATGGAAAAGTGAAACTTATAAGAGGCAGGAGCCCCAGCAATATTGGGGATAGCCTCCACTTTGACTCCAGTGATTGCTTTTGCTTGAGGATAATTTCCCAGCCAGGGCAGGCACAAAAGACACAACAGAACTGAAAGACAACGAGATAGTTTCATCTTAATCTCCTTACTTTATCCAGCCGCTCCATTCAGTAATAAAAAAAGTTAATCACCTATAACATAATACCGTTTAAGCCTCTTCAAGATCAACACCAGAAAGTGACGAATTTTCCATCTTTCGTTGAGCACTGTGGTAAAAATAGACCGAAGAGAGGGTTTCCACCAAAAAGAAAAAGGCAGTCAAGAGACCGAAGAGCAGGAGGAAAAAGAGCATGATCCATAGAGCGATGGGGTTATCCAAAAAGATATCACTACTGCTTCGGTATGACCAAACAAACCAATCCTGGTTCGGTCTTAACTTGAATATAGCATTCAGCACAGGCTCGAAGAAGGGGTGAAACAAAAAACCAAAGAGTAAGACTGGAGATATCTCATAAAGCATAGCAAGAACAAACCCTGATCTATAATTATCGAAGCTACTAAATGCATTACCACTAAGTATATACAATTGCCCCAAAGCAAAAAGCAAAACGATATATAGCATAAACATAAGAGCTTTCCAGATCAGGATAGGCCAGAAGAGTTTTTTATCAGGACGTATTACTTTATTGTTCCTGATACAACCAGCTTTAACCTCCTGGCTTATTTTATCGATCACATGCAACTCCGCAAAAAAATAAGCATAAAAGCCCCATGTAACAGGTAAAAGAGCGATAATTGAAAGGAGCAATACGATTTCAATACCCTCAAGAAGATGCGTGTCAATTTTTTTTATATAAAGAAAAATGGAAATCGTAATAGGTAGTAATATCAACAAAAGAAAAGATAAGCTTTGAAATGAGTACCTTTTTAATGAAACTTTAACTAATCGCAAGAAATTACTAAACCGAATCTTTCGTGGTAACTCCTTATAATCCTCAAAAGGTATAAGATTTAGCTCCTGCATACCCAGAAAAAGAACGTGCCTTTTCAGCAAAGGGTAAAGATAGGCATAGATAGGAAGCGAAATAACGCAGATAAATAAAACAATCATCGGAAAAACATAAGGAGCATGAGTAAAAATAAACCAAGCGTCAAGCACAATTAACGATAGCAAAGCTCCCATCACAAAACTCAAAACCATGGAAGGGATGAAAAGCTTGAAAAACGACTTGTGCATCAAACGCAAAGAAAATTTTAGTGCTTCAAACCAAGGAAGCAAGGAGGTAGATTTAGTGTTCATTGGATTGATAGCTCTTTTTTATGAATACTGGATTGCATATTGCAATATCATCCCATTTTATACGTAACCTGTTCTTGCTATCAAGATCTCTAAAAAATTCAAAATTAAACTCTACCCGAATCCAGTCATAGTTATTGATTTCATTGTTTTGAATGGTAATTTCTTGTCCTGTATATTCGGTAACATTGATAGTGCTATAAGTCCTTAATACTCTTGGAGTCGGGGAGCTACCTCCATCCCCAATGACCTTATAAGAAAGCTTGGTTCCAAGACCCTTAAGAAAGGGGTAAGCCCATAATTTAAGCACTAAATCAGTATTGCCCAAGTTCACTAATCCTCCTGAGGGAACATTATTTGCTGTGAAGGTAGCAAATGAGCCAATATCTGATGCAGTAACTCCCCCCATTACTCCTGTGCTTTTTCCGCAGGAGCGAAGAGCTTCTAATAGTATCTTGCTTTCCAAAGGCACCTGATCACAATATACAAATGTACACCCCCTTCCGAACATAGCATCCCTAAATTCAGCTTTCCAATAAGGCTTATCCTCAAAATGTTTGACTTCCCGCTCTTCTACATTATTGACTAAACAATAATCACCAAGATGACCTTTCTTTAAACCAGGCAGGTCATCAATCTTAAGATACCATTTTTGGTGACAATCAGAATTTCCAACACCAACGACAAACTTGTTTAGACCAGCTTCATTCCATTTATTGATGGTGATTACTTTGTCGTAGTGAAGATAGTGTTCCCAGGCATCCTGCTGAACTCTTGCATTAGAAATGATTTCCATTCCCATGAAACCCATACCATTATTCTCATTTGGGCTATCACCATAGCTTCGGATTACCGAAGGAGATCGATGGAATGCCCAATCTTGATTCCACTCATCCACATTGCGTGGAAACATTTTCCAAGTATACTTATCCTTCCAACCCCCTGCTGGATGGGCAATTACGCACCAGCCATTGGGACCCAAACCTGTATTATTGCATACATCATTGGCTCCATTTTTTAAGTAAGCAGTTCCATTGATATGCTCTTCGGGGAAAACTTTAACTGGCTCGTTATTGTGTGGGCCAAAATAGTGGAGCACATGGCTTGTTGTTTCTGGATCAAATGTAGCAGTATATGGAAAGTTACAGGTTGAAAAATCGGTTATCACACCAATTTCCACCGCAGGGATAACTAAAAAATGACCTTTACCCCCACCCTCAGAACGCTCCATTAATTGAGCTTGTGCACATTTATTACGAAAATTAGTCAACTGGTTGCAACCATGCCCACAACTTTCATTACCCTCATCACACCCTTTTTTTCCCGTTTGCCCATAGACCATACAACAGGCATGTTCAGTAAAAATCAACCAATCCATTAATTGTCTTACTCTTCTCTGATGGGCAATGGTTAACATTTTCTTATCTTCGCTATCTGTTACTAAATGCTCAATCTCTTGAAGCCCATCACTATACAATGAATGGATATGACCATCCCCTTTGTAAAAGCCCAGAGTTTGAAAACGATCGTCTATATCTCCAACAATGGCTGGAATACCAGATCGAATGTCTAGAAATCCTACAGTCATATATATTGTGACTTCTCTCTCGATCATCAATGTTTGGCCTGGTAGGGAGAACACTCCCTTCAAGACGATCACTTCTTGATCTCCTGCTTCAAAGGAGTCAAAAAGATCTAGCACATCGAGGACAACTTGCTTTTCGTCCTCGATGGAATCATATATCTTGTTTAAAGAGGCATTATCGTTGTGCTCTTGAATACCATTTGGCCCAATACCTATGGCTTCTTTTAAGGTATTGGAGTAACTTAACACGTATTCATTATTTTCGAATACACAATCAGCTTCTACTTTTTGAACCTGTTTAAGATTGTCATCAGCATCTCTGTAACTATCCATCCAACAAGTAACAAGAGGCTCGTTCACCGTATAGCTGGAAATGTAGTCTTCAGAATCGTCGTTAATTGCATAGATTTCGATAGTGCTGAACATAGCTGTTGGGGGGATTTGATTAGACACTAAACCCGCAATGAATGGGATGCGAAGCATCCCATCCTGATGCAACAAGAGGGCGTTCACAGGTTCAAATAGGATTTCAATAATAGGCGTGGGGTTCATTTGACTTGAAGAGGCATTGATACGATGATCGTTTGAGCTCAAACACAAAAATGCAAAGCAGACTGCCAACAAACATGCAATTAAGCTCTTTTTGTTAAGGGTAAAAAACCGTGATGAGAGCTTACTCTCTCTCTCTCTCTCTCTCGAAAAGGAAACAGTCTTATTCTGAACCGAATACAACTTCATAAAAACTCCTTTCAACTAAACAAATAATATTTTAAAACATTGTAAAAGCACAGTACTCCCTGAAGTTTTCTGTTTGTCGATCTTTGAACCCAAATGCTCACTACTGCGAGATACAGCTATCATGATTGCTCCATCTTCAGCACAGTTGTTATACGATCAGTTTAAGCTTGCCCTCCAATATGTCAATAAAAAAGAGGCCAAAGAATTCATGCCCAAATCTTCCATATCCCACAAAACTCCATAAAATTAGCTTAGAGTGAGATGCTGTTTTTACGACTCAAAGGAGGCTTGGATGAACTGGCGTAAAAAATCTATCGCAGTGCTTGTGCCCCTCATATTACTTTCGAGCTTTGTATTCCTTCCTTCGTATTCCTTCGAAACCAAAACCGAACACCCCTACCATTGGTTGAATCCTGGAGAATATGATATTCTTAAACTTAGCAAGGAAAAAGGGCTTGAAAACCCATATTCTATCCCCTTCGAACTGAGTAAATCAGCTCAGGATGCTATTTCAAAAGCTCCTCGCTGGCTATCCAGCGATCTGAGCAAACAGTTTTACTCCCTGCATCATGGTCCTGTTCAGGCAGGTTCCAATGCTTCTATCTCTGCGGGAGATCTGGACCAGGACGGGCTAGAAGACCTGCTTATCCATACTGGTGCAGGAAACTTGGCATTTTACAAATCCCACAAATATCCTGGCAAAAGTGCCTTGGAGCTTCATTCCACGCTTCAACTGCCTCTTGCAAACGAGCAAGCCATTCATATCACCTTGCTGGATCTTGATGGCAAAGGTCTTTCCGACCTATTTTTAGCAAAAGGAAGAGAGATTTACCATTACCGAAATACCACTCAAAACAGCACCCTGAGCTTTTCTACCCCTCAGCTTATCTATACAGCTGAAGAAGCGCACAACTCTCTCCGCCTGTCATCTGTCCACTACCATGATCAAGCCATGCTCATTTTAGGCTATGAAAATGGTACTCTGGCCGCTTTACACTTAAGTGATCAGCAATGGGCCCTGGATAAGGACTTTTTCCCTTACTGGGAAGAAAACTGGGGAGGTGAAATCTTGCGCAAAGGTGTTTTTGTGAGTCAAAACGCCGCTCCAGCCTCCTTGCTTCTTCCAGATGGTAGGATTTTATTGTTGATTACTGGCTCCGAGGGCGACATAACCAGCTTCATCTTCAACAAAACCTTCAACAACCCCCCAGTTTTGGCAAGCTTTCCCCTTTGGAACAGCGCATTAGCTCAACCTTCCTCCTTTGTCTTCTTTGATGTCAACCAGGATGGCAGAAAAGACCTTATCGTCCAAAGTGCTCCAGACCCACTCACGTTTTTTCTCAATCAAGGTACTTTAAAAAACCCTCAATGGATACGCCTGGAATCGGGAGCCTCAGATAATCCCCTTACCGGATTTTTTGGGGGTTCGGGCTATCATCGCGATGGAAACATCCTCTTTGCCTATGGGCAATACCAAAAAGAAATCGAGACTCTGGCTAAATTTATTCAAGAGCTTAAGACCCCCTATATCGACGAAGCAATCTATTGTCTTGCCAATTTCCAAATCCAGGATCTGCTGTCCTATGTGCAACTTGATTTGCTTCACCTTCTGGTCGAAAATGCAGAAGGGATATATAAGATTGCAGAAGAACTCGCCTATGTCAAAATGCTTGAAAAAGATGAAAGCACCACTCTATCGTACGCCACAGAAGAGGGTTGGAAAGAAATGCCCGAAGACATCTACTATCGCTATCTGGTGATGCTCAATCGCTACCTGATGGTACCAAGCGTTTATGAATCCTTGTATCAGAAAAACTTTTACCGCAGTTATTTACCCTACGATAAAACCTATGAAGTCACACTCCTCTCACGGGTAAAAGACTCCAAAACCCTCTATGAAGCCGCCTGGAATATCCTCTACTGGCTAAAAGTGGACATCGGAGGCATCTGGCATATGGGAGAAAAGCCCCGGGGGTGGTACAACATTTATCACAACTTGCTCAATGAAAAGGTGGGCATCTGGTGTGGAGAATGGTCGATCATGTTTGAAGCCGCCGCAAGAGCTGTCAACATTCCCACCATCATTATTGTGGCCCTGGGCGAAGACCATCAATTCAACAATTTCTGGGATGGAGCCTGGCAGCATGTTGATGCTTCTGCTGGCGAAGCAGACAATGTAAAAAGCTGGGAAGAGTATATAGGAGATTCTTTGGTGTATTATCATCACTGGGGTCAGCGTGTTTTCTCCTGGCCCATGGCGTGGGAAGGAAACGGAAAGTATGACCATGTCAAACGCTCCACCTTGCCCTACAATCCAGCAGAGAAGCTATCTGATCTCAACTTTTACGTTTACGATCAAGAAGGCAAACCCCTGGATGGGGCTCGAATTGAGCTTTGGAGCCATTGGCCCATGGAAGCCGAATACCAGCCCATTCCCTTCCTCTCTACCGTAGGTTATACCGATGGAAACGGGCTATGTCGAATTGAAAAAGTAGGTCATCAAAATATGACCGTTCATGCAGTATCTCGTATTGGAAGCGTTCAATCTTTTCTACCTCTGAAAGAGACAAGTTATCCTCAAGCTATCCACTTCCAAATTCCTAACATTGCACCCCCCTTATTTCCTAAAAACCAAGCAAAATCGCTAAACCTTCACCTCAAAGAAAGCTATCCTGAACAAATCAGCCAGGACTGGAGCTTGAGTTTACGTTTTATCAACAGCGAACAGCGTCATATTCCATGGGTAGATGCCTATTTTACCCGTCTAGGCTACATGGAATATTGGAAAAGCACTCAAAACAAGCTTCAAGTCTGGATGGTGAATCAGGAAGGCCTTGATAGCCTTCTTGCTGGCAAAACACCAGCTTTTGCTGAATACTTTGAGCTCCTCCAGGATCAAGAATGGAGCTTTGCCATGCCCGATCTGCCCGAAGAACCCCTATATATATTGATTCACAACCCCTTGTTAACCACCTCCACCCAATACCAACTGAGCGCATCGATCAAGCAGAAATGAAGCATCAAATCTCCAGCCTTGAACCCCTGGCAAGCTTTGTTAACACCTGCCACGAAGGATGGCTCAAGGGGTGGCACGAAAGAAATGGTGGAAACTTGAGCTACCGACTTAGCACCCAAGAACTTGAAGCTTTTCTCCCTTTTCTTAGCTCGAAAGACGAGTATCATCCACTGGGTGAAAACTTAGCCATTCTGGCAGAGGATTTTTTTCTTATCACTGGTAGCGGAAAGTATATGAAAAACGTTATCAGTGACCCTGAATCCAACATTGGGATGGTGCAAATCCATCCCAATGGCAATGCCTATCGAAAGGTATGGGGTTTCAAGGGAGGCACTCACCCAAGCAGTGAGTTGCTCAGCCATCTGATGAGCCATGCAGTGAAAAAAGAAAAAATGACCGAGAGTAGTTGCGCTCTTCTACATGCTCATCCTGCCAATGTTATAGCTTTAAGCTTTGTTTTGCCTCTAAACGCAGGGATCATAACTCGGGAGCTTTGGGAAATGCTAAGTGAATGCATTGTCGTTTTCCCTGAAGGTCTTGGAGTCTTGCCCTGGATTTTGCCAGGTAGTATCCAGCTAGCTAAAGCTACTCAAACGCTGATGGAACAATTTAATGCAGTCTTATGGGCTCATCACGGGCTTTTCTGTGCAGGGAATAGCCTAGACCAAGTCTTTGGTTTGGTAGATACCATAGAGAAAGCAGCAGAAATCCTGGTCAAAGTACTTAGCATGGGAGGAAAAAAGCAAAGACCTTCTCCATCAGAGCTTTTATCCTTGGCTGAAACCTACCTCCTTCCTATCAACAAAGCTCATCTTGGCTGATATCGAAAGAGAAATGATGTAGTATGCAAGAGATAAGAATCTTAAAAAACGGACCCTACCTGATCAAAGGGAGCATTCCTCTTGATCATGCTCAAGCGGTGCTGAACTTTGTTAATTTTCCTGTAGAGTGGAGATTTTATCAGCCCTACTCTTTAATGGAAAACTATTCCCTATGCCGTTGTGGCAAAACCAAAACACCCCCCTTCTGCGATGGATCTCACCAAAAGGAAGGATTTCTTGGAGAAGAAGTGGCTGATGTGAGACCCTTTGACGAAACGATGAAAATGATTCATGGTCCCAGTCTAAGCATGAAAGATCAAAAAAGCCTATGTATGCTAGCAAATTTTTGCAATATTAATCGCAATGTGTGGAATCAAATAGAAAAACCACTAAATGCGAAACAGTATCAGCAAACCCTTAAAGCCATACAAAATTGTCCTTCAGGGCGCTTAGTACCGATTGATACTTCAAGTGGTGAGATTCTTGAGCCATCCTATGATCCATCCATTAGCATCGTTGAAGAAAATGGATACACCGATCAGGGAGCTATCTGGGTCAAGGGAGGTATTCCGATCATATCTTCCACAGGCTTTACCTATGAAATCCGTCCACGCGTTACCCTTTGTCGCTGTGGAAAATCAGAAAATATGCCCTTCTGTGATGGTCGTCATCTCCTCGTGCCCCCCAACAAGCCCTAACAAAAAAGAACCGTCCCCGATTGTGACGATTGAACAATCGGGGACGGTTCTTTTTTGTTAGACTACCCTGACATTTTATGACATAGCATAAAGTTAAACTTGGAGTAAAATCATTTTAAAAGGAAGGTTTTTATGAAAGCAAAAATTGTGCAGTTGGGGGTGCGGACGTTTTCTTAGACTTCATTAAATTGCTAATCCAAGGTTTTGTCTATACTCCCACGGACTCATTCCACCGAGGGATAGTTTAATTCTCTTCTCATTATACCATATTATGTATTCCTCGAGCATAGTTATGAATTCCTCGATGCTAACACCTTCCCATGATTGTGAATAGAACATCTCATTTTTAAGTCTGCCAAAGAAGCCTTCACAGGCTGCATTATCTGGAGTACAAGCTTTTTTAGACATTGATCGTGGAAGTTGAGCTTTTTCCATGCGTTGTATCCATCCCGGCCATCGATAATGTCCACCACGATCGGTGTGTATCAAGGGATGCTCTCCTGGTTTTAAAGTGCCAAGGGCTCGATCCAGCATACTATTGACTAACTCAGCATCAGGACTGGTACCAATAGACCAACTGGTTACACAGCCATCAAAACAATCTATAATCGGGGAAAGAAACACTTTACCTGCAGGAAGGTGAAATTCTGTAAGATCTGTTAACCATTTCAAGTTGGGAGCAGATGCATGAAAATCTCGCTCAATAAGATTACTGACTGCTGGAAGATTTTCTCCTTGATAAGAGCTGTATTTTTTCTTTTTCTTTCCATAAACTACCAAGTCAAGCTCTCTCATTAAACGACGGACTATTTTTTCTGAAACACGAAGCTTTTCTCGAGCCAGCAAAGAATGAATTCGACGATACCCATATCTCCTGTGGCTCTCCAAAAACAGGGTTTGGATGCGAATACGAAGGGTTTCAAATTTATCTGGCTTGGACATCTTATGATGATAGAAGTAGCTACTGCGGGGTATATTCAAGCATTCGATCAACTCAGGGAGCTTATACTGCTTTTTCAGGGCATCGATGATCAAAGCCTTTTCTTTATTGCTCAAGCTTCGTAGCTCGATGCCCAGTTCTTTTTTTAGCAATTCACTTGCCTTTTCCAGAAGATCTTTTTCCAGTTTCAGGCGTCGGAGTTCAAGTTTTAAGCTCTCGATTTCTGACAACAGGTCTTCTTTCCCTTTAGATGAAGGGTTGGAAGAGGAATCCTTATCTTTTTTAGGCATCTCTTTTCGGTACCCCTTTCCAAGCAGTTTTAATTTCCATTGGTAGAGGTCGCCACGCGTAACTCCATAAGTAAGAGCTACTTCGTTGGCACTTCCTTCTCTAGTGCATAAATCAATCACCCCTTTGTTTTTCTGCTCTTGAGATAATTGTATTCCATTCGTGCGTTTTTTACGAGTTACCAACCCGCTTTCTTCACACCATCGTTGAAGGATCGGTCGACTGGGATACCCAAGTATTTTGACAGTCTGAGATATATTTTTACCATGCTCTAGATAGTACCTTACCGCTACGTCTTTTTGTTCTTTGGTAAACCGTTGCCATGCTTTGTATCCATCCCAAGTAACTCCTGTTTTGAGTTCCTCTTGATATCGTTCATACCATCTTTGCAGCATATTTCGACTGGGATATCCAAGCTCATGCCTAACCGCTGATGAACTTTTGTTGTATTTGATATACAGCTTAATAGCTTTCATTCTCTTTTCTCTTGAATACATTCGGACAACCTCCAACTTTTTTTAAAAGTCCAAGTTTTTGTCCGCATGCCCGTTAGAAGAAAAGAAATTTATTGGTATGCATTGGTTTGGAAAGCACAAGGAAGACATTTCAAGCTTGTGGTGCTCATTTATGAGTAAAATTGAAACCATCCCCAACAAAACCCCTTCCCAAAATCAGTACGGTATCTGTTACATGGAAGGAAATGAGCCCAGCCAGGAGCATTTTCACTACATTGCTTGCAGAGAAGTTAGTTCTATCGAAAGTATACCCGAAAGCTTGAGCAGTAAAACGCTTCCTGCTAGCAAATACGCTGTTTATACCCACAAAGGACCACTTGACACCTTAGCTGATACCTTCCATAAGGTATATAGTGAATGGTTAATAGAAGATGGTCTGGAGCCCATTACTGATTTGAGCTTTGAGCTTTACGACGAACGCTTTATTTATAATAATGAACACTCTGAAATGGACATCTACATCCCAATAAAATAAGCCTGCCCAAAAAATGTCGCAGAGGGACCTTGACTCTGCGACATTTTTTGCAAAACAAGGAGTAAAAAAAATGAATCAAGAAATCATCAATTCCACAGGATGTTGCGATCCCTTTGATCCCACTCCATGGGAAAATAAAGAAATTCAATGGAAAGATAAGCTCTTTGTAAAAGATCATGTCTCCAGTTTTGTTCATATTCCATTGAACATGAACAAAAAAATGATAAAAAACATGAAGTTAATTGAAAAAGCCGAAGCTAAAGTGCCCCAAATGATCATGCTCAGTGACGAGAAATCACCCTGGGGATCAGACATCTTCATTGAAGTATCCAAGCCTGTTCCTGGGGCTGAAATGACAACGCTTAGTGGTGTTTTTTTAAGCAAAGTATTCGAAGGCTCCTACCATAACATGGGAAAATGGGTCAAAGAAATGACTCAATATGTTAAAGAAAAGCGCAAAACAGTGGAAATGATCTATTTCTATTACACCACCTGTCCCAAATGCGCAAAAGTATATGGCAAAAACTATGTAGTTCTTTTAGCCAAAGTCTCATAAGTTGGAAATTTAACCTTTTTTGTATTCAACTACTTCTTACTTTGGGTATATTTAGCAAGTAGGCTAAATATATAAAAGAGGAAGGTGTTCCATATGACTGACGCTAATGATAAGAGAGAATTCGTAAGAGAGAGCTACGCCAAAATAGCTCAGGGAAAGTCCCCTCAAGCTTGCTGTAGCAATGGGTGCTCTTGTGGAAGCACCCCTCTTGATTCCACTGAAGCTAATATTCGCATGGGCTACAGCACAGAGGAACTGCTAAATGCTCCTACCGAATCAAGCATGGGTCTCGGCTGCGGAAACCCCTTAAGTATTGCTGAATTAAAAGAGGGTGAAACAGTCCTGGATTTGGGAAGCGGAGGAGGCATTGACTGTTTCCTGGCTAGTAGAAAAGTTGGCGCGCAAGGTCAGGTAATCGGAGTGGATATGACTCCAGACATGATCTCTTTAGCAAGAAAGAATGCAATAAAACACCAAATACCCAATGTTGAGTTTAGATTGGGTGAAATCGAACATTTGCCAGTTGCTGACAATACCATAGATGTAATCATATCCAACTGTGTCCTCAATCTATCCTTCGATAAAGAGCAAGTGTTTCATGAAGCATATAGAGTCTTAAAACCTGGAGGAAGGATAGCAATATCTGATATTCTTGCAACTAAAGCCCTACCCAACGAAATCAAAGATGACCTTACCATGATTTCAAGTTGTATAGGGGGCGCAGAGTTACTTGAAAATGTTAGCAATATGTTAAGCAAGTCTGGATTTCGTAATATTCAACTCATCCCAAAGGATAATAGTAAGGAAATAGTGAAAACATGGGCTCCCGACAGGGGGATTGAAAACTACATTGCATCCTATTACATCAAAGCTGAAAGATAGAATATTTCTCCCTGCCTGAATACCAGTAAATGGATATGGTGATAATTGTAAAAACCAGTAAAATAGATATTATCTAAAATCATTAGACATCCTTGGGATGGGAGTAAAATATGCTAAAACGCGAAGAGGGGCAGACTTTTTTAGAATATGCGTTGGTGTTCGCAGTATTGATTTTGGTTATCATTGGTACTATTCCTACCCTTCGTACCAGTGTTGTTCAGGTACTTGAACGCACTCAGGAAGCTTTAGAGGACGAACATAAAGAGGAGCCACCAGCATGGACCCCCACTAAAACCATCTTAGGAACTGGTCCAGTGGAAATTGCATACAATTTAACTCAACTCATGATTGACTACAGAAAAGCAAACAACAAATTCCCACCCAAGTTGGTATGGGACTCAAAAACCCAAACTTGGAAAGGTGATGATATCGCATGGAAAACCCTCCTGGATTGGAAATATCCTGGACAAGATATGAATATAGATCAATGGCGAAGACAAAATAACGTGGACGGTATCATTTATGCCCCCCATGGCAATTTAGTTTCCATAGAACCTGCACCCGACTATCAGCTTCATTTCAACGATGTAAATGGCAAAAGCTACAACCTTGAATACAACGAAAGAACAGGGGTAGCAGCTAATCTAAACATTTCACGTAGTCCCGAAGACCAACGATGGTTTGCAGGCATGTACGACGAAAAAGGAAAATACTTTGAAGTTAATATCGACATCGAATCTCTCCGTGCAAGTGGCCCAAATCTCCCGTAAACATGAGTTGCTTGAGCAAATCTGAGGAAGTTTTCATATGACACAAATGGGTCACAGCCTGGTGGGTCTCAGTTTTGGCATCTTAGCTTTAAAAAAACTCCCCTTGAATGCAAAACGAATTTTTATCCCAAGCATTTTGATTCTTTTTGTAATTTTGGCAAACTTGCCCGATCTTCCAGTCCCAGGTTGGGGTCACGACCGCTATGAGGTGAGTCATAGCCTATGGATTACCATGATTGTGGCGCTTGGTATTAGCTGCACTTACCTTCTTTTATGCAAATATATCTTCAAGACAAAACCCCAAGGGATTTTTCTCTTACTCATGAATCTTGCCCTTTTTAGCCATCTCTTGCTTGATTCCTTTTACAACCATGGCTATGGAGTAGCAATTTTCTGGCCGTTCTCCTCTGCAAGTCTTGTGCTTCCAATCCCCTGGCTATCAGTACAAAAAGACTTGCCTCCACCCATTACTCAAGAAATGATCAAGATTTGGCTCTTGGAGTTACTTACTTTTGGACCATTCCTTTTGTTTGTTCTGATTAAGCCTTTTAGGAAAGTAGGGTTTCGATTTCTTTCCCAAGCTCAGAGGGAGTAACTGTGATTGTGGAGTCAAGCCACATCGAGTGGCAGAATTAACAATCAACAAAACTTTTCCACGATAAATTTCTAAAGACACTTCCTGCAAAGAACGGTCAAGTACCTAAAATCATAGATATTCACACACAAAACTCCTTTTTTTGAAAATATGTAATATACTATACATTTAGGTTTGCTATTTGCTTATTAATACTTACATATTGCATCCATTATTGCATAAACCTTAAATACAAATAGATACGCTTTGTATATAATATTAAACACTAAATCAATGCTCAATCATGAGATATTGGCTTCACAAGATTCATAACATGATGCCTGAACAAATAGGGTTGAGCGATCATGAAAAGGGGTAGCAAAACATCATGATCATGGTTAAAATAAAGAGTCCCAAAATTTAAGCTTCTTCCAAGAAAACCTTGAGCAACCGAAATATCAGAAATCCTGTTTAAAGAGATCTCTCGAACAAAGGGGGATATCCAACCGATCGAATAAAGCAATCGTTGGTTGGTCACAATAACATAGGTCTTATACCAAAACATAAATGACTCAAAAAGCATAAGAAGTACCAGCAACAGAGCTACCCCTGCCAGAATAACGATCACCTTATCCTCAAACGAATACATATCTCCCACAATCACAGCTCCTATGCCCATGATCATCAAGATTGAATTCTTCCATTGAAACAAAGTGATAAAATGTACTCGGGTTTTAAAAACAACTCTCTCTTTAGGAAGCAGGCTCAAACGCATGATAAATCAAAAACTCCCCTAGCGGATCAACCGCAAAAATAGCTTTGTTTTCTTTCTAACATTATATATTATAGCATGCACTCGTCTATCTGGATTTGGATTTCATCCTTTGTTTTAAATAGGGGATCACCCAGCGATCAAGTCCATAATAATATCTATCTGCTCCAACATAAATCAAAATAAAGACCACAGTAATCATGATCGGATTTAAACCAGTGGAACCAGCAAGCATAAAGTTAAGATTCATAAAACCACCAGCCAATAAACCCAAGACAGAAAAGAGTCCGAGAATAAGAGAAATACCAATCAGGATTTCTGCAAAAACAATCAAATAGCTAAAAAATTCTGCATTAGGCAAGGCAATGTGTTCGATAAAGTAGGCATACCAGGAGCGAACTGCGGGATTGTCGCCCACTGCTTTAGCCAAAGCACCACGAAAAAAACCGCTGATAGCTGTTCCAGCCTCGGTGCCAAACCAAGCGGGATTTTGAATTTTACCGATTCCAGCTTTAATCCAGGTATAGCCAAGCCAGATCCTCATAAATGCCCAGATAAGACCAGTAAAACGCTTATCACTGCATATGCAATTTGACATCACACCACTCCTTTATACTGAGATATCAAACAAAACACCTTCCCTGCTGAATGGTTCAAAATTACAAAAATGTCGCAGAGGGACGTTGCACTTGCGACATTTTAATCATGCGTTTTTTTTATGGGATAAAAATTTTACTTTATGTCTGTTCGTCATTATAATAAACACAAAATTCTGTTTTGTAGAAAAGAGGCAGAACATGAAACAGTTAAATATAGGGGATTCCTTCAGGTTCGCATTCACTGTTTACCAGAAAAATTTTACCCTTATCCTGAGCTATGGAGCAGTTCTATTTGCTATTAATGCAGCTTATCTTCATTTTCTTCCTACTCAGCCAAGTACGATAAATCCATTGGATATGTTGAATCAAATTTCAATACTCGCTGTTGTTATTCTGCTGATCTTATTTATCTCTTCCATCGTTCAAATCTTCTATATCCGCCTGGGGCTTAAAAACTTTGAAAATCCTCGAACCATTCCCTTTGGTGAAATCAAAGCCCCTTCCTTTTCCCTGGTGTTAAGATTTATCGGCGTACAAATAGTTTTTACCTTATTAATCGTCTTGGGGTTTTTCCTTTTTATCTTTCCTGGCTTCATTATTATCATGTGTTACTTTTTTGTAAGCCAAGTTTTGGTCGATCAAGACACCAGTGTCCGAAAAGTCTTTCGCATCAGCGAAAAACTTACCGAAGGAGTCAAATGGAGCTTGCTGGGTTATACTATGATAATCGGATTCTTCGGAGTTGTTGCAGCTGCACTCAATTGGTATTTCTTTGGCTTCACCAACCCCCCTCCCTTGTGGGCAAATTTAATTTCGATAGCTTATAATTCCTTCTTTATCACCCCCTTGGTGGCCCAATCCTCCCTTTACCTCTATAAAGACCTAAAAATGCAAGAAGAAGAGGATGATGAAGTTATCAAAGCCCAGGCAAAGCTGGTCTTTACACCATCTCAAACAGAAAACTCTACCACTCCTTCCATGGATTCTATTCCAAACTCATAGGTACCAAAACTATGTTTGAACTACCAGAAACTTTGAATATCAGCAAACAAATTAATCAAACACTGCTTGGCAAAACCATACAAAAGGGCTCCCTGGGCAACTCCCCTCATAAATTTGTTTGGTACAACCAAAGCCATGAGATGTTTGAATCATTAAGCCACCACAAGACCATAGCTACTTCCTATGTGCTTGGTTCTTGGCTCATGATTCCGCTTGAGCCCTCCTATATCCTTGTTTTAGGCGAATTTGGAGGAAAACTCCTTTATCACCCCCAGGGAAGCAAAGTTCCGTCAAAATATCACTTGCTTTTAAGTTTCACAGACGGATCCATCCTTACCGAAACTGTCCAACTCTGGGGAGCAATCGAGTTGTACGAAAAAGGGAAAGAGCTGGAAAGACCCTACATCAAGGATATGAAGATATCCCCCAACCATCCTGCCTTTACCCTCAGCTACTTCCATGACTTGGTCAAAGAAAGCATAAGCCATGGGAATAAGAGCGTAAAGAGCCTTCTAGCACAGGATCAAACGATACCTGGCATAGGAAACTCAAGCCTTCAAGATATTTTATTCCACGCAGGGCTTCACCCAAAATTCCCCATAAAAGCTCTTTCCAGGAATCATATAGACAAACTCTACTACTCCTTGATTAAGACCATCCAAAGCATAAGTGAGTTGGGTGGAAGAAGTGAAGAAGTGGATTTGTTTGGAAAAGCTGGAAAATATGAACGAATTTTGAGCAGTAAAACTCAGGGAAAACCTTGCCCAAATTGCAATACAACCATAGAAAAAATAGCCTATCTTGGGGGATCTTGTTATTTTTGCCCTCACTGTCAAAAACTCACGCCATAAAGCAAATCATAAGTTTACACAAAAACTGTAAAAATCTATTGTACCCTAAAAAAAACAGTATAGACTTAATCCAAACGAATTTACCCAACTAAGATCTTCGGGGGGATGATATGCAGGACAGCATTCTAAATGATATGGTTTTTGCAGAGAACGAAGCTGTTTTTGGTGATATATTTAATTCTATTTCCGAAGGCATAGTCTATGCAAACAATAAAGGCAAAATACTAGCTATCAACAAAGCAATGGAAGCTATAACTCAGCTAGCCCAAAACGAGCTCATTGGTAAAAATGTACTCTTCCTCGCAAAAAAACTTCTGTCTGCTAAAAACGCTTCGATAGCTCTACCCTTTATAGCCAAGATCCTACTCAACAGAGATTTTCAGCCCATCGAAATTGAATATGCTGACAAAGTCTTGGAAATCACAGCAAAAAGAAACAAAGATCACAACAGAATTATTGGTATTTTGCGTGATATCACCCAACGTAATAAAGCAGAAGAAGCATTGAAATCAAGTTATTCGCTGCTTGCTATCGCAGGAGAAACAGCTCTTTTTGGTGGCTGGACTGTTGATTTGGAGACGAATATTTGTACCTGGTCAGATGCTGTCGCTGATATTCATGAAGCTCCACGAGGATACGCACCCTTGGTGGAAGAGGGGATAAACTTCTACGCCCCAGAATGGAAAGCGAAGATTAAGCAAGTGTACAATGCTTGTGTTCAAGAGGGCACTCCATATGACGAAGATCTTGAAATAATTTCCCAAAAGGGTAAACGTGTTTGGGTTAGGACCATTGGCAAAGCCGTAAAAAACGATCAAGGTAAAATTATAAAAATTCAAGGATCCTTTCAAGATATCACCGAGCGTAAACAAGCTGAGGAAGCGCTACGGAAGAGCGAAAATCGTTTTAAAAAAATATTTGATATGCTACCTATTGGTCTGTGGATTGCAGACGAAAACGGAAAACTCGCACAGGGTAATCCTGCTGGAGTAAAAATCTGGGGGATGGAGCCCAAAGTTGGACAAAACGAATATGGTGTTTTTAAAGCCAGACGCTTGCCATCCCAGCAAGAGATTGCTCCAGAAGATTGGGCGCTGGCACACACCATAAATGAAGGTAAGACCATTGTTGACGAACTTTTGGAAATTGATGCTTTTGATGGCAAGAAAAAAATCATTCTAAACTATACAGCTCCTCTTTTGGATAGCACTGGCAAAGTGGAAGGTGCTATTGTTGTCAATCAGGATGTAACCGAACGGAAACAAGCCGAAAAGAACTTAAAGGAAAGCGAAGAGAAATATCGTAGTTTATTTGACAAAATGATGAATGCCTTTGCTTTACATGAAATGATTTTTGATGAAACTGGAGAAGCTATAGATTATAAATTTTTAGAAGTGAATCCTGCTTGGGAAAAAATCGTTGGAATTAAAGCAGAAAGCGTTATCGGTAAACGAATCAAAGAGATCATGCCAAACATCGAAGATAGCTGGGTCCAATATTATGGAAAAGTAGCAAAAACTGGCATCCCTGAAGAATTTGAAGACTTTAACACTGCAACCAATAAGTACTATCAAGTTTATGCCTATTGTCCTTCGTATGGTAAATTTGCAGCCATCTTTAACGACATCACCGAACGCAAACTTGCAGAGGAAGAAATAAAAAAACTCAACGAAGATCTGGAACAACGAGTGCAGGATCGCACAGCACAACTCGAAGCAAGCAATAAAGAACTTGAGGCTTTTTCTTACTCTATATCCCATGATCTAAGGGCACCACTACGTCACATCTGTGGTTTTATCGAATTGCTGAATCAAGATTTTCACCAAGACTTGCCAGAAGAAGCAAAGCACTACATGGATATCGTAAGTCATGCATCCAAGCAGATGAGCACGCTAATTGATGAACTGCTTAAGTTTTCAAGAACAGGTCGTCAGGAGCTTCAACATTCCCACATATCCATGACCAAACTTGTCAACGAAATATTAGAGGAAGTAATCATGAACACCCAAGAGCGAAACATTAGTTGGAAAATTCAAGAATTACCCCAGGTATTGGGTGATTATTCACTTCTTAAGCAAGTTTGGATTAATCTGATCGACAATGCAGTGAAATATACGAGTAAAACCAAGCAAGCAGAAATCTCAATTGGTTTTAGGGATGAAAAATCAAAATATGTTTTTCACATAAAAGACAACGGAGTAGGATTTGACATGAAATATGCTCATAAACTGTTTGGGGTTTTTCAACGTCTCCATTCCGACAAGGAATTTGAAGGCATTGGTATCGGACTTGCCAATGTCCAACGTATCATTCATAAACACCTCGGTGAGGTTTGGACCCAATCCACACCCAACCACGAAACAATCTTCTACTTCAGCTTACCCAAGTAACAAATGGGGACGGTTCTTTTTTGTGTTTAAAACAATATTATAAAATGGAGTAAAAAAAACATGACATGCAAACAAAACCCGATGCTGACAAATCCCTTCATTGCTTACGCTCATCACCGCATCATGCTTGATGCATCAGGCAAACCTTACGACTACGAATACCTCGAAGTCAACGCTCCGTTTGAAATACTATCCGGACTAACGAAAGAAAACCTCCACCATCGCACTGTTCGAGAAACTCTTCCCCACATCCTTGGAAGCAGTTTTGACTGGATTGCTACCTTTGGTCAAATAGCACTCGAAGGAGGAGAAAAAGTTTTTGACTACTTCAACGAAACCACTAATAAATGGTATCGAGTGCATGCTTTTTCAAGCGAAAAAATGTATTTCACCAGTATGTACCTGGATATCACCGAAACCAAAAAGCAAGCAGAAGAATTGGAGCTGAAACAGAAGGCCCTTAAAGAGTCTGAAGCCCAGCTTCGAGAATTGCTACTAGCCCTACCCTTTGGAGTAGTCATAATCGATCCCCTTACAAAAAACATCGAACAAGTGAACGACCACATCTCTGAACTCTTCGGAGCTGATAAAGAGAAACTACTTGGCCATCGTTGTCACCACTTTCTCTGCCCTGCGGATGAAGGAGCTTGCCCTGTTTGTGATTTGGGAAAAACAGTCGACAATTCCGAACGAGTCATGCTACGGGTTGATGGGAGCAGGATCCCCATTCTTAAGACAGTAAAAAGAGTATCCCTTGGTGGCCAAGACAAGTTACTCGAATGTTTTGTTGATATCTCCGATCGCAAAAGATCGGAAGAACTCATCAAACTGAGATTAACTCTGATGGAGTTTGCAGCTACACACTCACTCGATGAACTCCTTCAAAAAACTCTGGATGAAGTAAGTAGGATATCGGATAGCCCCATCGGTTTTTATCATTTTGTAAGCGAAGATCAAAAAACACTCTCTCTTCAAGCCTGGTCAACCCAAACATTACAAGAGTTTTGTAAAGCTGAAGCAAAAGGATTTCATTACAGCATCGACCAAGCAGGCGTTTGGGTAGATTGTGTTCGTGAAAAAAAAGCTGTGATCCATAATGACTATAACTCACTTCCCCATCGCAAAGGCCTTCCCGAAGGGCATGCTCCAGTAATACGAGAAATGGTAGTGCCAGTAATCAGAAACAACAAAATCAAAGCTATTCTGGGGGTTGGCAACAAAACCAAACCATATAACGATAAAGATCTGGAAATGGTTGGTTACTTAGCTGATATTTGCTGGCATATTGTAGAGCAAAAAAGATCCAATGAGGCCCTCTTTGAACAGTCCAAGCTCCAAAAAACTTTGATGGATATCTCCACTACTTTTATCAATTTACCATTGGAAAACGCAGACAAGGCCATTAGGGAAGCTCTTGCCAAGCTTGGAAGCTTTACAAACACAGATCGTAGCTATATTTTTATGTATGACCATGAAAGGGAAGTGTGCAACAACACTTATGAATGGTGCGCTGAAGGTATCACTCCACAGATTGATGAGCTTCAAGGCATACCCAATGAAGCCGTCCCAGATTGGACTCAAACTCTCATGTCTGGAAATATGATGTACATTCCCGATGTTTCAGCGCTTGATCCAAACAGTGGGGTGCGACAAATTCTTGAGCCTCAGGAAGTTAAAAGTTTGCTTGTTTTACCCATGATGGATGACACCTTATGCATAGGCTTTGTTGGCTTTGATGCAGTTCGTAAAAATCATCACTTTTCAGAAAAAGAAAAAAAATTGCTAGGACTTTTTGCGCTAATGCTGGTGAGTCTGCTCAAACGCAATAGAATTCAAACAGAACTAACCAATGCAATGGAACAAGCCAAATCAGCAAGCAAAGCAAAAAGCCAGTTTCTTGCTAATATGAGTCATGAAATTCGAACTCCTCTCAACGGAGTCATTGGCTTTACCGACCTTCTAAAAAACACTCCTCTTTCCTCAGTACAGCAACAATACGTAGAAAATGCCAATGTTTCAGGCCATACTCTTCTTGGAATCATCAATGACATCCTCGATTTTTCCAAAATTGAAGCAGGCATGATGAATCTGGAATCCATAAAAACAGACATGATCGAAGTATTGGAAAACAGCATAAACATTATCAAATACATGGCAGGAAAAAAATCACTGGAAGTCCTTCTTTCAATTGATCCTCATATGCCAAGATATGCTATGGTAGATCCAATAAGACTCAAGCAAGTTTTCGCCAACCTTCTAAGCAATGCGGTCAAGTTCACTGAAAAAGGAGAAATAGAGCTTAAAGTGATCTATGAAGCCACTGAACATAAGCAGGGTAAATTCACTTTCCTCGTTCGAGACACTGGCATTGGAATAAGTGAAACCCAACAAGAGAAACTCTTTCAATCGTTCACCCAGGCAGATAATTCAACTACACGAAAATTTGGGGGTACTGGCTTAGGTTTAAGCATTTCGCAAATGATTATGGAAAAGATGAAAAGTAAAATTCATGTTGTGAGTCAAGCAGGAGTAGGTAGTACCTTTTATTTCAATCTCATCACAGAAGTTGAAGAGGGCGAAAAAATGGATCCCAACTGCATCCAAACAATCAATCGCTGTCTCATCATTGATGATAATGCCAACAATCGCATGATACTTCAGCATATGCTTGCCAACTGGCACATTGAGTCTGAATCATGTGAAAACGGTTTTGATGCATTAAAAACCATTGAAACTTCAAAAGCCTTCGATGTGATTATCTGTGACTACCATATGCCTTATCTGGATGGACTTGAAACTATCAAAATGATACGTGAAAAACTGGAACTCAGTCCTGAAAAGCAGCCCATCATCCTTTTGCACTCCTCTTCAGATGATATTGATCTGCATAAAAGGTGCGACGAACTGGGTATATGTTTCCGTCTTACCAAGCCAGTAAAAGCAAGCGATCTTTTCAATTATTTGTGCAATATTCGTCAAGAGGATTTTCTTCAAAAAGTCATAAGCAATAACGACAAAGTAGTATCAAATGAACGCCCCTTGACAGCACCTTTCAGCATTCTGATAGCCGAGGATGTTGGCATGAACATGGAAATGGTAAAAGCCCTTCTAAAAGAATTGTTTCCTAAGGTACACTTACTCGAAGCATCTAATGGAATCGAAGTCGTCGAACGTTATAAGCGGGATAACTTCGATCTTATCCTAATGGATGTTCAAATGCCTCAAATGGACGGCATTCAAGCTTGCAAAGCCATTCGCGCCCTTGAAGAACACACAACTCGTCATATCCCGATCATTGCATTCACAGCTGGAGCTCTCAAAGAAGAGAGAGAAGCCTGTATTACTGCTGGTATGGACAATTTTCTCACCAAACCCATTGATATCGAAGCACTGAAAAAAGTGATTCTTCAACATTTGCCTTCAAGTGCCCAAAGCAAGGATGAGTCAAGTTTTGATAAGCTTGCTTTAATGAAACGAGTAGGTCAAAACACTACCCTTTATAGAAATTTTCTTGAAACCTCGAAAAATCTACCCCAAAAAATCAACGCTCTCGAACAAGCTATTCAGAAAAAGGATGTCTCTGAGAGCAAACGCATTGCACATTCTATCAAGGGGGTTGCCTCAATGCTTAGTTTTCTTGAGCTTGCCAAACTCTCAGAAACCATGGAGGTAAATCAAAATTTAAGCCTAACCGAACAAACTCAATTAATCGAAGATATGCGAAAAGAATGGGAATACTTAATCAAAATTATAAATAGTGAGTTGGGCACATAAGCTATGCAAGCTTTTTTCTGCATAGACAGAAGAAAAAATGCAAAAAGGAGGCAGTAGTATCAAAATCATCTTGTATTTGATTGTTTTCCCGCTAGTCCTCTTTGTGTTGGCATTATTTTTGCTCCTGGTACCTTTACCCTCGCCCCTTCCAGCTCCAGCCAGCAGTGCGCGCAATCTTCCTGTCGCAATTCTAACGGGTGTAAGCGGAATGGCATTTCTAATCTGGGTAGCCAAATATTCTCAATCCCAGATTCGAAAAGCCAGTCAAAGCATGGATCCAATTTTCCTCAAACGGGGTTTTCAACTGGGAAAAGCATACGCCTTTGCACGAACATTCCAAGGAACTTTCCAGGGCTTAAACATTAGCGGAGATCTATTTCCAGCTTACAAACTCCAACCCTGGCGCTTCAACATTAAAGCTACTGCTTCCTCTGGTTTGCAGGCAGTATTTAGCAATCGTAAACCCATCACCCATACGCAAAATCTCACCAGCTATCCAGCGAATGATGCCTGGTCTTCCCTTTTTCTCTACTGTGATCATCCAGAACTGATGAAAAAGATGATGGAAAAACCTGAATTTATAGAAGCCATAGACAGCATTCGGAATACCCTAAACACCTCAGACACCTGGCAACTCATCATCCAGCCCCAACAAACAGAGCTTCGAATCATGTCCTACAGCCTAAACTCTACTGCCATAGAAACCTGGCTGGATGGTTTTTACCGCTTGCTTGCCTCTTAAACCCAAATCAGCCAAATCATCAGATATCCCACAAGCACTGCTGAGAGAGTAAAAGGAATTCCCAGCTTCATAAACTGCCAGGTACTCACATGATGACCTTTTTTGCGTAAAATACCAATGGCAGTGATATTAGCAGAGGCACCAATAGGAGTTAGATTTCCTCCCAGGGTGGCTCCAGTGAGTAAACCAAAATACAAGATCTGGGGCTCAATGTGCAAAAATCCAGCGATACCAGCAACCACAGGCAACATGGTGGCAACATAAGGAATGTTATCGATAAATGCTGAAAAGAGCACAGACACCCACACGATGATGGTATAAATTACAAAAATATTATTATTGCTAAGTTTCACAAAAAGCTGGCTAATATCTTTAATCACTCCTGCTTCAGAAATGCCACCCACCACAACGAAAAGCCCAGCCAACAAAAGGATGGTAAAGTAATCAATTTCCCTGCACGCATTGGAAAAGATACACAATTCCTTTTTTCGAAAAAATTCCACCAACAAACCAAGAACAAACAAACTCACACAGATAATCCCATTGATGGTTCTGGGCATATTAGGAAGAAATGATGCTAGAATCAAAAGAAGCACCATGCCCACTAAAAGAATTGTGGGGAAATAATCTTTTACCACCGTGGTTTCTGTGAGGTGAATGGGTTGTTTGTATTTTCTGAAAGCATACATCAAAACAAGGGTAGAAGCCAATGCTCCAGCTTGAACCACCCAGAAGATACCAATTCTGCCTTGAAAGAAGAAAAAGTCCAGGAAATTCATGTTGGCATAGCCCCCCAGCAGTATAGAGGTCGTATCTCCCACGAGAGTAGCCGCTCCTTGAAGGTTTGATGCTATAGCAATGGCAATCACGCTGGGTACGGGGGAAATTTTTAGTTTTTTGGCAATTGTCAAAGCCACTGGAGCAATCATCAATACTGTGGCTACATTGTCGATAAAAGCTGAGATGAGACCTGCAAACAAAGCAAGAGATATTACCGCCCATTTCACATTGGGGGCCTTATCAATAACAATATCAGCAAGCAATGAGGGCATTTTGGACTCAATAAATAAAGTCACAATCCCCATAGCCCCTGCAATCATCATGATAACATTCCAATCCACAGTGCCAAACACCTTGCTCAGAGGCAAAATCCCAAGTGCTACAAAGATAGTGGCTGAAGCTAGAGCGATCCATGCTCGAAACTTGGGAAAAACCAACAATAGAATATAAGTTGATGCAAAAAGTGCTATTGCTACAGTCTTCATTCACTTAACTCCTTCAACCTCTCATCATATCTTCAAAATAAAAAAAGACCTTCACCGCAACAATCAAAGTTGTTGCCGTAAAAGTCTTGCTATCATCATTATGACTGATTGACCGGGCATTCCACCGTCTTGACGATCAATCAAACAGTTTGCATCTATTTCAACAAACTGCAAGCTACTCCCTAATACAAAGTTTCATTTTAAAATCATTCATTCCA
The DNA here is from genome assembly GCA_035363255.1 of Caldisericia bacterium. Classification (GTDB taxonomy): domain Bacteria; phylum Caldisericota; class Caldisericia; order UBA6126; family UBA6126; genus T3SED10-260. Next base: position 40,926 of record DAOSES010000004.1, on the reverse strand, counting down.
AACGTCAACCTTTACAACAAAAAAGAACCGTCCCTGATTGTTCAATCGTAACAATCGGGGACGGTTCTTTTTTGTTAATCATCGCTAAGCGGGATACTGGATCGTCACCTTCATCGCCTGACCATCCCAATCCACCTTACAGCCCAGGGCTTCGGTCACAAAACGTAAAGGAATTACGGTACGTCCCTGTACAATCTTGGGAGCTACATCCAGGTAAACCGTGCGACCATTCACTAGAGCATCTTTCCTGCCGATGTAGAGGATAATGGAAGTGGATCCCAGTTTATAGGTCACCGTAGCCACTCTTCCTGAAGCATCGGTGGTATAGCCTACTTCAGCTCCCAGGGATTCTCCCACAAAGCGGAAAGGGACAAAGGTACGCCCCGAGTCAATAAAGGGAGCCACGTCCAGAACGACTAACTGCTGGTTGACATAGGCATTCTTACTGCCAATGGTGAGAATAATGGTGATTTTGCCATCAGCTCCTGTAGTCAGCGTCACTGTATGGGTGCTGGTGATCGTCTCTCCCGTCTTGGTTTTGACCACTATGGAAATGGTATTCTTTCCAGGGTTGAGTTTAACAGTAGCCGTAAAGCTTCCATCCGGTCCTACCGTCACCGGTATCCCATTGACCATGACCGTAGATCCTGGAGGGACTTTCCCGGTAAAGGTATAGCTGGATTGGGTAGTGGTGGCATTGGCAGGAATGTTGATGGTGGCTTTGGGAGCATTGGGTGTGACGCATACTTCATTGGAAGCAGAGGATTCGGTTTTGTCACTATAGACTGCTTTCATATAATAACAGGCTTGCATCCCATTATCCACATTCATATCCATATGGTTCAAGCCTTTGACAGGAAAATCGGTAATGGGAGAGCCATAGGGAATGCGAGAAGTTTTTCGGTAGAGATTGTAGCCAATGACCTTACTGGTGTTTTGGGGGGGTGTCCATTCCAGAAATACTTTTCCGTCTCCAGGATAGGCCCGGAGCGTGAAAGGTTTGTCAGGAGCGGGAGGGGGAGGATTGGGTGGAGGTGGGGGAGGAGTATCCCCTGGTCCCTGATCCACGGGAGGGGGAGGTCCATTTTTTGGGATGAAGGTCTGGGTTTTAGCGAGCATTTTGGTATATTCTCTGCCCCACATGCGAAACTCATAGGATTTTGCATCATCAGGGCAGGCAAACTCTAAGGTTCCACTTGTTTTGCTCTGCAAATATTGGTAAGTGATATAGCTCTTCTCTGCTGCTCCAGCATAAAACAGACCAATCCAGTCATTGGCATAGCCTGGAGCTCCACTATATTGCACGGTAAGTTTCCGTTTACCCTGAGCATCGGGGCTCGACACCGTAACTTTAATCGATACTGGTCCCCACTGAACTGTAAATGGAGCGCTGGTCGTCAGATGCTTGGTATATTCCCTTCCCCACATTCGGAACTCGTAAGATCCTGGCTCCTCAGGGGCAGCAAACTCCAAAGAACCACTCGTCTTTCCCTGTAAATATAGATAAGTGATATAGCTCTTCTCTGCTGCACCAACCTTAAAAAGGCCAATCCAGTCATTGGCATAGCCTGGAGCTTGTTCAAAAGAAACTGATATTTTTTTCCCTGGTCCGATGTTCATTTTTTGGACACCCGGGCTAAGTTTTGCAGGGGGATACACAATAGAAACTTGATTACTCACTGCAATCTGCCGTGTCCACTCCTTTTCCCACATACGAAACTCGTATTTCCCTACTTCTTCTGGAGCGTTAAAGGTAAGCGTACCACTTTTCTTGCTTTGTAAATACTGGTAGGAAATATAACTGCGAGTATCAGCACCCACTTTAAAGATACCCACCCAGTCATTCGCATTACCAGGAGCACCCGAAAAGTTTACAGTAATTTTCTTGCCAGGCCCAAAATAAATTGATTCAGGAGATGCTTTTAAGCTTTGAGCTTGAGCTGGAATATTCCAAAACATCGAAACAACAAAAAAACAAACCGTGCAAGATATCGCCCTTGAAAACACCCTTGAATGTTTCATAACAACCTCCTCTTGGATGGTCTATGACATCGTTTAATCCACATTATGCATAAAGTGAAAAAAAAGCAAGAATTTAAGGACTTAAAAAGCAATAATCCAAAATTTTGCAAATACTACTTCTTTTGAACGCTTATCGCCCTGATACGTTCCACAGGAGAGGGGTGGGAATAAAACCAGGCACTATACAAAGGGTGGGGATTGATATTGCTTAAATTATCCCGTATCAAACGTTTCAAACTCAGTACCGTTGCCTCAGGTTTCCCTAAAGCTTGCACAGCATACCGATCCGCTTCAAACTCATGCTTCCTGCTCCACTTGCTAGTCAGGGGCTCAACAAAAAACAACAAAGGACTCACCACAGCAACAGCAAGATAAAATTGTCCATAAACTGAGCTCAAACCGAAGCTAATTGCCGGAATCCAAGACAGGGTGAGAAGATTAGCCAACACCAGCACCAGCAAAGTGATCCAAAGTGAAACTGCCATTTGCTTCAAGATATGATGATGTTTGCGATGTCCCCACTCGTGGGCCACAATGGAAAGAATCTCTTCAGGGGGATAATGCAGAATCGTATCAAATAAAATCAAACGCTGAGTAGCACCAAAACCAGCAAAGGCAGCATTACCCTTACTGCTTCGGGTAGAAGCATCCATCACCACCACTTGCTTGATGGGAATCCCAAGTCGCAGGGCAAAGTCCTCGATCTGTTTTTTCAAGTCCCCCTCAGGCAAAGGGCTCAAACGATACAGCAAGGGCATAATCCAAACTGGAGCCACCCACTGAATCAACAAAATGACAGGAAAAATCACTAAGGCAAAGCGCCACCACCAAACAGGAAACTGAATCACGTACAATATCCCATACAAAAGAGCTCCTCCAAGAATAGCCCCCAAAAGCAAACCCTTGAGTTCATCCACCAAAAAAGTCTTGGGGCTGGTGCGATTAAAGCCATGAAACTGCTCCAAAACGAAGGTATCATAAACTTTGAAAGGCAAAGACAGTATGTAATCCACCAAAAATAGCACCGCGAAAAAGATCAAACCTTGCATCCAGTAGCTTGCAGTCCATTCCATCACCCTTGCTTCCAACCAGGGAGCAAAAAGCAAGACCAGCGCCACAGTGACTCCCGTATGAAACAGCTCCTGTATCATTCCAAATCGCGTATTGTCTGCCAGGTAGCGTTTTGATTTTTCAAAGCTTTCGGGAGTAACCACATCCTTAAGCTCCAAAGGAATTTGGGCGTTGGGATGAGTTGAAAAACGCACATTGATATGCTTCAAATACACTGTCATGAGCGATTTTATCAGCACCCAAAAAACAAAAATCCACTTGATATAATTAAGCTCAACAGCTTCCGCTACCATCGTCGAACCTCAAAATAGATCCGCTTGCTTGCATCATCAGGAGTTGGATTCCATATCAAACGCATCCCATGCTCATACTTGGGCACATAAAATACAATAGTGCCTTCTGTCTCATCGCCATGATACAAATTGGCTTTCAACTCCTTGTAAGCACCATCCGAAGGCAAAAAAACTTCTCGATGATAGGTTTCAATCAGCTTGTCTGAACTTCCAATCAGGCTAAAAAAGTACCGATCGATACTAGAGGGATCTTTTGCGGTTGAAACATTTTTAACCTTTACCGATACCAGCACATATTCCTTATCCTGCTCAGGGGGACTATTTAAACTATTCGCTTGCTTGATAATTTGCCAGGCTTCCTCGCCTTGAGTTAAATTGCTTACCGTGATCTCAAAACCCTCCTTGGTAAGGTAGGGGTGAAAAAAAGGAACAGGTGTCATCCGACTCTTTCCCATCGAAGGATCAGAGTCCTCAGGGGGAGGGGATGGGGGTGGAGGTGTGGGTGGCGCGGGAGGAGGTTCAGGATTTGTTTTGCCAGGAATTTGGATTTTTACACGCGCAGATTCGCTTGACTCAAGAGCAGGATAGCTCGTATCAAAAGCTCGAACAAAATAAACATAAGTTTGACCTTCCAAAGTCTGAGAGTCAACGAATGAAAGACGATTCCCTGGTAAAACACTCATAAGCAAAGCATTAATGTCGTCCCCTGAGCTCCGATAAACCTTGTATCCTGCCAGAGGATAAGATCCAACAACAGAAGCTTTCCAGCTCAGAAGCACCTGGGTACCAGTCAGTGTTGCACTAAAACCCTGAGGAGCAGAAGGAGGGAGTTTTTCAGGTTCGGGGGGTGCAGGTTTCGAATTTTCCAACTCTCGAATTCGTTGTTGAAGCCCTGCAATCTGGCTTCGAAGCTCTTGGTTTTCATTTTGTAACAACACCAACATATCATTCAAGCGAGAGACATCCAAACGAAGCATATTGGCATCTTCCAGCTCAAGGCTAATCTCTTCAGTTTCAGGAAAATAGGTAATATTTCGAGCACCAAAATGTTCAGCAATAAAACGCAAAGGCACCAAGGTACGACCATTCTTTTCAATAGGAGCTACATCCAGTTGTACAGGATTCATATTGACATAGGCCGTTTTTGAATTGATCTTGAGCATAATGTACTTTAAACTGCTGGAATATACTTGAAAAGGCAGTATCGACAGCAAGAAAGCTAAAGCCAGCACCAGTAATTTATTCCGAAGTATCATGCACTTCCTCCTTCACCCCACAAGCAATTAACAATCGGGGACGGTTCTCATTTGTTAGCTCATCCGCTATATAACAAAACTTTACTCAAATCTCTCCTCCTTTTCAAGTAACAATCGGGGACGGTTCTGATTTGTTAATCCAAACTGATGTATAATTTCGTCATTTTTACTGCTTCCATAACGATGTATCTTCTAAATTCATCTTCCTGCATGATCAAGCCTTTTCCCGCCAAAAAGATACTAATCTCTCCATGGAGATAGCAATGCACCTGATGAAGTATGTATCGAGCCTTTTCCCTGTTCATCCCGCCTTCAGTTGCTTGCACCAGTGTATCCACCATCAAATCCACTAGATGCACAGTAGCTTCAAAATGCTCCCTGGGTCTTGGAGTTTCCATTCGCTTGTACCATATCAATCGAAACCATCCAGGATGATCCAAATAAAAGGAAGTAAACCGAGTAAAAAAAACCTTCAAAGCAAAATCTATGTTTTGCTTTTTTTCATTATCTTCGTTAAACACAAAATCCTGCATCTGTTTCAATAATACTTCCATGGCGCTCCATAAAAGGGAGTCAAAGTTGGGGAAGTAATTATACAAATTAGTATGAGCACAACCAACTCTTCGCGCAATTTCCCTCATGTTTAAAGACTCATAATCCTTGATCTCATCAATTGCATAAAGCGTCACATCAATAATTTTTTGCGGAGTAATCGATTTCAAACTTTCACACTATCCAAATTTTTCTGCATTAAAACCACATCAAAATATTGTCCCTTTTTTCTTCCAGCTTTTTCGATCCTGCCTGCTTCATTAAATCCATGGCTTTTGTGAAACTTCAAACTAGCTTCATTTAAAGAGCTAATGCTTGCCACAACCACTTCTATTCCACGTTTTTTCCCTTCTTCAAGCAAATGATCAAGCAGGATTTTTCCAAAACCATGCCCAGTATAGGAAGGATGCAAAAAATAGGAGATTTCAGCAGTGTGTTTAAAAGTGGACATAGGGTTGTATGCATGCAAAAAACCAAATCCCACGAGCTCATTTTGATCATTTCGCAAGCTAGCTCCTGGGTATTTAGCTAAAAAACTCAAAAACAGATTATACGCATCATAACTTACTTTTTCCTGAGGATAAGCCGCAAAACTATTCTCTACATAATAGTTAAAAAGGTCAATCACCGAAACTCGATCATCCTCATTCATTGAGCCTAAAACTATACTTTGGTTCATGAAAACTCCTTTCTTATTACCATTGGTTATTACCACTGGTAATATTTTAAAGGTCTTTCATTTCCTGTCAACTTATCAAAACAAATCAATTAAGAGTTTTATTCAAACAGATTTTTTCTTGCACATTTTGATTGCCATCTTATCAAAGAGCTTTCCAAGAACTTTCTTAAACAAACTCAGCCTAACAGGGTAAAAATATTCCGAATCACTCCACCCCTGATCTTGAAAGTACTGACGATCGACCGGGGTGGCTTCTTCACTAAATTTCATAAACGACCGGGTCATGCGAAATATCATCAGCTTAAACATAGTAGGTATGCGATACGGATTACTCAAAAGCTTCTTTTCCATTTGCTGGATGGTCTTTACCATGATTCGATCAGTATTGCAGGTGCTGGGACTAATATCGGAACGCTTCAAGCCACCCTTTAACACAGCTCCTCTGACCACATTGCTTCCCCAAGCATCCATCACCTCTCGGAGATAGGAGACAATTTTAGCGCCCCCATACACCCCTTGCACCACAAAACTGCTCGAACACTTGCCAAACATTCTCGGTCGGTGAAAAACATAGGCCAAGCGATCAAACAGAGTTTTCAGGCCCCCTGGAACTTGCAAAGAAAAATTGGGTACAAAATAGGTGATGAAGTCTGCCTCTTCCATAGCTTTAATCACATCAGCACAAGCATCCTTGTAAAATGGGCAATACTCTTCTCCCTTACGCAAGCATAGATTACATCCACTGCAGGGTTTGATGCCCAGGTTTTTAATACGGAGAAGCTTAACCTCGTGTTCCCTTTTATCCAACAGCTCCATATACCTTGTTGCAAAGTCCAGGCAATACCCATCTCTCGGGCTAGCCTCAATAACTAAATGCTTTTTATTTTTCATGGTCTCTATTATACCGAATTACAACTACGAAAACACGGTATTAAGCAACTTGAATACTATAACCATTCATCTGATAACGAAATCTATACTTAATGTTTAGGTTGCCCCTAATCTCAATCTTGCCCTTTTCCAATAGCTCTTCTGTAAGCATATGAACAAAATTAAAGTCACATGCTCGAGAAATTGCATACTTAACACTGCTCAATTGATCAGTAATTTTTCCCTCAAGCACCATTTCCACGAATTCTTTTTTTATCTGTTGCTGCTTGCGGGATAAGCCAGAGGAATTAAGAAGGAATCTATCCTCAGCACCAATGAGTTGGAAAATATTAGACTCGCCCTCATATGGATCCTGCTTCCAGCAAGCATTTAAAAACATAATGATGTTGCCAACACTGGCTGTACCTAAAATGATTCCATAAAAACTGCTACCCTGTTGCTGTGAAAACAAATGTAAAAAATACTCCCTCGAAGATGGGATTAAACTCTTAATATATTGTGCAATTTCATTATGATAAGCTTTAGCATCCTCAAGCAAGTTTTTAGTAAGCATTATCTTAACTTTCTTGCCCAATTCAGAATGTTTGAAACGATCGATGGTAGCGTCAGTAACAATAAACCAAACATCAGTTTTTGGTGAATCTATCAAAGCCTCAATAATAAGTTTATCATTTTTGGTAAAAGTGAGTTGATCGAACAAAACCAACTTACCTTCATAAGGATTTTTAAAAGTTTTTTTTACCTCATCATCGCTAAGCATAGCATAGAAATCCCTTGATTCATTCTGAATATGATCCAAAACTCTGCATTTTTTACAGGTGTACATCATGGAACAAGTATTTGAAAACAAAGCAACTTTTTGCTTCAAGCTCTCGAAATTATCATTTTCCAAGTTGTAAAAGCAGAATTGAACTTTTCTGAAAGGATTTGCAATACAGTAGCCTTGCGCAAAGTGATAGATTAAAAACAACTGCATGCCTTGTTGTGTAAAACAATTTCCTTCATAATTCGTATGAAAATAATAAAAGTGAACATGACAAACGCTTGGATCGCGATAATACCCTGAAGCCAAAGTTTCACAAAAGACACGAAACAAGTTTATTTTAGGTACTAAAGCCATTTCAAAATAAGCTCTCCTGACTTCACTTCGCATGTATTCACCTTGGTTTCCAAGATTTATAGACACATACAGCCATATCTACATACTACATATATAGCACGATTTTTTACTTTGTGAAGTTACTAACATAGCAATTTTACTAAGTTCATCTGCTATGTGGTAGAGTGAGTCAACCCTGTATGCAACAGGAAGTCTTTGAGCTAGCTCATCGTTTGATGCAATGACCTTTCCCAGAGGAGCATCCGTCACTATGTAAAATAAAGATCATTCCTTAGTAAAAACATTAACTGAATAGGGTTGGATTTTGCCTAACTTAAGCATCTCCTTGGTCTGTCGAACTGTATTTTGGTCTTCGTCAAAAACAATTTGCAATGGATTTGCATAAATTTCACGATGTATCCACGAGTTTTTCAGGCTCCACTCAGGAAGCTGTACAAAAAACCTACCCGGACTAAAATTGATTAAAACAATATGCTGTTTTGTTTTATGCCAAAAAGTAAAAGCGATCAACTCCCCATTGGTGGCATTTAAAAAGGAATAAGGAAAACCCAGCTCTTGGACTTTCTCTGCACCAACCATACCCTCAAAGATTTCTCTCAAGACGATCCCTGCCGATGAAAGGCTCCATGGTTTAGTCTTTAGCTCTGGATACCCATAATATAGTCCATCAGCATCCTTAAAAAAAGCAGTAAAGTCAGAACGCCCAATCAAAGAATGATAGAGAACCATTTCAACATCATCCCTTTCAAGATAAGAAAGTAGCTGAACCCCAACTGAAAGCCCATGAGCCCACCTGGAATGGAGAGTCTGGTGTTGATCCATCAAGTTAAACTCAGTAATCCAAATTTTTTTGTTTGAAGGCAGCCTCAATATTGTTTGATTCAAAGCTTCCAAACCAAGATATGATTGAGTTAAAGACTTCTGGATGCCCTGCAAAGTATTCATCTCTTCTGAAGTTTTGATGCCATTCGGAATGTAAATATGCAGAGCCACTGCATCAATCCAAGGGCTCTCTTCAACTATCTCTTTCATCGAATCGTTCCATTCCTCCATGACCCTATTCTTTGGTCTTTCCTCAGGCGAACGAGGATCAATCAAGCCATGAACAGCAATCAAAGCATCAGGAAAATCTTCCTTAATCTTCATTGCCCATCGATTGGATTCTTCTGCGTATGTCTTTCCTGAAGGGTATTTGTTTCGAAGATTGCGTGTGTGTTGAAAGTAGAATTCATTACCCAGTTCGATATACTTTACCTCAAGTCCAATAGTGTTGGCATAATGAAGCATTTCCATTTGATAGGGCAAGTTTGAAGTCTCCATGTTCAAGACAAAGACTGGTCTAAATCCGATCCTGTCAGCCGCAACTTTAAACTCATCCAGGGTAGCCGAGACCTTCATTTTAAGGTTTTTTAAGCCTAACGGCGTGTCGTCGGGTAAGTTGTCCAACACAAACCCTTTTTTCCAGTCCCAATAATTAGCTACCGTCCCCCCTGGATATCTCATCAGTTGAGGCTTAAATTGATCAATTATCGTAATGAATTTTGGATCCTGCCAGGCAGGTCCCCCTAAGATATTGGTATTAAAACCATAAGATTGGGTTGAAAAATCTCTTGCTTCCTTTGAATAATCGAGCTGAAGCACAGGCATCTGAGCAGCATTGAGCAAAAACTCTTGCCCAACAGGGGGAGAATAAGAAGAAAAAGGAGTATTCATAAGAAAGAAGAAAATCCAAAGCAGAATGGCAAATCGTATTGTTTGCCCCATCAACACTACTTCAACTCTTGGTAAATAATGGACATTTTTTTCACACCCTAGTTCCATCAAAAAAAATCAAAAGGAAAACATACTCATCAAAGCGCCGATAACTTACATGCTTCATCTTCTTCAGGGCTTAGCCAGTCCTTTTTCAAAACTGCTTCACTGGCTAAATAGTTTTCCATGTTTTCATGAAAACGAGGTAAATCCTCTTTCGGAATAACTACCACGGGCTTAAGAGTGATTGCCTGATTCGAAGCTTCGATGCTAAGCATATCTCCCTCCTTCAAGCCCAGCTGTTTGATGAAATTTGAAGGCAAGGTAATCTGGTTTTTTTTTCTAATCTCAATCAGCAAAGCATCTTCCTCCTATTTTCTTACTTTCCTACTTTAGGATAATCAAAGCAGTAGCTTTGTCAATATCATATCCAGGTTCTTGACAATCTGCTCATCTTCCTTACAGTTTTGTTTATACTGTCTTTAAGAGCAAACAACAGCACTTTGTGGGGAGGATAAGATGAATCTAAACCGTTGGATCAGTATTCTAGTATGCTTGAGTCTGTTTTTAGTTACTACTCCCTGGACGATTACCCCCGGGGTTTCTTCCATCGTAAGTCCTGCCAAAGCCTCTGAACTGCTCCCAGAAGGTACCAGGCTCGATACCCTTCAATGGACTCAGGAATATGTCCAGAAAATCTTAGCCCTGGAAATCTGGGAAAGTCGCGACTCCCGGGATGCTTTTCAACTTGTCAAACGAGGAGACTTTGCCCGTTGGCTGGTGAAAGCACGCCTTCTCCCTCTAAAAGAAAGCAAACATACCTTCAGCGACCTCGACCCAAGTGACCCCAACTACGCCTACATCATGACTGCCCTGGAAGCTGGCATCATTGAAAAAACCGACACCTTCCATCCCAAAGATTCTATCCTTCGAGCTGATGCTGGGATTTGGCTGGTCAATGCCCATGGAGACCTGGCAAAGAAAAGAGCTCAGGAATATTCAGAGCCCCTGATCCCTGCCCAGGATGGCTACGATGGCATCCCTGAGCGTGCCATAGGAGCTTTAAGCACCTGTTATGCCCCCGACTATCAGCTCATGGAATACCGTCATGTAAGCTTGGATGACTTCCGCTATGTTCAGGCTGAAAGTCCTCTTTTGACTGGAGAAGCTGCCTACAGCTTGTATCAGTTGGTGTATCCTCCGCAACGAGGGGGTGAGGTGGTCATTGGAATGCCTTGGGGACCAAGAACGCTCTTTTCAGGTTTGGACTATTCCACAGCAATGATGGAAGTCTGCTCCATGCTTTACGAAGGAAGCAGTAATGGAAGAGATCCCTACTGGACTTCTTTCCCAGCGCTAGTAAAACGCATCCCGACACAAGAAAATGGTCTTTGGAAAATCAACCATGATTCACAAGGCAACTTTTCAAATATGGAAATCACTTTTGAGCTACGCAAGGGCTTGAAATGGTCAGATGGAAGCCCACTGACAGCGGATGATTTTGTATTTGGACACTATCTTTACAATCACCCTGCATTCCCAACATCACACAGTGAGGTAGATTTTTGGATTCAAAAGGTTGAAGCCTTGGATGACTATACAGTGCAATACACTTGGAATACACCTTACCTGTTTTCACAAAGCATTGCTCCAATGCCCCGTAATTATTTTGAAAAAAAATATGACTACCACCTTGAATCCTACGACCTAAATGACCCAAACTATTATGTTCCCCCAAAATATGATGGCGACGAAGGAGACAAATCTGACCAGTTTTACGCAGATGAGGAGTTTATACTAAATTGTGCAAGCGATGAAACATATAAGTCTCAACCATTGCATGCTGGACCCTACCGAGTATCATCCTGGGAAGAAGACGAAGATATTGTGCTGGAAGTCAACGAACATTATGTATTTGGGAGACCTTTGGTAGAAACCGTCCGCATAAGCATCATTGAAAATATTGATGTTTTACTCCAGGAAGTAATGAATAATAACGTTGATATGACTGTATTCGGTTTAACTTTTGATCAAGGACTCGTATTGCATAGTGAAAAAGAAATTGATCATATTGCGTATTTTACTTCCAATAGTATCTGGGAGCACATCGATCTGAACGTAGATAATGAAGTTTTAAGCGATTTACGGGTGCGTCAAGCTTTGCTCCATGGCATTGATCTTGAAGGCATAAGCACAATATTTTTTAACAAGATGCAATCTGTTTCGCATGCTTGGCTTCACCCAAAACACCCTTCCTACGACGATACATTGATTTCAAAATATCCTTTTGATCCAGACAAAGCGAGAAGGCTATTAGATGAAGCTGGATGGATGATTATCCCAGAAAAGCATATCCGTGAAAAAGATGGAAAACCATTACAGATTACCTTTATGACTACCGCAGGCAACAAATCTCGTGAGCAAATTCAAGCGGTTATATCCTCCAACTGGAAAGACATCGGCATCGATGTGATCATTAAAAATGAAGCTCCCACCTCTTTTTTTACCAGTACCCTCCGCGAAAGAAAATTTGATGGACCCACTGCAGCCATGTATGCCTGGGTGATGGGTCCCAGTTCCAATCTGTACACAATAGTTAATTCGTCTCAAATGCCAACCCAAGAAAACGGATTTAGCGGACAAAACTACACTGCCTTTAAAAATGAAACAGTAGATCTCTTAAGCAGTGAAATCCTTAGGACAATAAACATGAAAGAGGTTTACACCAAACTACGTGAAATAAACTCAATTCTTAGCAGAGAAATTCCTTCACTTCCTCTGTTCTTCAGATCGTCAGTCACCTCAGTTCATAAGAATTTAGCCAACTTCAAGCCCTCTGGATCTAACTCTGCCCACACCTGGAATGCAGCTTATTGGTATTGGAAAAGCGAGGAAGCCAAGACCCTACCTCCTCCCAAGCTCCAGATCTCCCCAAAAGAGATCGATTTTGGCACCCTACGAAAAAGTGACCCTCCGCTTCAAAAACTCGATATCTCCAATGAAGGGGGTGAAGAGTTGGTTTTGACCCTGTTTTCAGAATATCCCGCCTTGCAGCTATCCGAAAACCAAGTAAGCATCCCCCCACGAGAGAGCAAGAACATACAAATCAAGCTGGATCTGAGTCTCATCGAAAGCTATGGCGATTTTAAAGGCACCCTGAATATAGAAAGTAACGACCCCGAGCAGGCAAAGGTGAATATTCCATTCAAGGGCAGATATGGAGTGCTGATTAAACTTCAGGTTGGGCAAAATAAAGCAACTCTCAACGGTGAAGATGTCTCTTTGGGTGGTCCTTCCTTCATCTATCAGGGGCGCACCATGGTACCTTTGCGCATTATTGTTGAAGCCTTTGGAGCTAAAGTAGAATACATTCCTGTTCCCCGAGAAATCCAAATAACACTGGATCTCATGCGTATCCGCCTCTGGATCGATAACCCCAAAGCACTTATCGAGTCAATTCCTCCAAGCGAAGAACCTATCAAAGAAATCATCCTGGATGTCCCGCCCCTCATAAGAAATGCAAGATCCTTCGTCCCCATCCGCTTCATCAGCGAAACCTTCGGAGCCAAAGTGGAGTGGGAAGCCAGCACCCAAACGATTACCATCTACTACAAACCCTAACTCAATAATCTACCTGTTTCTCCTTAGCGTTTTTCCTTGGAAAGTAGTCTTTCAATCCAGCTTATGGCTTCTTTATCTTTATCTCTGCATCGATATCCTTCCGTTGCCAAAATCTTTCTTAGTTCGGGGGTTTTAAATTTCTCCAATCCCTCATTATTCATCCCCATATATTTCCACAAATAACCACCATATGAAGCACAGTCTTCCCATGCTTCTATTGCTGGCTCCAAAAATGCTTTCCATTCTGGGAAGCTTTCACATAAATGTTGATAATAGGGCAAAACATTATGTCGTTCATAAATTTGGCAGAGCGCATCACAATAAACCATAAACCGACCCTTTACACTGCTTTGCCAAGTCTCATCATCACCCGGAGATCCATTTGGAAAATCCAAAGTACACTTTGAAAAATCATCATTCTCAAGTTGATCCAACATAGCGCTCCAGGCACTTAACCCAAGCTTGGCTCCATTAAGTTCTCCCTGATAAAAATGATTCACAATAGCACGGAAAGATATCAATGCACTTTGCCTTGGATCCACTGAGTCTATTTTCTTTGTTAGCAGGAAATAGCCCCATAAATTATCAAACCATTCGTTCTTGGTGAAAGGTTTTTCGGGATCATATCCTTCATCGCCCTGGAAATAATTCCATCCCACCAGGGACTCTCCTGAATTTTCATAGCCAAACACAACACAGCACTCAGGGGGGCCAATGATGCCCATTGCAATCACAGGCTTGCCCAGCTTAATGGAATCAATAATTTCAGTACTTGCTGTTTTACGATCGACCAAACAAGCATGATCATTTTTAAACTGCTTTGTCAGCCTGACTTCCGCGTCCCGTCCTACCGCCTGAAACGCTCGAAAATGAGGAGCAAATGGTGGATCCTCGCATTGAGACAAATCAACATTGCTTGGATCCCAAGTGCCTGGGTACCACCGCAGGCGATTTCCTGCTCCACTGAGTCCTAGCAAATCTGCATAGGTATAATGCTCACCAAGACTCTTTAAAGATGCGTACAAGGATCTAATAAAAGGTGTCAGATACGATGTCTCACCAATAAACATGGCAATTCGTGGAACACAATCCAGTCTCATGCTATCCATTCTCATCTCTCCTTAAACATCTCAACAATCGGGGACGGTTCTTTTTTGTTAATCCAAACTGATGCAAAGTCTACGTCCCTGTGCACCAACGTTATCAATAAATCCATTTCCTCTTAATATTGCGATTGCTAAAGTAGAACAATATAAAACCAAAACCCAGCAAAGCCGCGGCACTCAACCAGAAAGACATCATGCCGTCGCCATTGATTGCATTTTTCAAAATATCAGCCCCATAGGTCAAAGGGAGCGCAAAGGAAAGGGGCCTTAGAAACACTGGTAACTGCTGAACAGGAAGAAACAAACCACACAAAAACATCATCGGAAAACGGAAGAAATTGGAAAAGGTTTGCGCCTCAAAAACCTCACTCACCGAAACTGCAATAAACAAGCCCAAAAAGGTGGAGGTCAGCGCAATCAACAACACTGCAAAAAACACTTCCAACCACTGAATCCCTTGTAAAGAAACTAAAAAGGAAGCAAAGAATACAGGAATAAAAGCATTGATGACTCCAAACAAAATAGCTCCACTGGTCTTGGCAAGCATCAAAAGGTTCAAACTGATAGGAGCAAGCAATAAGCGCTCAAACGAACGACTTCTCCGCTCAAAAGTAATGGTTACCGCAAGCATCGAAGTGGTTCCGAATAATACAGAAAGCCCCATCACCCCAGGCAATATGCCACGAATATCCACGCCCGATGAAGATCGCAAAAAAAACATCAAAGTCCAGGAGATGGGAAAAATAATCCCCCAACTAATATTGGGTGGTTTCAAATAATAGGTTTTCATGTCCTTCATCAGGATACCCCAAAAGGCAATAGCTTTCTTCATTTCTTTTTGCCCTCTTTTTCCTTTTTCATCTTGTCCAGGCCAATCCCCGTAATTTTCACAAACACCTCTTCCAGCGACGGGCGAATAATCCTCGCTTCACGCATCAGCAGTTGTTGCGAATCAAAAAACTTCATCAAAGGCATCAAGTCTATCTTTTCCTCGGAAACAATGCGAAGACTCTGCGCATCCTCACGATAAAAGGAAAACTGGGGAAATTGTTGGGCTAACACTATTTCAAGCTTTTCCGATCCATTTTCGAAAGCAAACACCACCTGATGATCTTTTTGGGCTGCCTGCATCAAATCTTCGAGCCTTCCAAGTGACACCACCTGCCCTCCCACAATAAATCCAATACGATCGCAAAGACGCTCAGCTTCTTCAATATAGTGAGTGGTTAAAAATATCGTGCTTCCCTGAGCATGCAAGTCCTTTATCAGCTTGCGTATTTGTCTTGCGCTCTCCACATCAATGCCTGTGGTGGGCTCATCCAAAAACAAGATCTCCGGTTCGTGGATAATTCCAGCAGCAATAGTGAGTTTACGCTTCATCCCTTTGGAAAAATGCTTGAACAGCTTTTTTCCTGTGTCTGCCAATCCAAACTGATCCAACAGAGCTTTGGCTCGTTGAGTACGTTTCGACTTTTCCATTCCATACAAACTTGCACAAAACAGTAAGTTTTCCAACCCACTCAACTCTTCGTAAACATTGCTTTCATCAGGCACAATGCCAATCCTGCCCTGGACTTTTTTAATCTCTCGAATCCCATCAAAACCTGCAACCCTGATACTGCCCGAAGTGGGCCGAGCCAAACCCGTCATCATGTTGATGGTGGTTGTTTTACCCGCCCCGTTCGGACCTAAAAAACCAAAAACTTCGCCCTGTTGAAGGTCAAAAGAAATACTGCGCACTGCATCAAATTTGCCATATTGCTTGGACAAATCTCTAACTTCAGCAATATTCACTTTTTGGGTTCTTCTTTTTTAGATTCACAGGGATGATGCTTTTCGTCCCCATGACATTTCTTGATCTGCTCCGCACTACACTTGCTCCCATCCTTGGGTTTAAGCTCCGAATGCTGACATTTACAATCACACATGTAACTAATCCTCCTTCTTGCAACATGTTTTCTGAGAAGTATGGTCTTTTTGACACTTATCCGGCTCTGCTTCAAGTTGGCTCAGACTTTTTAGCTCCTGGGCAACAAGAGAAAGAAGGGCTCGATCCACGCCATAGTGAGTAAAATAGCCACGCTTTTCCCCCTTAACCACTCCAGCAGTTCGAAGCACTTTGAGATGCTGAGACACTGCAGATTCGCTTATTCTCAGATGCTTTGCCAAAGCCCCCACGCAATAATCCCGTCGCAACAAAAGCCTGAGCAATTCAAAACGAGATTCATCCGCAAGAGCCCTTAACACTTCAAGTAAGTTGTTCAAAAAAAACCTCCTTCCCATCTATTTAAGTTTACACTAAATTATAATGTAAATAACTTATTTAAATAAGTCAACTCTTAAATGTAATAAAAAATATATTCTAACACTTGTTTAATCTTCAATCAGCAAATCGAACAGAAGGCTTTCCAAATCACGAGGGCTATCCGATATCATTAAAATCAGCAAACTATTCTTATCCACACGATAAACGACACGATATGCCTCTACCAGCAACGCTTTTCTTCTATATCCTTAAAGACTTTATCCTGAGGAGTCTTGATGCCCTTTTCAGAATCTTTTTCCGCAAGTTGAATGAGCTTCATTATTCCTCCTATGACGAAATATAGTACTATATTTAGTCCAAAGCGAAAAACTACCATCACCACTCATCCCAACAATCGGGGACGGTTCTTTTTTGTTAATCCGCTTTCGCTTCCACTATGCAATCAACCGTAGCCACCATGTCATGAAAGATATAAAATGAATTTTGGGGACCCCTAAGAAGATTATGTCCAAAACCTAATGAGGGTGATTCCAAAGGCATCTGCCATTTCTCCTTGCCATCGGGATAAAAAGCATAGGCATGATATATCTCCCCATGATTACAAAAACTAACATAAAGATGGTTGTTCTTGTCCCATAAAATATTGGATTCAAAGCTCCCTTTCTTAGCTATATCCCATACTAATTCGCCCTTCTTCGAGTAACATATTAAATGTCCCGAAACAATCTCGTAACCATCCTCCTGGGGCACATTCTCATTAAAATAATAATAAAATCGTTCATCAGACCCAATCAAATAGGATGACTCAAGTATTCCCCCGCGAGTCTCCTCCATGCTCCAAACCTCGTCCCCCAAAGTATTGAATGCCACTATGCGCTTGGGCAGGGATCGTTGAGCTGAGTAGATGCCATCCATATCCTCATTCATTACAGCACCAGAATATGCCAGCAAAAATGTATCTTTTACGATACTACCCTCCGAAGGTAGAAAGTTGTTTAAAAAAGTTTCATTATCAGACAAAAGTTTTTTCCAGCGGAGTTCTCCGTCTGGGCTCAAAGAAATCATGAAATCATGAGGTCCTTTCAAGCCTTTCTTGGATTGATAGGCTCGAAAAATATAGTATCCATTGGAGTCTGCATCAAAAAAGTATCGATCGAGAGAAAAAAAGTCATAAGGCTTCTCTTCGATATAGAAATGCCACATCAACTTCTTTTTAGCATCCAAACAATACAAACTGTTGTAGCTATGGCAAATGAGAAAACCCTGAGGAGAAAAAAACGTTTTTGATGCAGTATGATTACTTCTCCAGACGACTTTATCTTCGTAGTTTCTCAATTGGAGATATTGAAGAAACATAGGAGAGAGTATCATTCCTTCCTTGCAGGTTGCAAAAGAACCCATGTAGCCTTTTTTAGTCCACCTCAACTCCCCATCAGCTCCGAGTGAAAACAGCTTAAAAATCCCAGCAAACCAGTACATGTTTCCCTCTTCATCAAGCTGCGGGGAATCCAGCACTATTGCAGGCACCTCCTCAGACCACTTCGTTGACCATGCCAACTCGGGGTGATCAATGCCTTCCCATTCAAAAGCCACAGGAGTAAAAGGGGTATAAGGAGCAGGATCAGGCTTATACGCAGTTTTGCTTACAGTCTTCATCATACTATTTAAAGAAGCGAGTAATTTGCAAGCGCTAAACGAAGAGGCAAACATACATAAAACAAGAAGCAGAAATAATCCTTTCCACCTAAACTTCATGAGATAAATCCTCCTATACTTTGCCATCCTTTATGCAAACTATAATGTCGCAAAGTTTACGTCCCCGTACACCCCCAAAGAAAAACACTTTTTACTGCTCGACTCATCAGTCTCACCGTCCATCCAAAAAGTACTTTCTATGTATTTATTTTACATAAACCAAATGCAAATACTACATATACCCTTCGCCCTCTTTCATGTCGTTTAGTGTTAATTTTTATGAATTATTCATTGATATTTACATGAATAATAATGATAAAAAAACAATCCCCCTCTATACTGCATTTTGTATCTAATGCATCAAATAGGCATAAACATGTCTATTCTCGCTACTTCAACTCCTAAAGAAATTTCACCCAGTCAATAAATACTCCACAAGGGGGATCAGATGCAACTCCGATCCCTCCTTCTGTAAACTTCTTTTTTCATTTTCTGTGATCATGATCCCAGTTTTAAAGCTCATTTTTCCCATTCGCTTCATGGTTTTATCTATAATAGAAGGGGTAATGGTTTGACGATACTTTACTTCCACAGGAAAAACCACCTTATCCTTTCTCACGAGGAGATCAACTTCTTCTTTGCTGGAGCTCTTTAAATAGAACTCAGACCCTGAAACCTGAGCCACCAATCCTTCCACCACATGCCCCAAAGCCGTCTTGTTTTCCCAGAGAAGAGGATCTTGTGCAAAACAAAATGCACTATAGGCAGGATAATACTTCTTCAACTTTTTCTGAGAACTAAGTAGATTGGGGCTATACACCAACAATTGCCAAAGAAGATAGGATTTCTCAAGATATCCAAGATAAGATTCAATCGTCCTCCAATCCCTCTGCAGATCGCTTGCCAGATGGGAGTAGACCACACTCATGCCTGGATGGCTGGAAATAATTTGAAAAAGACGCTGAAGCAACAAGGGATCCTCAATTTTAAATAGCAAGGGGATATCCTGAAAGATAATTCTGTTTTCCACAGTTTCAATAAAATAGCGTTGAATCATGGTTTTTTCTTTTTCGTCATACAACTCAGGAAACCCGGAAGTCTCCATGTAATGATTTAATGCTGGGGTCAAATAACTCAACTGCAAACCGATATCGTGCTTATCCCATGCAATTTGATGAAAAGAAAGGTATTCTGCAAAACTCAAAGGCTGCATCTGAAAAGAATACACCCTCCCTGCAAGACTTTCTGACACCTTCTTGTGAATCATCAAGCCGTTGGAGCCTGACAAAAACCACTTAATCCCTGGATACAAATCATAAAAAAGCTTGATTTTATCCCACCATATGGGATGCTTTTGTATTTCATCCAGAAAAATATATAGCTTCCGATTTCTCAAGGGCTCTTTAAGCACCTTGTTCTCATAATCCGACAATACCTGCTCCAGATTAAGCACCCGTTCATCAAAAGAAAAATACAAAATGTCATAGGGACTAATCTTTTGGTCTAAAAGATACTGGATAATTTGAAACATGACAGTAGACTTGCCTACTCGCCTTGCCCCATGGAGCAAAACAGCCATCCGCTTGAAAACAAAAGGGAGTAGTTCCTGAAATATCAGTCTTTTCTTTCCTAGTAAATCCTCAGGTACTTTCTTGTAAAACCACCATGGATTCATTCTCTCCAACTGCATTATCCCACTCCTTGGTATTTTAACTACATCGTGATGTCGTTAAATTTAACTTTTAACTACATTGTAATGTCGTTAAAATAAAATTCAAGGGGATTACCAATCAATTCACAGTTCTCTCTATCTTCCCTTCCTCACCTTAAATCTCAGCACCGTTTTTAATTTGTCTGGCTCAGTCTTTCGAGGGTCAGAAAGGTAGATTTCCCGATGCGTGAGAGAGGCCCTCTCATGTCCGTGGTCGGTACAGAATTGCTTCATCATCTCAAAACTAGCAGGCTCATCATCATAGCTCCCCACATGAAGCATCTGACAGCACCAGCCCTCAGTGATGGTCTCCAGTCTTATCCGATCCAAAGCCTCATTGGCTTTCTTGCCTTTCGCCTCTAGTATAAAGCGATCAAACAATTCCGGAGTCAAAAAATCTGGCTGACGAATCATTACAGCATAAGCATAATTGCTTTTGTCGGTGCTGGCTTTAGTTTTATCCACCAAATCCCACACCCCTTCCAGCGGAAACACTGTATAATCATAAAAGCCTGCGGGGACATCCTTGCTCTTGTAGGACATTTTCACCGTATAGCTAAAGCCATAAAGCGCATTCACAGCCACAGAAAAAGCTTCCTCATTAGGGTCTCCCTGGCCATCAATCACCGCAAACAAGATCGAAGGCACTTCCACCAAGACTGGTTGGTTTTTAGGTAGATAGAGCTCCTTATACGCTTTTTTATACTCCACTTTTTCCATCAGAAACCTCCCTCATCCGTCGCAGAATTATCGCAAAGGTGTTCCTACGAAAGTTAAATCCAATAGCTATCGCAAAGCCCTTTTTTATATGACAATACTTTTCTGAATCAGTATTATTGAATATTTTGCAAATACTTACTAATTACTTTTTTTAACAATGGCAAATCCTGCTTAATCGTGCTCCAGACAATTCCAAGGTCAACCCCAAAATATTCATGTATCAAAATATTTCTTAAGCCTACCATGTCTTTCCAGGGGATTTCTGGTAAAAGCTCAATCGTCTCATCAGAAATATGCCTTGCTGCTTCTCCAATAATTTCCAAAAGCCTTGCCACAGCTAAATTTGTTTTTTCGTCATGAATGAAGTCTTCTTCAGATAATGCTTGACAAAACAACTCAATTTTATTTACAGCCTCAAGCATATGCTGAAGAAAAAGATGGTCCCTTTTCATGGCAAGTATATTTCTTTCAAATCCTTCTCAATATACGTTGCTAAATAAGGACTAAGAGCATTCTTAGTTACAATATCCAGTTGAATGCCTGTGTCTTCTTTGACTATTCGAACAATATGAGACAGATCAATCAAGGTGACTCTTTTCCCAAACTCAACCAATACATCCAAATCACTATCTTTACGTTGATCTCCCCTGGCATAGGATCCAAACAAATAGATTTTTGTTGCCCCATATCGCCTTAAGATCGAAACAATATAGTTTAACTTTGACTTATCTAATTTTTTTTGCTTTATTGCTTCTTGCATCATAACTTTATTATACAGTCCTTCTTTCAAACAAAAACAATAAGCTGCTTTTATTTTGCTGGCATATTTCCCAGCTCCCTCATCCGCATTAAGATCCTCGCAAAGGTGCGTAAATAAAGAGCTTAATTAAATAACTCTCATTTAGCTTTTTTCTTGTGTCGAAGCTCCATGACATCTGATAAAACTTCTTCTTCAGAAACTCTCACATCCTGAAAAGCTTTCTGAGCCTCTCGATAAGCCAAAATGGAAGAATTACGAATCACAATTTCCCTTGGTTTCATTTTGAGATGTTTACGAAGTTTCATTTAAAGAACATTACCCTTCCATTTGATGTAATCATGGCATATGTCATTGCTAACTAAGTTTTAAAAAATCAAGAATTTTATGGAAAGCACTTGCCTGAGTATCAATACAATCAATGATACTGGGGACATATCTGTCTGGACAAGGGGTAGCCATAAATATTCTAAACTTGGATTTGGAAATGTTATTTTCGGTCATATTCACGTCCACATTGCTGGTCTTTAAACAATCCAAATATCTATCTACACATCGAAGCTTTTGGTTGCAAGATGAATCATCTAGAGCATTTAAGCAGAGAGTTTCAAGGCTTCCTGGATTTTGTTTATCTGGAAAAAGAAAAATACCTACATTGACTTTTTCAGAGGAAATTGGCGTTGGAGAGTTTAAATCAGGCTGTACGCAAAAAAAACTCTGGTCAAAGCAATTGTGAATTTCATTAAACCTATTTACTGGGTTTTCATCGGCATCAACTATCACTAATACTGTTTCAATGTTCTTGCTGGAGATCTCAGGAGAAGCAATCAGCCCTGTTTTAAGATAATCAATAACTTTCCCAATTGAACCTTTTGCTTGTATCTCATAATGATCAAAGTTTATCTCATGATCGGCCAATAACCTTTCAATCAACTTCTTGTCTGTACCTGTGTCGGAGCTTTCACAGACAATCCAAATCTTCTTTTTTATAAAACTTGGAGACATGTTCTACCTAATTTCAATATTCTCTTGCATAGCATATTGAAATTGAGATGCAGAATAGCGAAATACCTGTAAATCACTTTGCTTATTCTTTTCGATTCGATATAAACTAATTTTGTCCAGATAATCCATTTTCTGAGCAATCAAGAAAAGCTGAGTAATCATTTCACGGGAATGAGTAGCAACAAAAACTTGCTCATTGGGTATTTGTTTGAGTAATGATACCATTGATTTCCAAACCAAAGCCTGTTTGGAATAATACAAACCATTTTCTATCTCATCAAATAGACAAATATACTGTGCATCATGAGCCAGAATACTTGATATGACATAAAAACTTTTAAAAAAACCATCTCCATAAGTACAAATATCAACTGCTTTACTGAATCTGGAATCATCTATCTTGATAGAAGTTTCAATACGGTTAACATCTTCGATAGTGGGTTCAATGGTTTTTAAGTAATGTATCAACTTCTTCTTATTTTTTGAATTTACAATGTTGTCAAAATTAAAAAAAAGATTGTGAACAGTAAAAGTATTGTGGTTTAAATAAATCCCCTTTAAATCTTCCACAAAACTGATGTCAGGCAGTTGTTGGGGGACTTCATTACTTTTTTGGAAAAACCGTGAAGAATAAGATGAATCTCGTACCTTGAAGTTGAAATTTAACCCGATAACCGGGTCAGCATCATTGGTCGTATTTGGAGTTCGATTTTCAGAAACAGCAATATAGTTCTGAATCATGGTTGATCTTAAGGGAGATATCTCAATTTCCCTGTTTACTTTTCCTTCGAAATCAAGTTGAATGGTATTATTAACGTCAAACTGATAGAAAAAAGTACTCCAGAAATCATCATTAGGGTTGTTGATCTTAAGACTGTCCATTTTACGGAAAACGTTGGTTCGAAACATTAACTCAGGATTGTTCGGATTAATTCCAATATATAAAGCATCCAGGACGGTAGTTTTGCCAATAGCATTATCGCCAACAAAAAGGTTTATTTGCTTAAAGCCAGCTAAAGACAAGTCCTTGATTCCCCTAAAATTTTGTATGCGCATGCTATCAAACATCATAAGTTAATTATACCCGTCTACCTTCAAACGCAAATAGTTTGAGCACCACACTCTCCCTCTGTCTCCCCTTCCTCACCTTAAGCTAGCACCCGAGGATAATTCACTTGTTTAAGATTATAATCGCAAATTATAGTCTTGTGTAGGAGACGATAATCAAGTTTTTCCTGCTACCTTGTCTCCCAGCTCCCTCAACAGCTTTTTCATATCAGATTCTTAAAACAAAGTTAACATATAACTCGTACTAAAAATTAGGCGGATAAGATACAAAACAATAATTATGATAAGGATGGTTTTGAAAAACTGCAGTATTTGCAAACTCTTATACTGTATATCCAAAGACTTGATCTTATAAAACACATCAAACTCATCGGGTGAAACTTCCAATACTTTAGTATAGTAAGGATCAACGTCATCAATGTAGCTATACTTTGCCTTTTTTTCTTCAGACAACTCAACATACTGCTCTGGAGTGATATGAATTTCCTCTTTTACAAACTGTTTCAATAGCTTTTCCTTAAGAAAATTTACATCAGACATCTCTTAACTCCTCCCTCTTCCCTTCATCAACTTCAACAATTCTTTCGCTCTAATAGCTCCATTTGTCCAATAAGGTTCGATTCGAATCATATAAATACGCCACGTCATGATCATTGTTCCAAATAGGCGTCCCGCTTCCCCAAAACAAAACATCAGCGCTTGATTCCCCCGAGCCAGTATGCACCCTTACCGATTTCCCTGCCCCTAAAATAAAAGCAGGGAAAACAAATTCGTGCTGGGAGTCGTCAGTCAGAATAAAGCCGGTCATGTCCAGATCCAAGGTGGTTCCATTACGGATTTCCACCCATTCCCCATTCAAGTTGCTACGATCGTCTCCCTCAGCATCATAGTTCACAAAACTGATCTTAACGCGGTCCTTCAGCTCTGCCCAAATACCCACAAAAGCACTTTGCGCAGTTTTCATATCTTCAAAAAAAACATCCGCATACTTCACATTAGGCGGAAGAGTATAAAGTATGGCAAAACCTGCAAGCAATACCTCGCGATTCACCATCCGATCCTCCAGCCAAACATACGCCATCAAACGCCCAAAAGCATCGCGCTTTTGCACATCATACTCAAGACGTACTTTCTTTCCCATGACAAGATTTTGATGATACGCCAGAGCCTCTGCATGATAGGGCATATGAGACTCCGGAGCATCAATCCCAAGATAGCGCACCCGTTCCCCATTGCATAGCTCAATCGTATCCCCATCAATCACACTGCAAACCAAAAACTCCTCCTCCGTTTCATCCGATAACGATCCTTCCAGTTCATCAATCCTTTTCTTAAGAGCTTCGTTTTCAGTGCGTAGTTGAGCATTTTCATCCCTCAGGCTTTGAGGATCTTCCAACTCAATAAGCACCACCTTCGTTTCGGGCTGGAAAGTGATATCCCTGGCTCCAAAGTGCTCTGCTATAAAACGCAAAGGCACCATAGTCCTGCCATTGCTTATCATCGGAGCCGCATCCAGTTTCACTGGTTCCATGTTTACATAGGCTGTGCTTGAATTAATCTGGAGCATAATGCTCTTCAAAGTGCTGGAATAGGCATGAAAAGGCAGTAATGCCAACACCAGGGCAAGAATCAGTGCCAGATACTTTTTCCTCAACATGTTATATGCCCTCCTTTGTTAAGCATGCAGCATACCCTATCCCACTTGTATGCTCTCATGAATCTCAGCTCAACACATACTTTAAAATCTGTCCTTCTGCTGGCATTAATGATCATCTATAGCTTAAAACCTTTGTGCTTGAAGGATAAGTAACAGAATTGAAGCAATAATGCTTATCACAAAGATAAACACTACGATATTCTTGATGGTAATAATCGCATTCCTGGTTTCCATTTGAGCTTCAAAAGATTTTAAAGCAAGGAAACTATCTGTTTCTTCGGGGAAAATATCAAGTTTTTTATTATACGCATACAAACCATTAGCAAGTTCTGAACACTTTTCTTTTTCTTCAGGAGAAAGATTCAGGTATTTCTCTTGGCTAATTCTGACTTGCTTAATAAGATGATCGCCTAAAATTTCTTCCCTTAAACTCTCTAAATCACTCACCCATCCACCTCCAATGTTATTCAAAGAACTTGTTAAAGAAATCAATCGCATACTTACGCTTCATCAAGTCATGCTGCTTTTGGTTGTAATAATTACACAAACAAGCATAACACACAGTATCAGCCTCATCACCCCCACAAGTGCAATTGTTAATCAAAGCTTGCGATTTCAATAAAACATCCCTAAGAACAAACTCACTCTTGACCTGTCGAACGTGACCCGCACCCCCAGGTGTATTATCGAATAAAACAAAACTATAGTTACCGCTTTGGTGATAAGAATTTTGATACCAATGCAAACACCCTGAGAGCTCATTACGATCAATATTAAGATATTTGCTGATACCCTCTAGGATCGAATATAGAATGGTCCATGCTTGCTTAAAATCAAAAAGATCAAAGCTCAAAAACTGCAACAACAATACATCAGTCTTAAATTCATGCCCAAGGCTAAAACGACTCAATCTTTTGTTAGAACATGGAAAACCATTAGATTGCTTATGTTCCTTTTCTATGCTTGGAAAAGGAACATCGGAAACTTCACCAAATCCACACTCTTTGCAAATAAAAAAATTAGCTTCATTTAAAACAAGCAAAGAATCATCCTGACTCGATCCATAAACAATTTCATTCCTTCCAATGTTAATTGTTTTCCGATCGATCTTCTCACCGTCCCCTATATAGGCAATCGATCCCCGATAGGTTCTTTTTGGTTTTTCCGTACCTGCGGGTAGTGGCTCTTCAATGTCCATCACAAAACCAAACTTTGGTATGACATATTCCAGCTTCTTCACCTTGGGTCCCTTAAATTCCTGCCCACACTGACTACACCGATCTAACTTTCCACTCGCATCTGTCCAAAGAACACGACTAAGAGTTTGGCAATTATCACAAACAGCATACTTGTATTTGGGCCAACTATACCCTTTAATTACCTTTAAATATCTACTTCTTATAATTTTCCCATTAGCAATAATCTCTGAACCAGGAGCAAATTCAGATATAGCAGTAAGCAGATCACGATTTAATCTTAACGATCCGCTGGTTGCGTTTGCACCAAAACCCCTCAACTCTACGGTATCTACCGGAAAACCATACTTCGGAATCAAATTAAACCGAGATAAAAAATCAATTAGATATTCACCTTGTATCGTCTTGATTGATCTTGAAATCTCACCTTTTTTGTAGCTAATGCTCCCGCTCGAACCTATTTCAGTCTTTTTTTCCAACGCACTATATTGCTTGTATGCTTTACCAAGATCAGCCAAATCCTGCTCAAAATTCTTCATAGCAAGATCTAGTGTGCCTGGATGAAATAGATCCTCGCTATGTAATCGTGTGGTCCATCCAAAATTATTCACTTGGAATTCTTCGACTAACCCCTCAGGGACAATCTTAAGCAAATATAGCTTTAAATCTTCTGGTCTTGCATCCAGATACCTGAGAAATTCCATGTGACTGGATTTATCATAGAAATCCCCAATATTTTTTGCGTAGTATTCTTTGTGCTTTTGCCAGAAAAAGGAAAAAGCAGATGCAAATATATGACGGATACATATTTTCTGATTACGAATATTGAAATAGGGCGGACGTACCACTCCCTGGATCATATCCAAGGGGTTTTTATAAAAATTCAAATCGTGGGAATTATTCAAACAATAAGTAAGGGCATACGCTGCTGATTTCGTAGAACGACCGGCTCTTCCCGCTCGTTGAATATAGTTAGCAGGAGAAGGAGGCATGTTTCTGAGGAAAATAGTCTCCAGAGTTCCAATATCCACACCCATTTCAAAAGTAGTAGAACAACTCAAAATATTTATTTTTTTATCTTTAAACTCATTTTGATACTGGTAAGCACACTCACTCGATAATTGAGCAGTATGCTCTCTGACTTTCATGTCCTGAAGTGATAACTCAGTATACAAATTACGATAATGCGGGTTTTTCAGCTCATTGGTGAAATCGTATTCCAACAATTCACCGTCACAGTTTCCATGGATACAGAAATTTCTAATATTATAGGGTGTAATCTTCTTACATCGAGAGCAAATAAACAGCCTTTCAGGTTTTCTGACTCTAATTTTTTCCGACTTCATTTTGTAAGCGTTGTTAACAAATGATAAATATCCTCTACTAACAAACAAATCCCAAATTTCTTCCAGGATCGCCCTGGGATCTTTAGTCTTAATAAACCTGCTTAAATATTTGGTAGACAAGCTGGTTTTACCTTTCGGAAGCCAGTTAACCAAATAGCTTTTGTCCGACCACTCTTTCTCAAAACTTCTTTCCAAACCACTAGTGGTAATCCTTTTGAAATGAGCACGAGTAAGACCAATAGGAATACTCACCGCAGCTTCAGCTAAAAAGCGACTTGCCATTAATTTAAAAAGGATATTTACTTCATCTTTGCTTAATCCATATTGCTCATTACCTCTATCGCTTACATCTTCAATTTCATAATATAGAATCCCAAGATTTTGAAGAGCGTTTTTAGATTTAAAATTACTCATTTCTTTAAGCGTTTCCAACCAGGCTTCTCTATTTCTTTCGTCCTTATCATTAATGCTGTGCTCATCCATTAAATCTTCGATATGTTGTACGAAATTCTTCAAAGACATTCCTTCATGGGTCATTTGATGAACATATTGACTAGCTATCTCGCTCATGAGCCTTTTTGTTAAAGCTTCTTTGTAGGTGATCGAAAGATAGGGAGAAAAAAAGGCTGCAGATTGTCTACTATCAGAAAAAGTTAAAAATTGTTTGGTGATTTTTTCTTCATTCACTACTTGCTTGCTACCTGATTCACCAAAAAAATCATGAAAGGGTTCATACTTTTTTGAGATCTTTTTTTCTGGAAGTTCCTTGTATAAAGCTGTAGCAATAATAGCAGTAGCCAAATCCTGAGACAAATAAAATGGAACCAAAATGTTTCTTCTGTTATTTCTAATACCGCAATTCGGGCAAGTATGTAATTCATCAAGAAGTTGTTTTTTTTCATCTCCTACCCTAAGAACTTTTTGAAAAAAGCGTCTATCATGGTTGCAAGGAAAATCACCTATAGCAGTTGATCGTTGAATAGCTCCGCAAATTGAACAAAGGTAATAGTATTCTGGTTTATCGATTTCTTCATCCACATCCTCGGATTCCACCAGCATAAAGGCTTCCAGCCTGTTTGATTCGTGGTTTGCTGAGGGTTGTATCAATTTAATACCCTCAATCATTCCAATGATGAATATGACGTTGCAATTGTAACAAAAGGTAATTTCAAATACTTTATATACTTCCTTGAAACGATCGCTAATTCTATTATGAAGCTCATCCCTTTTTTGTAAAAACAATTTGTTCGAAGGAGCAAGTGTCACGAACACCCCTTCAATGCCTTTGATGAATAAGTGATATTTAGCTTCAAAAATTCGATCCCCATCTTTTTCAGCATTGGAAGCTACCGCTATATAATCAGACAATAGTGCTTCCTCAACTTCAAGTTGTTTTGACGCTTCCTCTAATGTTTTTGGAGTAGCGAGAACCAGTCGAAGCTTATAATAAAAATCATCATGGAGTATTAGGTTATACAATATCTCTTCAGTGCTCAAAGACTCATCGATAGGCAGCTTAGAATGTTCCCGAATAATCTTTATTAAATCTTCTTTTGGAGAATTATCTCTAATCTCTCTGGCCAGTTCAGAAAAAAGGGATAAATCGCTTTGTCGTATTTCATCTACCGCCATCGGTATAGATTTTTCTGATCGAATTACTTCTTCCTCATAAAAAGGAGCACTACACAAAACTTTCGCAAATTCTACCACTTGGGGGTTATCTTCCTTTTCGCCCAAGGTTGCGCTGGTCAAAACATAATTCAGTTTTGGAGAGTTCAGTTTCGCTTTCACTCTTCTTAGCAGCATCGATACTTCAATACCCTTGGCACCATGGTAGGAATGAGCCTCATCCAGAACCAGGTATCTCCATTGAGTGTTAAATGGGGGGTTAAAAAACACATGGTCATCGGGTCGCAACAGCAGATATTCAAGCATCGAATAATTGGTGATTAATATATGAGGAGGTGTTTTTCGCATTTGCTCCCGTGAAATCAACTCGTTTGGTATAGGTTTAGAATGTTCCCTGGAGTGATATTCATTTAGTGCATCCTTGCTAGACTCTTTTGTTTCACCTGTATATCGCCCAAAAGTAATTTCGGGAACATCCTGTAATATTTGCCGGAGTCTAAAAATTTGATCGTTTACCAATGCATTCATTGGATAAATCATCAAAGCTCGGATCCCTGGAGTTAGTGCTCCATCAGCTTTCTGCTTAAGTAAATGATTAATAATTGGAATTAAAAAACACTCTGTTTTTCCTGATCCCGTGCCCGAAGAAACAACAATGTTTTTTTCTTCCATCACTCTTAAAATTGCATCCACTTGGTGTTTATAAAGCTTCCTATTTGGATGTAAAGATTTGAGGTTAGTAAAATCAGAATGAAGAATGTTTTGTTCAATCAAATCGAGAATAGATGAATCTTTCAGATATGCATCCGATAAGTTCAGATAAGGACCTTTAGCAATAATTTCACTTTTGAGCAATTGCTCTTCAAATTGTTTGTTGTAGTCCTCATTGCTGGTTTGAAAAGTACTAAGTAAATAATTCCTATAAAACTCAACTATTCGCTTTGAAGATTCTGCTGGTCGAAATATCATTCATCAATCCTCCTGTATTCAACTTCAAAATCAACTTCATCTTCATAAAGGAAAAGAAATCGATCCATCTTTATTCCCGGAGTGTTTAAGATCTTACTCTCGATAGTCAATAATTCATTTGTTGCTTTGTCATACACAAAATTTGTCCAGTCTTTAGACTCAGAATCAAAACATTGTATGATAAGTTTTGAGCCCCCAAGAGGCTTTGTTATTTTTACCTTTTCGCAAAGAGTATTGCCTTGGTTCATTTGATTTTTACATTCCATCTTTCCAAAGTATGCTTCACAGTTTTTAGGATCCTCTTCGATCTCCAAAATTCGGTACTCAGAGTTTTGAATATCGAATATCCCATCCTCAAAAAACACTGTTATTAAATGCAGCTCATAATTGACAAGATTTGGAATATAAATGTGCTTAAGCAAAGGCTCCTGAATTCCATTGTTTGAAATCCCTTCTGAATCATCTATATTCAACTCAAAGCGATAGGATTTTGAGTTTGATGTTTGGTCAAGGCTGGTGATTCCATTGTTTAAGGTCAGGCATTTATATACATTTTCCCGAATTCCAAGGTCGAAGACATCCATGTATAAGTGGAATGGACCCATATAATCCGCTAAACAAACAAGAGAAGAACTATTTGGATCGGGATTAACTTCAAATTTATTAATCACCATTGAGGTTAGAACCTTAAACAAAGTTAAGGTCTTGGTAGTATGATTGGAAAAAAATATTCTAAGCATGATGTTTCGCCAAATAACTGAGGACTTTCTAAACTGAACCAACCAATCAGTGAGGTCAAATAAATGCACTAATGAGTTATTTGAATGGCTTTCCTTTACCTTCACGGAATCTTCCATTTCAACTAAAGAGATTTTTAGTACGTTTGGTAGTCTGATTGAGAGGTTTGAATCCATATCATTGATCCAGATATACTCTACTTGCTCATAATTCCAACCTAGGCCATCAAACCTCCATGCTAAAATGGGGCAGGTATAATGAAACAAATAGGTGTTATCCAGTTTAATGGAAAACTTGAACAATTCCTTTGATAGTTGAAGCTTGAACTCATTGTAAGAAACCGGTACAGACTGATCTAAAGATTCAATTTGCTGAGAGCAAGTAAATTTTACTAGAGCAAATTTCTTGTAAATATACACCTTTTCATCTGGAATGACAGAAAAATCTGGAATGAGAAGGTAATCGATTTTGAGAGCTTCTTTACTTGCTTCATACGAAAGACTTATGGAATATCTTTTGCTGTCTATTGGTAAAATTTCCATTAAATCAACTTTTACACCAAAATACTCAAACTCATTGGGAATAGGAATTTTGGTGATCGATCCGCTTTCAAGTATAACATCCATACCATTTATCGTGATTATTATATCTGAAGTATTGTTGGTTGCTTGTTTAAAATGAACCACAGGGTGGCGTCTTGTTGCCAACAACTCGTTTTTGTGTTGATCAAAGAACTGCACCTCAGTAATCTTCCCATCCATGAATATGCCCTCATTAAAGCTAAGAGAAAAAGACATTGGCACATCATCAATGTAAAAAATACTTTCTTCATCGATAGTCAGATAGTAAAATGTTCCAAAACCAAGATCTTGCGGATCATCGTCCATCATAGTCGAACCTTCAGGGAAAACAACACTTACCCCAGGCTTTGCTAATAGAATTACATTTCCAGTATCCATTGATGATAGTTGAAACATATCGCTTTTACTCGTAAAAAAAAGAAACTCCTGGGGTTCAACAACAAAATCAGCTAAAACCATATTGCTTACAATTCTAATATAGATTTCAGAAAATAAGTTCTTCTCAATTGGAATCGCCATTTCCTCTGTGTTGATGACACCATAACCTCGATATGACTCAAGCTGAATACTGTTTGTTTCGTTCTCAATTTCAATTTCGACATAAACAAAATCTTTGAAATCTGATTCTCTAAGCTTTCTTGGGGGAATTAACAGCTCAACCAGGTACTTTTCATAATTAAATCGAAGATAGGGGTTTTGATTAAAAAGGCGTTTCTTTGCATTATCCGATTTGTTGAGTTTTTCTTTAAACTCCTCAGGTCCCTGATTTAGCCATTCAAGAATGTTCAATTCAATAAAGTCTGAAGTCTCGTTTTCTGGAAGCTCTCCATGCCAATAAAACCTATCAATTATATCGAGAAGCTTACTCATTGTTTTTCGACTCGAAATAATGCTCTCTTCAGCTAAAACCCGTTGAGTTGACTTATTTAGCTTATAATACCTTGTCGGTTTTCCGCTCAACTCAACAATACCAATTTCATCATTTTTTGACTTAAGGGCTTCCATCATATAAATACAAAGATCGTCAAAGGATTCGTTGATGTCTTCAGGGATTTCCCTTATTAAGTTCTTTTCATAAAATGAAACTAAAAAGGAAAAAAAATCCTGATAATAGTTTTTAGGGACAAATCCGTGCATTAAAATATTCTGAACATATGAGTTTCTATTTACCGTTTTGTCGTCCCTGTGCTTAAACAATTTATATTTATCCAAAGTTGAAAAAAATATGTTTCCAAGATATGAGTGATAGGCTGGAGAAAAATTTTCATCCATTAACGCATCAAAATATCCCCAATAATTTCCGTCCTCATATTCTCTAATACCAATTTGCACCAAGGCGAGAGATAAAAACTCATCTATTGGAGGAATTGTAGTGATATGAGATAGTAAATTCTTGATTCTTCTTTTGACCAAATCGATCAAATCCAAATACTCTTCATCGGAAAGATGAATGTCCGAGATTAATTGATTTGACGTTAAACTTTCAAAAGCTGCTACAATTTTCTGCTTAAAATCTATTTGCATACAAAACCCAGCCTTAAACTCATCCATCCACCTCCAATGTTATACTATTTTTTCACTATATCACAGCCCATGGACAAACAGCGTCCCTTTGAGAACTATTTTCAATATCCCACTTGTATGCTCTCATGTATGCCGACTTGTATGCTGACTTCCATGGTGACTTGCATGGTATCATCCATGGCGACTTCCATGTTTTACTTCCGTACCTACTTCCGTATCAGGTTCCGAAGTAGCTTCCGTACTTGATAGCAACAAAGCTATGCCCCACATATGAAAAATATTTGTTACCTTCCTGCTTAGTATTCTCTTAAAGAGATTCATAGTAGAGTTTTACTTTCTGAGCCATCAGTTTTCTTCTCTGTTCAAGAAAATCATAGTAGTTGTCAATGGTCATGGTAAAAATGTTTTCAGGAATGCAGTTTGATTCAAGGTTTTTAATGAGTTCTTTGGGGCACTTAATGCTTCCATATAATGCTTTTCCATGATCGCAATGATCCTTTATCTCCTGCATATACTCTGATGGTGACTTTTTTCCAACCTTTAGATTAATTTCCTGCTGAACATAAACATAATTGGCAATTTGATTGTATTGGCTTTGCATTAGCCCATTATCTTTTAAATATTGCTTTGGAAAGATATGATGAATATCCCCTCGGTGGGCAAACAAGCTCTCAAAAGCAGTATCCTTTGACAAAAAACCATTATCTCTAGCTTTTACTTGAGCTGCCCAATAAACATGTAGCACAGGCGTATTAACTGATTGAGTATTAAAACGTTGAACCAAACCAGAATCCCAATAGGAATTACTTAATTCAGCTTCTTCTATATCGCTCAGGGTTTTAGCAATTCCTGTTTCGTTTATGGTTTTAACATCTTTATCAAAAGAAGACTCAGCTGAACCAGAGTATCTTCCTGTCAGCATGGACATTACAAACCACTTTCTTACGTAATGTTCAATCAAAGCATGATCCATTTTTAAATCTTTTAAATGAAGGAGCAGTGCGTAGGCAAAATTCAAAACATTTTGAGACCTTATAATCTTTGAACTAATAAAGCCAGCAGATTCAATAATCATTAAAAACCTTTTATATAAAGTCTCATTCATAAATGTTAAGGCAGAATCTTTTAGATCAGCAAAAGCTTTTTCTGCTATGCTTTCTTCGAAGGTTCTAGTTTCAAAGTTTCTTCCAGATAACAAACTAACTAAATCGCTCAGTTTCCCTCGTTTAAACTTATAGCAAAATGCTACTCTTATAAGGTCACTGTAATCAGGATCATAAAGGTCGCTTTTTTCGTTCTTAAGCCACTTCATTTTTTCAAAATATTCTGTTTTTACAAAGTTATGATCATGTTCGATAATGTGGCTATAGAATTCTGGTTTGACAGATAAATGACAGAAATAGTCTATAGCTTTCCTTAAAACATTGCCCTCATATGCCTCATTTGAAGCAATTTTGGACATAACAAAATCTGATTGGCTCAACACTACTCCTTTGGAGTTTATTCTAATGAAGATTTCGGTGACTGTGTCAATATCAAGGTCATGGTTTAATTCGATTAATCCAATTGGCCTCAACACTATGGTTTTTAATCTTTGGATAACATTTTCTAATATAGTTTCTTCAACATCAGGGTTTTTATTTTGATAATCTCTAATAAATGCCAAAATAGAAAACTCAGGGTGCATAACTTTTGAAATATCTGGTATCCAAGCTTTATCTTTCTCAATTGCAGGATTTAATACCTCAAACCTTTCTTCCAGTGGGTGAAAAGCAATCTTTATTACAATTTTGTTATAATTCTCGTCAATCACAGGATGTCCATTCAGAGCAGTTGAAAGTGCTGTTACACGTTGTTGTCCATCGATTAATATCTTCCTACCAAGAGCAATAGATCCATTTCTTAGCCTGATATCAGGATTTCTCCATGAAATGATATATCCTACTGGGTACCCTTGATAAAGGCTATCCATAAGATCTCGAACTTGAGTACTGCTCCAAACAAAAGGTCGTTGGATTTCTGGAATTGCAATTTCGTCAGATCTGATCCAACCAAGAATACTCTCCACCGTATAATCATTAACAGAATATTTTTGCACTAACTCACTCCTTCTCAGACGAATTGATATCAAAAAACCGATCATATATACTTTTTAAAAACGAACAATCTTTTGCAGGGTTTTTATAGAACTCAAAAAGAAATCTTTCCAAGTCAAAGGATCTATATTCTTCATTGCTATTCTTTGTCTTCAAAAACTCAAAAATACTATCACCTTTTGATTGCTCTTCAAGCAGTCGTTCGAAATCATAAATGTTGGATATAGAATATTCAAAATCAGATAGTTCGGGGTTATTTTGTCTAATCAATTCTTTAATACGATTTTGAGAATGAATTGGGTCGTTGACTACTAAAAGACACTGGATGTCCGAAATAGGATAAAAAGTTTCAAATTCGGGTTGGGTTTTTTCTTCCAGAATTTGTTTGAATCTAAGAAGTTGTTTTGCGCCTTTTGCGATAGTTCTATCTAAATCTGCTTTGATTGCCTCAATAGAACCAGTTTGTCTTGCTTCAAGGAAGATGGATGAAGTTTTAACTTCGATTAAAATAGCTTTGTTATCCTGAACTAAGAACCAGTCAACAGATTTCTTTCCATCAGCATAAACTATTTCTGGATAAAACTGCCATTTGGAAATATACAGCTTTAATAACTGACCTATGTACTTTTCAAAAACAAATCCAAACTTATCCCTAAACTCATTTCTCCCGCCACCTAAATTAAAGCGGTCGGATAGGAAATGGAACATTCCGTAACTCACTTTTCTTAACATTGCAGAAGGCGAAACCAAAAAAAAAGTAGAATTCTCTCCAGTTGTTTTGCTTGCTGGAATCCTTACGATTGGATGTTTTTCAAAAGGATTGAGCAAATGCTTTTCATTTAAGATTTGGTCAAGATCTCCTACAAAAAAATCTAACGCCCACTTCTGATTCTCCTGGTTAAGATCCAGATGATAGCTATGAGATACAGTGGAAAGAACTTTTTGATCCCATTGAACAATAGTACCATTGTTTCCTTTTGCATTAGCCAGGAATAAATAGGCATAATGCAACAACAATTCGTATGGAAGACCAATAGCTTTCTCAAGTTCCGTTAGAATGTCAAGAGAGTTCACTTCAGGTGTTTTCTGCCAAAGATCTTTATAAAGATGGATACTTCTTGCAAGTGGACTAACATATCTTTCCTGCATCGCAAACTGCCTGAAAGCAAGGGGAGTCAAAATCTCAAGATTATCTTTTCTGTTTGGCATATCTATTTCAAGAAGATAAGTCATCATTAGATATACTTCACAAAGTTGAGTTGATGATAATAGATTTTGTGTTTCTTCGCTGGAATGTTTGATGATATTGAGAGCTAGCATTTCTAAGTTGTATTCAATAATCGGAACACCAAAGAAATCGAATGGCTCATCACCACTTCGAAGAAAAGATTGCAAAGCAAGTCGCGAACAACGAATAATGGCGTGCCTTTTATTAAACTTAGCAAGATATGCATGAAACTCTTCTTCAGTACATCTGACTCCAGGATCAAACATTAAAGGTTTCAGTCCATCAATAGTAAAATCTTCCGATGGCATATCCATGTTCTATCCGAATAGCTTTTTTAGTTCTTCGGACAGATCAAATAGAGTTCTGAGATTTCTTATTTTGTTGAAAGAAGATTGCTTGACGAGAAGGTACTTCCATTCATGGCCTGATTGCTGAGATACGGTTTGACACCATCGTTCGATAGCTTTGTTTTTGTTTTCCAAGTCAGGGTATTCTCTGCCTTTCGTTTCAATAATCCAAAAGATTTTTTTCTCCTTTGTGTTTGATTGTAATGCTACGAAATCAGGGAAATAAAACCTTATTGCACCTGAGCTGGAAAGATAATCTATCCTGAAGAAATTTGCTAGAGCTGCAAAAGCTTCTATATCTTCTGCTTCGTCCAAAAATCGAGCGAATTCAGCTTCAAAATCATTGTAGATTGCTACGAAATTGAAAACAGTTTTTTTACAACGAATATGTCCTCTTCTCCAGGTAAAGTTATCCATCGATGATAGTTTTTGTCCCTGTCCTTCAATCGTTATCTCCTTTTTTTCCACTGTTGCTTTCCCAATTTCTCCAGCTAGCAAATCAATTATGGCTTCCTGAACTTCAAGGTTTCTTAGCTCTGTTCTGATGATAACATTTTCTATATCCTTCACTATAGTATTAAAACAATAGTTTAGAATATAGTCTTCGCATATAGGATAGATTAGCTGGAAACAATCGGTTAGCCTAGCTTTTTTCATAATTTGCTTCGTAATATAGGCTACCAGCTCTCTCCCTGAATAAAGTAGTCCATGATCCACTTTAGCTTGGTGGATCTCCTTTTGAGAAAAAACTGTTTCTATCTTTAGTTGAATCTTTTTCTCTTCGCTCAGTTTGTTAGAAGAAAAGAGGTTGGGAAAATCTCTACTGTTTAAATTTTTCAGTTTAGCATAAACTCTTAAACAAGTAAAATTGGTGGATGGCAATTCGATATCATATTGAAGACGCTTTTTCTCACGAGCTATGGTTATAGGTAAAGGAGGGAGCGTATTGGTAGTGCTTATTCCTACCCCTTCGAGTTCAAGTTGTTTGACAATTTTTTCGAACTTGTCATTGCCTATTACTTCCAGCGTCTGAGTCTGGTCGGGACCAATATTTCTCATAAGCCTAAGGCCACGGCCAATTGCTTGTTCTGGGAGGATGGCTGAGTCAAAGGCTCTGAGCCCCAAAACAATAGTTACATTTTGAACATCCCATCCCTCTTTAAGCATCAAAACGCTGACTATAACTTTGATTTTGTTGTCCGGGCTGTCTATATCTCTAGCTTTATCTCTTAGTAATTCCAGCTCATCTTTCTTAATATCTCCTGAAGTGTTTGTATGGATCACCAAGATTTCATCTTTTTTAATCTCATAACCTGAGCCAATATGAGAAATGCACTCAGCAATCTTGTCTGCAAATACATTTTTTTCAGCCATAACAAAGAGTACAGGTTTTTTTCCCACTGCTTGATAAGCTTCCTGGTGTTCTTTTAACCTGGAAAGAGAGGCTGTAATCCAGTCTCCATATTTTTGAACTACATTAGTCTGAGTTATATTTTCAGGGTCAAGAGTTTTAACTGAATGGACAATGAGTGGAATTTTGACAATTCTGTCCTCTACCGCTTGAGCCAAGGGGTAGTCACAGATAATCCATGGGTAATAAGTATTATCTGGTGTCTTGGGGGTAGCAGAAAAATCAAGCCACATCTTTAAGCCCCCTGGGATGTTGTTATGAATACTCATCAAGCTCTCGTTCCACTTAAGTTCGTCATCATGGACATGATGAGCTTCATCGTTCATGACCAGGAGATTATCTAGCTCTTTCAGCCTTTCGAGTAAAGTCTGCGGTGATTTGCCAGGGTCTTTCTGAGGCTTTCTACCCAAAGCAGCTTGGATGATATTACTCGGATTAAATTCTTTGGCCCTGCTTTCATAAATTTGGTGAATGTTGTTTACGATCAAGTTGTTTTCATGAGTCAAAGGGCTTTCTTCTCCACGAAGCTTTATATTAAGGTTCCATTGAGATTTCCAAGGTGTTGGAATAAATGGAAGCTCCTGAAATATTATCCCACTGGAAAAGTCTTTTGCTAATCGTTCATAAACAATGACATTGGGTGCAACGATTAGAAAGTTGTTGGCATACTTGCGGTTTTTCTCTCTTAAGCGGTTAAAATAGCTCCAAACTACTACAAAAGCCATTACAAAGGTTTTACCTGAGCCTGTTGCCATTTTAATGGCGTACCGGAGAAGGTCTTTATCAGGGAGGGTTTGTTCACCTTCTTGGTTTAACTCGGGGAAATATCTTTTGATTTTACGGATACCATCCAGATCTTCACTAAATTCAACTGAGGTAGAATAGAGTTTGCCTGTATAGATTTCCTGGTACTCATCGATCAAAGGGGCAATATCACTATACCTTTTGACTTCAAAGAGATAGACGATAGTTTCTATGGCTTCCCGCTGGCAAAAATAAAAGTGGAAGGGTTCATTGGTATAAATTGGAGCATGAGACTGATCAAACCAGAAAAAAAGGAGCTCCTGGGAAGTTCTTGTTGCTCCTGGGTATCCTTCTGATCTCCATTGATCAACTTCTGATCGGAGCTTATTGACTAAGAGCATCTTGCTTGGTCTTCTTCCTTGGATCATCTTATACTCGTTCTCTGCTTTTTTTTGAAGATGGCAAAGAGGAATATCCCAGGGATTGCGGTCTTCGATATAGGGAATTTCATTGTTATATGGGACTATTGGTTTAGCCATAATCAGCCCACCTGAACTTTGTACACTTGGGAGGTGTCGATGCCAAAGATATCAATGATCTTCACAAAAACTTTATATATTCCTGGCTTCTCATACGAATGCTCTGCAATAAAAGAAAGGCTACGTTCTTGTTTGGTGCGGTAACTAGTCCATCCATTGCTGAATGTGTCATTTTGAAAATCAAAGTCAACTGCCCAATAGTCGATCCAGTCGCTCCATTTTTTGATGCTTTCTTTTACATCATCAGGGATCAGGTCTGTATGAGGGACGACGAAATCATTGAGCTCGATTTTAACTTTCACGTCTTTGGATTGAATATCAACTTTAAAATAAGCCAACTCAAAAAACTTCACATCTCCTTTTTCAGAAGCTTGTGGATCGATTGCATCCATAGGTATAATACGGAGTTTGAGTCGCACACCCTTCTGTTTAGCTACCTCTTGTATAGCATCGTTCAGACCCATTTCCCATTCCCAGCCCAGCACATGGAGCTCCTTCTGTCCCATTTCTTTAGTATCGTTCAAAGCATCGACCACCTCCTGGATGGTTACAGGAGCATCCACTGCTCCAATATATATCAAAGCACTTCCCTTTTTACCGTGTATATGTGAAGAACCAGCAATAGGCTCTGCTCTGTAAAGCTTGAGGATAAACGCTAGGTATTCGTATAAGGCTTGCTTTTCGTCTTTTCTTCCAAAGGCTTTGACTTGCCAGAATTGGCGTTCGTACTTGCCAAGATTGAGGATTTCAAAGGGTTTTGCCCTTTTGCCATACTTATTTCCATTTTCTGTTAGGCTCGTACTATGTTCAATTTCCAGCAAGCGCTTGCGGGTAGTGTGAATGGCATACCTTCCTAAGTCTACACCTATCCATCTGCGATCAAGTTTTTCTGCAACAGCACAAGTGGTTCCTGAACCGCAAAAGAAATCAGCTACTAAATCGCCCTTTGACGATACAGTTTCAATTATCCTATTTAACAAATCTTCTGGTTTTTGTGTTGGATATCCAAGTCTTTCATTTTTATCCTTGGGATCTAAAGCTTGTATATCCATCCATACATCATCAACCACGTATCCTTGAATTTCTAAAATGATATCATTTTTTTCTGGTTTCCTTTTATTTTGTTCAATCCACCTATCTAAATAGGCTGTAAAGCGAGAGTCAGTTTTGGGATATCTGCCCCCCATAATTTTGTTACCATCTACAATAAAGTCTTTCCATCTCTTGAAGTCAACAGTTTCTTCAAAATTATCCTGATAATGCAGCTTAAACTTAGGTCTATCCGTGTTGCTTCATTTAAAAACCTATTCGAACGGTCTTCGATGATTCAGCTAAA
>DAOSES010000003.1:0-125537 GCA_035363255.1 Caldisericia bacterium | reverse complement strand
TTAGACGAGGAAATGAATGAAACATTTCATCCACATTTTTAAATGAGTCAACACGGTTTTTTCGGTAACATTCTTTTGGAATTAACAAACAACAACTGGGGACGGTTCTTATTTGTTGCAATAACTTTTTTGACATTTTTGTAGGGTGACCTGTTTTTTATTGCGTAGGAGATCATAAAGCAAGCAGTTAATGGATTATTTGATTCAAGCTTACGGTGATACTTTTCCTGACGCTGACATCGAGCATCGCGCCATGAAGATGGAGCTATGATATTAAGGGGAGGGTTTGGAGTTTGCTTCTTTATTCTTCCCTGATGGTAATTTCACCCAAGTGAAATAAGGAGTATGTATGATAGTTGCCAGATAAATCTCCATTAAAAGGCATAAATGCTAAGATTACTTCCTCATTATTATAATTTTCGTCCCATTTAAAAGGAATTGTTATCTCTTTTTGATCACCTGATTCGTATTTTGTCAAGTACTGCAAACTCCAGCTATGACATCCTATACACTTTAAACTCGACAACTTTTCAAGCTTGTCTCCCTGTGAATTCATTAAAAAGAATGGTTCCACAAGGAATCCCTCATTTCCATTTGGAAGTGGTTTATACTCAAATTTCAGCTTTATAAAGAGGGCAGTGTCTTCACCAGTGGACCTTCCACCTGGATATCTATCCGATATATAGGCTTCAAGAACACTAATCTCAAAACGTTCTGAGGTAAAACGCTCTCCCAGGGAATGGATGGGGATGTTCATTGTCCTGGGGCTTGCTTTGTCGGTAATCAAGACCTTATTTTCGGCATTGTTCCAGTTGACTTCTTTATCCAGGGCTTCAGCAATAGTACGTAGGGGTACAAAAGTACGCCCTTCATATACAAAGGGTTCTTGTTCTGAGGGGATAAGCTTTTCATTGACCCAAAGAGTAATGTTGCGATAGGTGACTTGAATCATCTTGGTGATGGATTCCCCATAAACCATAGGAAGTGTAAAGGAAGAAAATATCAAACATAAAGCAAGAATCAGCACTGCTTTTTTACGATTGTACCACGCTTTCATTGTCATGCCCCCTTTAAGGAATATCTTAAAGTAAATAGCTTTCAGAAGTTCAAAGGTTCACAAATATACTCAGCAAGTATCAACATCAGAACGCCGAATATTTTATTAAGACGTTCCTCATTTGTTGCGTTGGAGCTAAGCACCCCTCCTGTTACTACTCAGTCATAAGCACTGCTTCGTATGCGGCTGCTTGATCAGCGCTAAGCTCCCTGCTGAGAATTAGCACCAGTTTTTCTCTTTGGTAGACATACTCAATAGTGGCATGGTTTTGTACTTGAAATTCCTTTATTTGCTTTGCCCGCATTCCAGCTCCATAGGAATCACGATAGGATTCAATGCTATTCACGTAGGAGTAAGATTTATTGGCAGGGATACGAGCATCAGTAAAGATTAACTTTTCAAGACACTCATCCTGCCTTGCCACAAAAAAACCATGTAGATCATTATAGTCGTTGAATATGATGTAGCTTTCAATAGGTATTCCAGCATCTCTGAAGCCCTGAATCAAGCTTTCGGTAGATTCAAACCAAGGTACCTTTTTCCAGGTTATTACACCTGAATCTCTGAATCGATAAGCATTGATATCATCAAGACTAAGGTGTTTGTCTAAAAAAACTGTTTTGTAGCCTTTGGATGGAACTTCCTGAGCTACAAGAGTCTGATCTTTTGGTTTTTCATGACCATAAAACAAAGCTAACGAGAAAACCAACAACAGGATAAGAATTCTTATCTTCATTATGTGCTCCTTATTCGCTTCATATTTCAGATTCTCCAAATACTAATATCACATCTAAGCCTTGGATGTCAAGATTTTCTGTGCTGGATTTGAAGCTTAGTTTTGGTTTTTTTCCTTGACAAAAGGTTTTAAAGAAGGAAGATTTACTCTGATTAGCTAATATTTTGTA
The DNA here is from genome assembly GCA_035363255.1 of Caldisericia bacterium. Lineage (GTDB taxonomy): Bacteria > Caldisericota > Caldisericia > UBA6126 > UBA6126 > T3SED10-260. The sequence goes on along the minus strand of DAOSES010000003.1, from coordinate 123,575 downwards.
ACCTAATGACGCTTTTAGGTGTATTTGAGATAAAGCTTGGGAAGGAGGGTTCTGAGATGTATAAAAAGTATCTGAGTTTCTTGCTTGTGCTTGCGACTGCTTGTGCCTTGTTTTCAGGGAGCAGTTTTGCCCAGGTAGAAATACCCTCAAGCATAGCTTTCTCACCCTTCATATCGGAAAGACTTCCTGGGTATATTGATATCCCCAGAGCGCTATTTTCCGAAAAAGTTCATTTTTTCGCCTTCAACAAAGCCATGCCCAAAGATCCCAAGCCTCTTCAACAACGTGGGGTGGTAGCTATTGAACGTATTCAACAAGCTGTCCAAAGCATTCCGACAGTGAGAGCAAAAATCATTATTGAAGCAGTCATGAGCGAAGAAGACTACCTCTCAGGCAAAGCAGAAGTCAAAGTGAGTCAGGCCATCCTCTGGGAAGAGCTTGATCGCTATGCCAACAACATTTCAGATCAAGACACGATAGTGATTTATTCTCATAGTCATGGAGTGAAAAACAACTTTGCTCCCAATGAGCCCTGGGGTGGGCTTCGTCTGGATTCGCCTCCTCGAGATGGAAAACCTTTACCTCATCAAGGGATCACCCCCTGGCCGGAATATATGGAAAAAATACTGAAACTCCCTGCCAAAACAGTAGTGGTGATGGTGATGTCTTGTTATTCGGGTGGCTTGGTGGACTACCTCCACACCATCGAAGATCAGTGGATTCATCGAGCCGAAGAGGGCAGGAATTTTATCGTGTTGACCTCACAGAATGCTCAACTCATGTCGGGTCCTGTAAGAATTGGAAACGAAATAATAAACCCCTTTACTTATGCGGTAGAGCAAGCTTTTCTTGGAAAAGCGGATGGCTTTACCACAGGAGAAACAGACGGCAAGGTAGATGTCAACGAATGGATTCAATACATCCTTGATAACACCATGCTTCATGATAAAAAGGCTCAACCCATGGCCATTGGTTCCTACCAGCAAGATTTAAACCTTTTTGATATATAATAGGAATATCTAAGTTTGGGAGGTGGAAACATGAAAAGTTTTATGAATAAGTCCCTCGACGCTGCAAGAAAATACAATTTGCTGGATTGGGCAGTGATAAAAATCTGCCTCGTGGGTATAGGTATCCTTCTTGGAGTTTACTTTTTTCAGTTTTTTACCAGCATATTCCCCATCGTATGGATTATTGTGATCATTACCTGGCTTTGGGTCATGATCAAAACCTTTTTCACCTATTGGAGATAAGCAAGTAGAAGCTTCAAGGTATTGTCTATGCCCTCCCGATGGGTGCGTTCATAGCCATGGGAAGCAAAGATGCCTGGTCCGATAAGCCCATGCCTTAAATCATAGCCAGCGCGCAAAGAAGCACCAGCATCTGACCCATAGCGTGGGTAAATATCTACTGCATAATTCAACTTTTCCTGCTTTGCCAAACTGATCAACTGACTCGTTACCTCGTAATCGTAGGGTCCTCCGGAGTCTTTAGCGCAAATGGATACTTTGTATTCATCAGTCTTTAAGTCATCTCCTATGGCTCCCATGTCCACTGAGATGATTTCCACAGCATCCGAAGGCAAACCCGAGGAACCCCCATGCCCAACTTCTTCGTAAGAAGTAAAAAGAAGATACACTCTGCGACCCAGAGCTACTTGCTCTTCTTTGATATATCGAGCCAGAGCCAGCAAGATACCAACACTGGCTTTATCGTCGAGGTGCCTGCTTTTAATAAAACCTGAAGGAGTATAGCGCGTTCGAGCATCAAAGGAGATAAAATCCCCCACCTGAATACCCAAGTCCAGGACTTCACTCTCTTTGACCACTTTTTCATCCAGAATCACTTCAATGTTGCTTTCATTTCTTTGCATCGTAGCCACATCTTCATATACATGCACCGAAGGATGAAGCAATTGAATGGTTCCGGAATAACTCGCACCCTGCCGGGTATGCACCAAACAATTCTCTCCTTCAATTGTATTTTCAGGATAGCCCCCAATTTTTGTGAGTCGCAGGCGACCATTGCTTTTAATTGAACGTATCATAGCCCCAAGCGTATCCACGTGAGCCGCAAGGATAAGTCCTTTTCCCTGTCCTCCAATTTCGACAAGAAGAGATCCTTTGTTGCTGAAGCTTCCTTTATAACCAAGAGCATCAAACTCCTCGAAAAGCGTCTGAATGATGCTTTGAGTGAACCCGCTGGGGGAGGGTATCTGGCATAGTTTTACTATTTGTTCGATAGCATAATCGGTATATTTTTTATCTAAATTCATACTTTTCTCCTTATGCTTCCCTGGTTTAGTTAGCTTCGTTTTCCTTTGCTCATTATATCTTCTGAAAAGCCTGGGTCAATGAAATTTCACTGGGCTGATTCAAAAAACCTCATGGTAAACTTGTAAATTATTTTTTAGTTATTATCATTAATATTAAATTTGAGTTAAGTATTTTTAATATTACTGAAAACTAATTTCAGGAGGAGAGCATGTTTAAATATCCTGAGGGATTGTACGTAGATGTGCGAATCGAAGAGACTTTCGACACCCGTATCAGCTTTAAAAAAGAGGTATTACACGAGCAAAAAGTTCGCATCCATCATGGAGCATTCATTCGACTTTTTGATGGTCAGAGGTGGTATTATGCCAGCACCACCGATACCAAAGCCATACAAAAACACATCGATGAATTGGCAAAAATGGCCCAAGCCAATGCTTCCATCATGGAGCATCCCATCGTAAAAGCATTTGAGGTCAATCAAGAAACCATCCTTCAGTATGAAGCGAGGTCTTTGAGCCATGTTCCTGTCCAGGAAAAAAGAGACCTTTTAGCCTCCTACCTCCCTCTGTTAAATGATGCTTGCATTGTTCATCACACTTCCACCTATATCGACAACAAGACCATCAAATCCATTTATTCTTCCAAGGGCACCGCCGTCACCTTTGACAAACAAAGCTGTGGAATACTCTTGCGTATGGATTTGGCCGAAGGTGATAAAAAAGATCAAAGCGCCGTGACTCAATGCAAAATTTACTTCGAAGATCTTGCTGAGTTGAAAAGCTATTTCAGCACGGAAATCAGCAAAAATATTCACTTTGTACGCCATGCCATTCCCATCACCGCAGGGGATTATCCCGTTCTTTTAAGCCCCCTTGCCACGGGTGTTTTTACCCATGAAAGCTTCGGTCATAAAAGTGAAGCGGATTTCATGGTGGGAGACGAAGCCATGAAAAAGGAATGGGCCCTGGGGAAAACCATAGGTCCAAGCCTTTTAAGTATTGTGGACGATGGAACCATTAAAGGAAATGGCTATGTCCCTTATGACGATGAAGGCAGTAAAGGTAAGAAAACTTATCTGATTACTCGAGGCGAATTGAGTGGGCGCCTCCACAGTGCTTCAACTGCCGCCCAACTTCAAGAGCCTCTGACAGGAAACGCCCGAGCCATGAACTTTGAATACGAGCCTATCGTGCGTATGACCTGCACCTACATTGAAAAGGGTGAAAGACCCCTTTCGGAGATAATCGCCGAAATGGACCAGGGAATCTTTGTGGACACCATCAAACATGGCTCAGGAATGTCCACTTTCACCATCGCCCCAGCCAGAGCTTATATGATCGAAAAAGGGAAGATTGCCCAGCCAGTTAAAATTTCAGTTCTGACAGGGAATGTGTTCCAAACACTCGCCGATGTGGACGCTGTGAGTAGAGAATTTGAGCTCATGAGCTTTGTGGGTGGGGGTTGCGGAAAAATGGAACAATGGCCTTTGCCTGTAGGATTTGGCGGTCCTTATACTCGAGTTAAAAAACTGAAAGCTCAATAAAGGAGCAAGGAGGCAAGCTATGAAAAAAGAACAGATCACGATAAAAACAAGGGGAACAGCCCTCAAGATACAAAACACCTCGGTGAATGCAGTCCGAATCAAAGATATTGTAAAAAAAGGCGTCCGGGTTTATGATCAGGATAAGATTGGTATTGCAGGCTCTATTGGTGAAAGCTCCGAGGAGGAATTGTTTAATCAAGCCAAACAGAATCTCACTGCAGGCATTCCATATCCCTATGCCTTGTCGGGCGATAGGAAAGACCATCGCAATTACCAGAAAGAAGCTCCAGGCTCAGACGATTTGCTCATGAAAACTGAAGCAATTCTAAAAATGCTTCGTGAAGAGTATAGTGATTTTGATTTCAGCGAGACCATCCGCACTCAGCAAATCACCCATCAAATGAGCAACAGCGATGGATTGGACCTGGAATACCGAGACGCCTGGACCAGCCTGGGTTTTATCTTCAAAACCAAAAAGTCAGTGAATCTTTTTGATGGGTTTTTGTCCTATGAAGGTCGAACCTTAGTCATGGAGGATATATTTACAAACAGCAGAATGATGCTGGATGCCTACCGCAAACCCCTCGATCTCCCTGAAGCGGATACCCTTCCTGTTGCCATGCTTCACTTCAAAGAATTAAATCATTTTTTGTGCAAATCCCTTAATGGGGAAAACTATGCAACAGGAAGCTCAATTTTCAGCGGTAAACTGCAAGAAAAGCTATTCAGTGACAAAATCAGACTGGAGCAAAATCGAGACCCACGATACCATGCAGAAAAATTTTTTGATGCCGAAGGTAGCGTTTTGCCAGAAGACCAATGCTTGCTGATAGAAAAGGGGCAACTGCTAAAAGTATTAAGCGATAAAAAAACCTCAGCCCTTTATCGTCTTCCTCATACGGGTTCGGCTTCGGGAAGCTATGACGACATACCATCATTATCAGGGGCACCCCTGCGTTTTGCGACCGATTCCTCCGACTTGAAATCAGCCCTCAACGGGCAGTTGGCAATTTTGGTGATGATCAGCGCAGGAGGAGATTTTACCTCCGATGGGAATTTTGCTGCCCCGGTGCAAGCCAGCTTTTTATTTGATGGCACAAACATCCTTGGCAGACTTCCCGAGTTTTCTATCCAATCCAATGTCTATCAGATGCTGGGGAAAGACTATATCGGCACCTTTGATAATCACAGCCTGCATTTTGGCGATTTTCCTTCGCAAATCCAGGTATATCGTATGAAGGTGAAGAGGTAATTCCACTGACTTTAGCAAGTTATGGTTAACAAACAATGCTAAAAAAAACAAATAGGGGAGCCAAAAAGGCTCCCCTGAAGTGAAAATTATACGAATAACTACTTTTTAATCGCTACTCTTTTTGAATAGACAATTTCTTGCTCTTGATTCTCAATGAACAGATGTAGTGACCAACTTTTGACTAGTTTTTCATGCGCAAGGTTTTCCGTATCAGGAAAATAAAAGACCTCTGTTGTCAGGCGCAACATTCGTTTACTCAGATCGGGTACTCTAGATGTGTTTATTAACGGGAAACCTTTACCTCTGTATTGTTTTACATCATCTCCAGCAAAAGGAATAAAATCATAAGCAATATTACTCATCAATACATCCTTGTAACAAGTACTCTGCAAAGTAATTTCATCAGCAACTAAAAACAAATTATAATGATACTGCTCAAGATCCTTAAGTGGAATATCTTTATCCCAGCTCATTGCAAAGCAATAAGTAAACGATGAGGGAAGAGAAGCTTGATTGGATAGCTGAACTATACTATTGGCTGTTATTAACGGGTTCAAACCTGAATGACTGTGAATGCATTGATATACAAAATCTATAATCTGCTGGTATAAATCTTGTGCCATACCCCTAATAAAGTGTTTTTGGTTAATGGTGCTTACTCGCGTAGGGGTGGAAGTACTACCTGGAGCAATGGGTAAAATAGAATACTGATACCTAAGACGTTCCAAACCATAGGAATTGGGTATGAAGCTTTTTTCATTCATGTCGTCTGTCATATAACAGATAATGTCGATATTTTTGTGATGTTTTTGGATATCTCCCACTAATGATATTGTATAAGAGTAAGGATGATAAGTCGCATTAAAGTGCTCCACCAGATGATGGCGCTGGCTTAGGCTATTTGGGGAAAAATTTATGATAATTATTAAGCATAGCATGAAAACAATAATTACAAGCATCCAAAGAAGCATGGATTGCTTAGTTTTCAAATGGTTATTATGAAAATAATTCTTTTGTACAATCTTCACGATCTTTCTCCTTTTCGCCTTGAGCGACACCTAACCAGGCTGTTCCAGTCTTTTCGTAATTACCAACAGACTCATTATAGATAAAAATAATCATAAATCCCATGAAAAAGACCCAAAAAATGAAATGAAAAGAAAAAAATGCATAAAAAAAGCGTAGCTCTCTTGAAGCGCGGGGAAGTTCTGTCTTGTTCCAATTAAATCTGATGCAGAGTGAGACATAACAGCTATACACTCCTATACTATTTCATCTATTTATTATTTATTTTATATAAAAATTATCACTTGTCAAATAGAAAAATAAGAAGAGTCTTCAGAGCTATGGTGATTTCAACAAAAGAAATAGATGCGCTTATTAGAACTACAACGCAAATAGCAGGATGGTAAAAAAATGAAAAAAACTGCCTATCAAAACAAACACATGGAAGATATTGTGCATATACCTTTTTTTCTTGCCTATACCATAAAGTATGGCTCCGATTGTATAAGCCACTCCCCCAGCAAGGAGCAAAACAAACCCTGGCAAAGTGAGTGCTCTGATAGTGGCAGAGCTGATCAATAGTACTCCCCAACCCATAAACAAATAGAAGACCATCGAGAAAAGCTGGTATTTTTTTAGATCAATGGCTGTCAGGGTGATGGCAATTATCGCCAGAGCCCACTGCAAGCCAAATACCACCCAGCCCAAAGAGTTGTCCACTCTTCTTAGGGCATTCAAAGCAATAGGAGTATAGGATCCTGCTATTAAAAGGTATATAGCGCAATGGTCCAATACTTGAAAGATTTTTTTCGCCCTTTCACTTTTTAAGCCATGATAAAGACTGGACATCGTATAAAGGGTAATCATGCTTAGACCATAGACCCCGGATGAAACCATGCCAATGATGTTGTTTCTCCAGGCAGAAAGGATGATGCACGCAAAAAGAGCTACTACACCCAGGGAAGCTCCTACAATGTGCGAAACCATGTTGAAGATTTCTTCACCCCTGCTGTAGGAAGGAAGAATCCTATCTTTGAGTTTGCTTCGCATCGCTACCTGCTGTTGCAGGCAAATTCAAAGGCTTCCTGAATCATAACCTCTGGAATCTTTTTGATCCACCCTTGTTCCATCAGGGTATGGGTTATTTGTCGGGCGTTCTCAATCGAGCTTTTGGCAATTTCGTAAGCTTCTTCCCAAGACATCTGAATCCGAGCAACTCCGTCTTTGATCGCCTGCATGGCTACATCTGCGGCTTCGTAAGGGAAAACTTCCGCTTCGTTCATTCGGGCTAAGATATATTCAGGATGAATTCCATTTTTTTCGGTATAAGTAGCGAGAGACCTGGCTGCTGCGATTGCCATTTGATCTGTAATTTTACGAGCTCTCACCATGAGTGCCCCTTTCAAAATGCCTGGAAAACCTAAGGAGTTGTTGACTTGATTTGGAAAATCCCCTCTGCCAGTGCCTACGATAAATGCCCCAGCGGCTTTGGCTTCATAGGGATAGATTTCAGGGACAGGATTAGCACAAACAAAGACAATAGACTTAGGTGCCATGGCCTTGATCCACTCAGGTTTTACCACTCCAGGGCCGGAAGCTGAAAGAGAAATCAAGACATCAGCGTCTTCAAAAGCCTGTTGAATATCTGTAATCGCTTCAGGGTTGGTGCTTTCGCAGATTTCCCATTTTCGGTAATAAGCCTGGTCTGCTTGAATATCTTTACGTCCAGAATGCAAGGAGCCCTTGGAGTCAAACATGATAGCTTTTTTAGGATCTGCGCCTGCTGTTATCATAAGTCTGAGACAAGTGGTGCTTGCTGCTCCTGCGCCATAATAGACGATTTTAACTTCTTCCAGCTTTTTGCCAGCAAGCTTGAGCGCATTGAGCAATGCGGCAAGAGTCACGCAAGCAGTGCCTTGTTGATCGTCATGCCAAACAGGGATATCGCAAGCTTCTCTCAAATCATCCAACACCTTATAGCAATTGGGTTGGGAGATATCTTCGAGGTTGATGGCTCCAAAACTATGCTGACACCGTTTGACAAAATCGATGATTAGCTCAGGATCATTTTCTCCCTGGCTGTTTTTGCTATCCATGCATAGCGCCACCGCGTCCACCCCACCAAGATATTTCATCAGGAAGGCTTTGCCTTCCATGACTCCCAGGCCCCCGGGAGGAGAAACGTCGCCATCGCCCAATACGCGAGTGGAATCAGACACTACTGCCACTAAATTGGAGCGGTTGGACAAGTCATAGGATCGATCATAATTATCGCGGATGGAGGTGGATACCTTGGATACACCAGGAGTATACCAGACATTAAACCAATTGAAACCATTCACGGAAGCTTTGGGGATCGTCTGGATCTTTCCGCCGTAAAACTCGTGCCCAAGCTCTGCTAAACGCTTGTAGAAGAGGGTTTTACATCGAGCTTTCTGTTCTTCGGTGAAGTCTTCAGGAAAACACTCATCAATATTGCTTAATTCTGGGTTAACTTGCTTCATTTCAATCCTCCGCAATCATTTGATAGGGCTTAATCCCTTCTTCATATAAATCTCTTCCCTGGGTGTCTATGCCCACAAAGCAGGGAAAATTCTCCACCTGAAATTCTCTAAGAGCTTCAGCTCCCAATTCCTCCCAGGCTACTATTTTTGAAGCCTTGACGCATTGGGCAAGCAATGCTCCTGCGCCTCCCACTGCAATAAGATAAATTGCCTGGTTTCTGACGATAGCTTCTTTTACTTGGGGTCCTCTGATTCCTTTGCCTATCATGGCTTTCAAGCCCCTATCCAGCAAAGCGGGGGAGTATTTGTCCATACGATAGCTGGTGGTAGGTCCGGCCGATCCGATGACCTGCCCAGGTTTTGCAGGGGTAGGGCCCACATAGTATATGACCTGTCCCTTAAGAGGGATGGGTAATGCAAGATTTTTTTCGAGTAAAAGACTTAGCTTACGATGTGCTGCATCTCTTGCAGCGTAAATGGTTCCAGAAAGGAGAATTTTGTCGCCTATGGCAAGATCAACTAAATCCTCCGACCTAAGAGGAGTTTGGAGTTTGATCGTCCTACTCACCTGCTTCTCCTTCGCTCAAAACCACAGTCTTATGTCTTGCGGCATGACATTGGAGATTGATGGCTACTGGAAGGCTGGCAATATGGCAGGGCATAGTTTCAATATGAACTGCCAGAGCCGTAATTCTTCCTCCAAGCCCCATGGGACCTATGCCCAGTTGATTGATTTCTTCAAGAAGCTCTTGTTCAAGTTGAGTTAATCGCTCCTCTGGATTTTTGGATCCCAAGGGTCTCATCAGAGCTTTTTTGGAAAGAAGAGCACATTGCTCAAAGTTGCCCCCTACTCCGATCCCAACTATAAGAGGTGGGCAAGGGTTTCCGCTTGCCAAGCGGATAGTCTCGAGTACGAAGCTTTTTAGCCCTTCTATCCCGTCAGAAGGCACCATCATACGCAAACGGCTCATATTTTCCGACCCGGCACCTTTGGGAGCCAGGGTAATTTTAAGACTTTGACCAGGAACTATCTCGGAATGAATAATAGCTGGGGTGTTGTCAGAGGTATTTTTTCGCTCAAAGAGAGGATCAGAAACCATGGACATTCGGAGGAATCCTTCCTTGTAGCCCTGACGAACTCCCTCCTGAATAGCATCCTGAAGATTTCCGCCGGCAATAGACAAATCCTGCCCCAGTTCTACAAAAACTACGGCAACTCCTGTGTCCTGGCAAATGGGCACATGCTTGCTTGCAGCCAGGAGATTGTTTTGGATGAGTTGATCGAGTATTTCTTTGCCCAGGGAGGATTCTTCCTTTTCAATGCTCTGAGCCAAAGAAACCATAATTTCATCGCTCATGTAATAATTCGAGGAAATGCAGAGCACTTTCACAGCTTGTACAATTCGTGTGTAATCCAGGGTTTTCCCATCTTTCATTATTGCTACGAAGCCACCTTCGTCTGAGTCATACTTTCCCTCCACAAGCATTAATTACAAAAATTGTAGCATATTTTATACCCTATGGAAAAATCGCATACCCAGACAAAGGAGGTAAACGATATTAGATATAGGCGTTATCAAAGTATTGCAGGTCTTTGATGGAGTTATCAGAATCAAGTAATATTGCCACAAGGTCTATTTGAAAACGAGGTCGGTAAGAATTTTCGGGATAATGTTCTTCAAGATAGCTCCAGATAGCTCGGAGTATTTTTTGTTGCTTTTTATAGGTATAAGCTTCAACAGGAGAGCCAAAACTGGAAGATTTTCGGGTTTTTACTTCAACGAAGTGAAGATGCTGATTTTTTTGTGCGATAATATCAATTTCACCATACAAGCATCGATAATTGGTCTCAAGAATGGTAAAAGCTCTATCTCTTAAATACTGAACAGCAAGAGCTTCGCCTTGTTTTCCCGTCGAGTGGGAACGTTCAGAAAGCAAAGACATTAGAGCTCTTTGAAAAGCTTAATTATTTGTTCAATATCCTTGCTGTGCAAAACTTCATTTCGATAAGAACGGATAAAACCTAATAGTTGATCAAGATAAACTACCACTACCGTCTCATCGCGCGTTCGCAATACAGCTTCTTTGTTGGTAAAGACCAAAACTCCCTGTATCCAATAGGGAAATGCGCTCTGTTGAAGTATCTTTTTTGATTTTTTGTCGAGATAATTTTTTAACTCCCAGATACTTCGTTTAAGCTGTTTGCTGGGATTGTTGATATGCCCGCGGTAAAGCCCTCCATTGCGTCCAACTTTTTGGTATTCCCAACGATCGCCAATACAGGTGATTTCTCCTTTATAGTTCTTGGTTTCGATGAGGAAGATTCCGTTTGGACCAATGAGGATATGATCCATATCACATTTTTTAAATGGAAGAGACATGTTGTTGATAAGAGTGTAGCGATCGTCAAGATTTGCCAGAGCTTCTTCGACACGATGCTGCCCAGTAAGTCCTGAACGCCAGATTTTTGTTTGAGTAACTTTGGATTGATATAAATAGGCTCCAAAGATGAAGGCAACCGAACCAGCAAGAAATACAAGGGTTTGCTGGTTTTCTATGCCTTGTACCATTAATAAAAACCCAGCCAGAGCAATTAATAATTCAATCAATGTTTGAAATTGGAGAGAAGATATCATTTCTTTAACAAAGTTTTTTTTGTTAATGGTGTTCATACAAACTCCGAGATATGAAGGTTATTCGATGGTGGCGGGAGATACCCAGTTGATGAATTGCTTGAAAATGCTGATTTGTGCCGTATCCTTTGTGTTGGGCAAAGCCATAATCAGGAAATTCATAATGCAACTCAGTCATCCGACGATCCCGACTTACTTTAGCTACAATGGAGGCAGCAGCAATGCTTGCCATCAAAGCATCACCCTTCACAATGGTGAGAGAGTGAGTTTCGGATCCGAGGGGAAGCTTGACGTTTCCATCTATCAGCACCAAAAGTTTGGGTTGGGGTATGTCAAGCATTAGTTGAGACAAGCACTTCTGATAGGCCTCAAGCATCGCAATTTTAGTGGCTTGAAGAATGTTCTTTTCATCAATAAGGGCATTAGAAGAAGTTCCAAGCCCTACATACGCTTTTTCTTGGTGGATCTGATGAAATACTTCTTCTCTTTTTTTAGGGCTCAGCTTTTTTGAATCGTCAACAAAAAATGTTTGGGTTTGAGGACGAAAACATACTGCCGCAGCCATCACCGGACCAGCCAATGCTCCTCTGCCTGCTTCATCAATCCCGATACAATGGGTGTATTGGAGTTCCTGGCAAAGATTATACTGATTTTCCCACAGTGCTCCTTTTAGAAAATTAATCATGAGCTTGCACCCACCTAAAGGACCTGAGTGGCCAAAAAACCAGTAAAGCTTTTCCTTTGATCTGCTTGGAGTTCATTGGGCCAAAATGACGGCTATCAATACTTTCAGGCAAATTATCCCCCATCACAAAATAATCATCCTTTGCCAAGGTAAGCGTAGAAAAACCCTTACTATACTCGCTGGGAATGGAGTTTCCAGGAAGTGATACTATGCGTTTAAAGGAGTCTGCGGAGGAGGGTGAGGTTTTTAAAGCAACAACATCTCCAAGCGATGGAGTAAAAAAAAGCGAGTGATGGGAAAGAACAAGCACCCATTCACCCTTCATTAGAGAGGGGTCCATCGAAGAAGATACTACTGGAGCAGGAAAAAAAAACCACACCCGCAACACAAAAACAATCAGAAGCGCAGTTCCTGCCAATTCCCAAGTATTCAGAAAGGCTTTCCCACGCTTTACTGAGTGTGTCATGCAGTTTTTTTGGAACTACTCCTAATTCGAGCAATTTTGTTCATTTTCTTGCGGGAATCACGTAGGTAGTACAATTTAGCTCTACGTACTTTTCCATGGCTTATCACTTCAATTTTACCAATCATGGGGGAATGAAGAAGAAAAACCTTTTCTACCCCCTCGTTGTTGGAGATTTTGCGAACACAAAATGTTTCATGAATGCCTCCGCCTTGCTGGGCAATCACAACACCTTCAAAAGCCTGTAAACGCTCTTTGTTGCCTTCAATAATACGTTGATATACCTTAACTGTATCTCCAATGCTCATCTTTGGGAGATCGGTTCTCAAAAATTCCTTTGTTAATTCTTCCAAAATCATGATAAAACACCCTTTCTTCTAAAAACTACAAATCGCAAAGATATATTATACAGAATAAGTGCAATTCAAAAAGTGCTTTTTTTTATTTACATCCAATATTAGATTTATTAGTAAAAAAAGGTTATATTTATACATAATACTACTCAAGGAGGAAATGAATGCAGGAGGAATGGTTCAGCTTATCTTTTTCCATTAGGGATGGCATTGGTAAGATATCACTTGACGACAAGAGTAATCATCATTTTATTACCACAAAAATGCTGAGAGAACTAAAAAATGCTTTAAAAGTATGTCATCACAGCAAAGATGTGAACATTCTGGTAATCACTGGAAATACCAAATGCTTTTCGCTTGGAATGGATAAAAATGAACTTGCGGGTTTAAATGCTCCAGAAATGGCGGATTTTATTGAATTTGGGTGGAAAGTGTTCAACAAATTTAACGAGATCCGTAAACCTGTCATTGCCCAAGTCTCTGGAAATGCATGGGACGGAGGTTTTGAGCTTAGCCTGCTGGCTGATTTAGTTTACGCTACCCCTTCAGCTTCCTTTGGTTTTCCAGGCATGAAACACAAAAACTCCCCAGCCTTTGGCGGTATTAGCAATCTAATTGATATTGCAGGATGTAGATATGCCAAAGAATTGTTGTTTACGGGTCGTTGTATCAATGCTGAAGAAGCTCTATCCAAAGGAATCATCAACGGCATCTTTAATGAAAACGAGATTGATAAGCACGTTGAAAAAATAAGCAAAACCATCATGGAAAACGACCTTGAAACCGTGGGCTACGTGAAAAGCAACGTAGGTCAAATGTTGGATCTCAACCGAAGAGTTCGTCTCTCAGACGAAATCAATTCCTTTTCCATACGAAACGCTAAGATCTAGCTCATCTCAGCTAGAGTATTCGATTGTAATCTTCTTTTCCTGGGAGTCCCAGCCAACTCGGGCTCCCAGATTTTCCGAAACAAATCGTAGAGGGATGTAGGTTCTTCCGTTGACAATCACTGGTGCAACTGCAATTTTAACTGGTTTACCGTTAACACTAGCCTCTGTCTTTCCAACCCATAGCTGAATCAAACGGGTCTCGATAGAATAAACGATGCGTTTCTCTTCAGCAACCCATCGTAGATCTGCTTTTAAAAAGTCGCCAATAGTGCGGATAGGAACCATGGTGTACCCATCTTGAATAAAGGGGGCTGTATCAATTCCAGTAAAATTGCCATTTAGTCTTGCATATGCTTTGCCTACCCAAAGCTCAATGGTGATGGTTTCTTTTTTGCGTTGCTCTGAAGGCATGAAGCAAAATAGCTCACCATATACAGATAAAGAATAAAGGTATTGATTGCCAGTAGTCATGTAATAGGAAGTACTGCCAGCAATGGCAAAGTAAAGGCGTTTCCCTGTCAAGCGATCGAGACAATAGATATTAAAATCATCAGAACCTATCCAGACATATCGTTCAGAAATTACTGGGGCAGATTCAATGGTGAAACCTGCTTCAAACTGCCATTTGATTTTACCGTTAGACTGATTGATGCAATAGAAATAAATATCGAAGGAGGCATAAATTTCGTCTTTGTAAACTGAAACAGGATTAAGGGCTATGCCGGGAAAGAATGTCTTCCAGGCTAATTTTCCAGTACGTGCATCGATTTTGTAGAGGTCACGATCTACTGAAACAAAAACAAATTGGGAAGTAGCTGTTAGTCCATACTTGACTGTATTGGATACCTGGAATTCCCAGATTTTAGTGTGTTTTGCAAGGTCAAAGCCATAAACACGGTCCCCAGCTACTACAAAAAAACGCTCACCCGCAATAGCAATCGGGCGAGTTATGTTTTCTGGAAAACCAATGCTCCATAAATCTTTCCCAGTTTGGGCATCTAAAGCATAAAGTCGCTTTCCTGAAGCAAAGTACACTTTTCCTGCATAAACTATGGGTGATGAGTTTGCTGAATCCTTAGGAGTTTGGAATTTCCATTTCATACCTCCAGTGCGACTATCGACACAGTACATAAAGTTTTGTGAGCCTGCATATACCATGCCTTCGTAAACAGCAGGGGATGAATGGTGAAAATCTTTCGAGATAAACTGCCAGATTTTTGTACCCCATTTTGCATTGTAGCATACCAAAGCCCAGGTAGTTCCTATAAAAAGCTTGTCACCAACTACTGCTGGATAAGAACGGGTAGCTCCTACCAGTTCAATCCAAACGGTTTGTACAGGAGGCTTGATAATCTCGTTAGTAGAACCTGTCTGGGCGATATCCTGCCTATGATTGGCAGCCTGGGTCACGAAAACAGTTTGAAATAAAAGAAAAAAAACTAGAAAAGCACTATAAAAAGCTATCGATCTTTTCATTTCAAGCTCCTCCTTTCGCTAAATGGCATCATTATGTTGCTTGGGAATGCACCCATGTTGTTTTGGGGTAAGCATCCAAAAACTCGCTTTCTAATGCAAAAGTTTGTGTCAATAGTTCTCCTATCTTTATTACTCCCCATTTTTCAGATCCATAATGAGAAAGATAAAGCATGTTTAACTCGTTATCTTGACAATAAGTATAGCTTTGATGTGAAAATTCTCCAGTAATGAAAAGATCAGTTTGAATTTGCTTGGCTTCGGCAATGAAGTCGCAACCATCGCCTGTCACTACTGCAATACGTTTTATTAAGTTGTTGGAAGCTTGATAAAACTGAAAAGGGAGAGGGGAGAATTGCTTGAGCTTGTCGATAAGATTTTGCATGGAAACAGCTTGCTTAAACTCTGCCCAATAGCCTAAAGAACAGCCATGATAGGTTCCAAAAGGATTTAAGCTGGAAGTATCCAAACCCATTTTTTCAAGCAGTACTCTGTTGTTGCCATAAAGTGGGTGCTGATCGAGTGGTAAGTGAGAAGCATACAGTGCTATATGGTGTTGCATCATGTAATGAAGTTTGCGATACATGATTTCAGTTATTCGGGTTTCTTGTTTTTTCCAAAACAAACCATGATGCACCACAAACAAAGCATGATCAAGCTCCTGAGCCAGCTGAAAAGTTTCCCAGGAGGCATCTACTGCAGTGTAGATTTTTTTCACTATTCCATCATTGGCTACCTGCAAGCCATTAATTGAGGAATCAGCGGGATGATCTGGAGGTAGGATTGAATCTAGATATGAAACTACTTCATTTAATGGAATCATGCTTCGACTCCCTTGAGCCCAAAAAGCCGATAAAAATTGTTTTCTAAGCTTTGAGCAAGCTCATCTACTTGAATTGATCTAAGTTTTGCAGTCAAATGATACATTTCAACGACATTCTGAGGATGATTCTCCCTTCCTCGATAAGGAACAGGAGACAAATAGGGAGCATCAGTTTCAAGCAAGAGGCTTTCAATTGGGATTCTCTTAGCAAACTCGCGGAGGTGAGTGCTGGCAGGATAGGTCAAATTACCTGCAAATGAAATCATAAAACCCATCGAAATAGCCTGATCTGCAAAAGTATCATTCAGAGATGAATAGCAATGCATGATACCTTTCATGCCTGGGAAATTGGCCAAATGATGCAAAACATCTTGATCAGCTTCACGGTTGTGAATAATAACAGGTAGTTTTCTTTCATAAGCCCAGCATAACTGCCGATCAAAAAAATCTTGCTGAACCTTGTGTTCAACTTGACTTCGAACGTAATCCAAACCTATCTCCCCCCAGGCAAGATATCGGGAATGGTGATGGACTTGCTCCTGGATATACCAGTTGCTTAGTTTTCTCCATTGTTCTTCAGAAACATAGTGAGGATGCAAACCTGCAGAGGCATAGATCTCCACAAACTTCTGCGAGAGTTCCAGACTTTGGCAGGAAGATTTAAAATCATACCCCACATTAAGCAATAGTCCAACCTTCTTTTCCAAACATTGTTCCAAGACTTTGGCAGGATCTCGGTTTAATAAGGGAATATGAACATGACTATCAATAAAAATCATCTATTTAACCTTGGCTCCGCTATCAATATCTTTTTCTGGGGTGATAAAGCAAAGTGACTCATCGTTTGATGCTGCCAGGATCATACCCTGAGACATCACCCCCCGAAGCTTGACGGCTTTAAGATTGTTGACTATGACAAGCTTTTTTCCTATTAAAGCAGAGGGTTCATAATGAAGTGCAATTCCTGCTACTACTTGCTTTTCACAAGCTCCCACTTTGAGTTTTAACAAGAGCAGTTTGTCAGATTTTTCAACTTTGCTGGCTTCCACCACTTCTGCAACCCGGAAATCAATCTTTGCAAAATCCTCATAATCAATTTCAGGTGTTTCAGATTCTTTTTGGTTTTCTTCTGAAGTCGAATCACATTGAAAAGTTTTGATTCTTGGAAAAAGAACCCCTGTTTGATTGACTCTGACGTCTGAGGGTAAAGCGCCAAAACTTAAGTCGGTCATTGGGGCAGGTTTTTCGCATAAGCTTTTGAGCAGTTCTTCGGAAAAATGGGGCATGAAGGGGTAAATGAGATGAGCTATTCTTCGAATTGCATCAAGAAGGGTATATATCAAGCCTCTGAGTTTTTCTTCTTCCTGGTTTTTTTTCAGCTCCCATGGTTTACTTGTTTCAATGAGTTTATTGCATTTATTTATCAGTGACCACAATAATTCAAGTGCTTCTTTGAAATGATGATGCTCTAAAGCAAGATGATATTGCATAATGATTTGATCTGTTTCTGTGTTAAAGCTGGGATCCCAGATAGTTTTTTCGGGGACTTTTCCGTTAAAGTTTTTATGTGTCATGGTATAAACTCGATTGATGAGGTTTCCCAGATCATTTGCCAAGTCAAAATTGTATCTGGAGTAAAAACGATCATCAGTAAATACGGCATCGTCACCAAAACTGGATTCTCTAAACATGAACAGCCTCAAAATATCTACCGCCATAAGTCTTGAAATACCAGTTTTGCAGGTCAGATCTTTGACTACTTCATCAGGATCGATGATGTTGCCTTTTGATTTTGACATTTTTTCGCCTGAGGTTAGCCACCATCCATGAACAAATACTTTCTTGGCTAAAGGAACATCTAAAGCCATAAGCATGGCTGGCCAAATGATG
Organism: Caldisericia bacterium; assembly: GCA_035363255.1. Classification (GTDB taxonomy): domain Bacteria; phylum Caldisericota; class Caldisericia; order UBA6126; family UBA6126; genus T3SED10-260. Next base: position 105,785 of record DAOSES010000003.1, on the reverse strand, counting down.
CAATGAAAACGGATAATATCTTTTGACATCAGGTGTAAATCTGCAGGCCAAAACTCTCTGAAATTCTCTGGTTTTGCATCGTATCCACACATGGTGATATAGTTAATCAAAGCATCAAACCAAACATAAGTGACATGCTTTTCATCAAATGGAAAGGGAATTCCCCAATTTAAGGAGCTTCGTGAAACAGATATATCTCTTAAGCCCATCTTGATGGCACTGACAATTTCGTTATATCGTGATACTGGCTCAATTGAATCGGCTTGTTTTGAGTAAAACTCAAGCAAAGGTTTTTCAAAAGCGCTTAACTTGAAAAAGTAATTGTCTTCTGAAATCCAGTGAACTTCTCTGCCACATGAGGGACAGATTTGTTCCTTTACATCAGCTTCAAGCCAAAATGTTTCACAATCAACACAGTATAAGCCTTCATACTTCCCTTTGTACACATATCCTTTTTCATGAAGTTGGTGTAATACCTTTTGTACGGTTTTGATGTGGTCTGCATCGGTGGTACGTATAAATCTGGAAAAATCGATAGAGAAGCGTTTAAAAAAGTCTGTCCATTTTGCTGCTTCCTGATCAACAAAGACTTTAGGATCCATCTTGGCTTTCTCAGCTGCCTTGACTACTTTGAGTGAGTTTTCATCACTTCCTGTGGCAAAGAGTACCTCATAACCCTGCATTTTTTTGAATCTCGACATGATGTCTGCTGCAACAGTGGTATAAAGATGTCCCAAGTGGGGATTTCCACTAATATAATAAATGGGAGTTGTCACATAGTATTTTTTATTCATCTGCAATATCTCCTTCCACTTTCATTCTCATAATCAAAGTAATTTCGCCCATTACTTTTCGTTGAACGAAATAATTATAAACAGTTTCAATATTTCCACGAATATTTTCTTCATGCAACTTGGTCATTTCACGACAAACGCAAACCTCCATATCAGGATACCTTTCTTTCATTAATGCGAGGGTGTGTACCAAACGATGAGGAGCTTCGTATGCGCAAATGGTAAAGCCATCCGCTTGAATTTTTTCCAATAACTGCAAAAGTTTGCCTTGTTTTCGAGGAAGATAATTGATGAATAGGAATTGTTGGCAAGGTAAACCAGAGGATACCAAACCATTGATCAGAGCAGTGGCTCCCGGTAGAACTTCAAGCTTAATTGAACGTTCAATGCAAGCAACAATCAGCTCATGTCCGGTATCTGCAATGCCTGGCATGCCAGCATCAGAAACCACTGCAACTGATTGTCCTGCTTCGAGATGGGCTAATATACGTTTCTGGGCTTCATTTTTCGTATGTTCGTTGAAAACCATCAAAGGCTTTTTTAAATGGTAGGCATTCAACAATTTGATAGTTCGGCGAGTATCTTCACAAGCTATCAGATCGACTGATTCAAGCGCTTCCAGAACTCGGAGAGTAATATCCTTGAGGTTGCCGATGGGGGTGGGACAAATATAACAAGTACCAAATTCAGGGCTCATGAATCAGCTAATTGATGCAAAAAAGAGGAAAACTCCAGTGGTTTTAAAGAAAGACCCCCCACAAGGAAGCCATCATTCTGATCCACCTTGATCAATTCTGAAAGATTTTGGAGATTAACGCTACCGCCATATAAAACACGACATTGGGGTAGTTCTTTTTTGATAGTGCTGATAGCCGCGTTGATTTCCTGGAAAGAGGGAATCTGTCCAGAGCCAATGGACCAAACAGGTTCGTAGGCGATCCAAACAGGATGGAGTTTTTTGACCATGCTAAGCTGAGACAGCAAAACCTCTCGGGTTTTGGATTCTTTATAGGCTTGCAAGTCTTCGCCAATGCAAATAATAGGAAGCATTTCAGCAGATAAAACCGCTTGTGCTTTGGCTGCTACCTGCTCATTACTTTCCGAAAAATATTGACGTCTTTCGGAATGACCCACAATAACATGGGTGCAGGAAAGATCTCGTAACATCAGAGGTGAAATCTCACCTGTAAATGCTCCCTGGTCTTTCCAATGGACATTTTGAGCTGCTATTTTGATATGATTTGCTTGAGAGAGGGAGGTAAGATAGGGTATCACCGTAAAAGGAGGAGCTATGATCAGCTCAATTTTGCTCGAAGATGGAAGATTCGGTAAGAACTGATCTAAATACTCTCGCGCTTGAGAGTTGCTTAGATTCATTTTCCAATTGGCTACTACACTGAACATTCGCTGTCTTCTTTGATGATTGCTTTTGCAACAACTTTTACAATTCTTCTACCTTCAATTTTGCTGACAATAAAAGTATGCTGATCGGTAAAAACCTTTTCACCAGCTACTGGAATGTGCCCCAGTTCTGCAAGCAGATAGCCTGAAATGGTATCACACTCTTCTGTGGGAAGAGAGATCTCAAGTAATTCGTTTAAATCATCAATGGGGTAGTTGCCAGCTATTTCATAAGAGGTATCATCCAGTTTTCTGAAATAGGGCTCTTCGGTGTCGTATTCATCTTGAATTTCGCCAACCAATTCTTCAAGAATGTCCTCCATGGTGATCAGACCAGATATGCCACCATATTCATCGACAGCCATCACCATATGTTGACGAGTTTCTCGCATCAGCTTGAATAGCTCATCAACTTTTTTGCTTTCGGGTACAAAATGTGCTTTTCGGATGAGTTTTTTTAAATCTATGTCTTCCATGGCTTTGTTGTGAATAACTTCTTGCATTACATCCTTGGTAAAAGCTATTCCAAGGATATTGTCAACCTCATTTTCATACACTGGTACGCGAGAATATCCAGTAGTTTTGATAAGTTCCATAAATCCCATGATACCTTTGCTAATATCGAGCGAGACCATATCCACTCGTTGTACCATGATTTCATATACCCGAGTATCACTAAATTCAAATACACTCTTGATGATAGCGCGTTCATCCTGCTCAAGAATGCCTTCTTCTTGAGAAATATCAATCATGGTTTCAAGCTCTCTTTGGTCTGTGATAATTGAGGTAGAATGAACATTTTTTAATCCCAATAACTTCATTAAACCATGATTAAGAGCCTCGAGAATAAGCACCAAAGGATAAAACAGGGTGATACTAAGTCGTATGGGATAATAGACAAGAAAACTCACTCTTAGGGGATTATTATTGGCAAAAGATTTTGGGAGCATTTCACCAAATATTACAATAATGATAGTTAAGGCAAAAGTGCTTAACATGAGAAAAGTGGTTGATTCAGGAGCAAGAAGAATTGCAAGTCTGGTACCCACTGATGCGGCAAAAATGTTGGCTATATTGTTTCCAATCAAAATTGCACTAATGAATCGATTGGGATTTTGTTTCAGTAACAATAATGAATGGGCTTTTCCTGATTTTTGTTCTGCCATATGCTTGAGTGTGATTCGATTGACGGTAAGAAGAGCCACCTCGGATGCAGAAAAGAAGGCAGAAAGAAAGAGCAGGAAAAAGATAGCGATAAGATTCCAAGCTGATGCTGTCATAAAGTTATTGATCACCCCTATAATAAGAATTAAACAACATAGACTCCAAATTTTGCATGATATGAGCCTTTTCCTCATTTTCGTGGTCAAAGCCAAGGAGATGAAGCATGCCGTGGGTTAAAAGAATTTTAATTTCTTTTTGTAGACTATGTTTATTGTCTGTAGCATTAATCAAAGCCATATCTGGAGATATTAGAATTTCTCCCCAAAGAAAACCTTGGGGAGTCTGTTCGTTGGAAACAAAAGAAAGTACGTCGGTAGGATAATCTTTGCTTCGATAATGATGGTTTAAAGCTTGAATGCTTTTTTTATCAATAAGAGCAACACTGAGACAAGAGTCCTCAGAAAGAGAGCCAAAAACAGGATCAGTGAGAAGCTGTTGAATGAAGCTACACAAGTCTTCTTCGCTTGGAAGGCCTTGCGGGGGATCTTCCAATTGGTAGGATAGATCTACTTTCATGATGTTTTGGCTCCTGAAAGATTGGGGGGATAAGACAAACGGACGTGATAAAGTGAGTCTAAAGTAAAAAGAAAAGAATGTTTGATAATCTGTAGGTCGCTGAATGTAAGTTCGGAATCATCAAGCTGGTTGCTTTTTATTTTGCTTTCAATGATTTTGCTGACCATTTCTTCAAGCTTTTCCTGAGTTTTTTCTTCCATGGACCGCGCTGCAGCTTCGACAGAATCAGCCAACATAACAATGGATACTTCTTTGAGCATGGGTTTTGGACCGGGATATCGAAAATCACTATCATCCACAATAGTTTTGTCAGCCTTTTTAGCGCTTTCATACATGAAGCTGATTCGATTATCACCGTGATGTGAGCTGATAAAACGATGGATACAGGAAGGTAGTCGATATTTCTTTGCAAGCACAAGACCATACTCTACATGGGATTTGATAACTTTTACTGCTTCAATAGGCTCCATTTCATCAAGAAGGTTTTTTCCTGAACTATTTTCTGTGAATGAAAGAGGAGAAATCGTTTTGCCTATGTCGTGATAGTAAGCTCCAACTCTGGCAAAAAGGGGGTCAGCTCCAATTGCATCGGCTGCATGAGATGCAAGATTGGCAATCATTATACTATGTTGATAGGTACCAGGAGCTGTTTCGAAGAGTTTTCGAAGTAATGGAGCATTAGGATCGGAAAGTTCAAATAAGCGCAAAGGGGTAACAAAATCAGCATAGTTTCCGAGTAAAACAACAATTCCGAGGCTTAAGAGCGAAGCTACCAAACCATTAAAAAAAAGGAGTGATGTGGTTGTAAGTTTGGCGCCATAAAAGACAGACTCAGGAAAATAGCATAAAAATAAAAAAGTTAATAATGCTAACACCGCCGATGAATAAAAGCCCTTTAATAGAAAATCAGTAAAGGTTTTTAAGTGAGAATAAAAAACCATAGCCAACAACGAAGACAACAAATAGGAAGTAATAAGAAGGTAATCTACCCCAAAAAGGTTTAAACTGATTAAAATCAGGATAGCGACAAAGTAAAACGAAAAAGCAGGATTGTAGAAAACTCTGATGAGGATAGCAAAAATAAAAACAGGAAGTAGAAATTGGTTGATTGGGGCTATGAATCTGAGCAAAACTAAAAAAAGAAGCACCAGAGAAAAAAGGAGCAAGTATTTTTTCCAGTCTTGATAAATAGAATTTTTAGTGTTTTCAATGAAAAGATAAAAGAGAAGCATGATGAGAATAAGGAAAGTATATATCAGAGCTTTAAGGGCTTCATGCCATAGTTTGTTTTCACCAATGCGTCCAACAGCAAGAAGTTTGTCGTAGGACTCAGGGGTTATAGGGTTTCCCTTTTCAACAATGATTTCGTTTTGGATGATAGTTTCTCTGACAGGTACAATCTTTTGTCGGGCCTCTTCTTTTTGTCGATTGGTGGCATCTTCATCGATAGACATGTTGGAACGTATTTTGTGATTTGCTATGACATAGACAGGAAGCTTCATTGCTTCGGATATGGTGGTTTCTTGAATTCTTTTGTTGATGACAATATCTATGTCGGTCAGATCTGCTTCTTGAAGCCCTTTTTCGAGAACCGAAGAAAGAATTTTGGATACGGTGGAAAAAACCAAGTCGAGATTGGAGTCATCAGTTTGAAGAAGAAAAGATGCTGCTTGAGGCGCACTATCACTGGAACCCAAATGTTTGGAAATCTCAAGAACTTTTTCTTGAAGATTTTTGGAAGCGACTCGACGTTCAGCTTGAACTGCTTTAGATAAAAAATCAAGCTCTTCTTGGATAGCACTGAAGATCAAGGGATTTTTGCGGTAAATAATAGAAACTTTTTCTTCGGCTTGTTTGCGCAATTCCTCGGTTTTGATTCGATTGTAATAAGGTACGGTGATAGGAGAACTGAGATCGTATGGGGCTACGTCGCCGACAGACAAACCCTGGCGGCGCTCATAATAGTAGCTGAAGATAATGGTAAAGATAAGCGACATCGACAGGAGTAAAACGTACAAATGTCGTAATTCAAGATGAGGGAAGGAACGAAAAAGTGTGCGTTTACTCGAATCTGATGAGTTTTCCATTTCTCTTGCTTATTTTTTACGCTTTTTCGCTGCGTTGGCTGCTTTCTTTCTTTTCTTGATGCTTGGAGGATAAAAATATTCGTGTTTTTTTATCTCGGATATGATACCCTCCCGGGCACATTCCTGTTTGAAACGATTCATTAAGCCGTCGAAACTTTCGTTATCCTTTCTTGTTGCCTGCGCCATATCTTTTTTTATTCATTCCTTTCACATATAAAATAGAAAACAACACCCTTATTCAAACAATAAATCTTCGTTGCACCGGGACACTACCACTTGCAGTAAAGTGTGAGGGTCTCGAGCGGGATCCTTCAGCAGACATACCTTTTTATAGTTTCTAGTATAACCTGTAAAGTCTCTCTCTATCAACACCTCCACCGTTTTTCCCATAAAAGTGCAGTTTAAATTATAGCTAAGGTTTTTTGATAATTCAAGCAAATACTTTTTTCTAGACTGAATTTCTAAAGAAGGCACAGCTTTGGCAAACTTATATGAAGCGGATTCAATACGTGGGGAGTAAGGAAAAACATGGATTTTGGAAAAATGAACTTCCTTTGCGAGAGCACAACTTTGCTGGAAATCTTCTTCCTCTTCCCCTGGAAAACCCACAATAATATCAGTTGTAAACAAGACTTCCGGGAGGTAGGTTTTTGCCATCTGAATTTTTTTTAAGTATTGGTCTGAGGTGTATTTACGATTCATCGATTGGAGAATTTTGTCGCTTCCAGATTGGAGTGAAAGGTGTAAATGGTTGCACCAAAGCTTCGACTGAGCCAAAGCTTCAACAAGCTCTTCGTTGACATAATTTGGATGAATCGAAGACAGACGAGCTCTGTACAAAACTCCGGAAAATAGCTCATCAATCGATTTTAATAAGTCGGAAAGATTGTGAGAAGCATCCGCATCTGCCTGGTAAAGACCTATCTGAGTCCCAGTCAATACTATTTCTTTCACCCCATGCTGAGTCATGGCTTTTATTTCCATCAAAATTTCATCTTTGGACTTGCTACGTGATCGACCACGAGTGTATGGAACAATACAATACGAACAAAACTGATTGCATCCTTCCTGAATCTTGACAAAAGCACGACTTTTTTTTGCGAGATCAAATAGCATTGTTGAAAAGATCAATTGACTGTTTTCGTTTAAGAACTTGAAAACTTCTTCTTCAGTACCAAAAAAGACACCTTCTTCTCTCAGTCTGGAAGAGCCACCATGTCCAAAGCAACCTACTGCATAAATATCTTTCCCTGCTTTTTTCGATTTTCGAACAAGTGCAAATACTTCTTGTTCAGCTTTTTGAGTGACTACGCAAGATGAAATAATAAGAATTTGAGCCTCATCCAGAGATAATGTCTCGACATATCCTGCAGATATGAGGTTTTGTCTTAATAGCATGGCATGATATTGATTTAGCTTACACCCAAAACAAGCTATAAAAAAGTTTTGGCTATTCATTGCGAGATGGTTTCAACAAAACCAACTGCAAAAGGTCCTGCAGTTTCAGTTCTTAGAATCTGCCGACCTAAAGAACAGGTTTTGAACCCATAACAACTTAATTCTTCTATCTCGCTAATAGCAAAGCCCCCTTCGGAACCAATACAAAGCACAATATGAGACTGCTCCTGAATCAGAGGAATCAGATGTATTAGCTTGGTTTCTTGCTCTTGCTCCCAGAAGACGATCTTTAAGGCGTGTTCAAAATAGTTTTGTTGTGATATCAAGGTAGAAAGATCATGGAGAGGATGTATTATTGGAAGTTGGGATCTTCTGGATTGTTTTGAGGCTGCCATGGCTACCCTCTTCCAACGCTCATCCTTCCCTTGAATTTGAGGAGAGGAAGAGCTCAGAGAAGATCGAAGTGTTAAAACAGGAAAAATCTCATATACTCCAAACTCAGTTGACTTTTCTATGATTTCGTCCATTTTACGAAGTTTTGGAAGCGATTGAAGCAATGATATCTTTTTGCCTGGAGCTTGCTTGCATTCAATACAAGCATCAATCTCAATGAGAAGCTTTGAAGAGTTATTCTGGAGTATTTGAGCTGAAAACTTGCCTTGTGAAGTTACTACAATGATTTGATCAGTTTTTTTTAATCGGAGAACTTTTTGGATGTGATAACTGTCTGCTTCATTGATGAGAGCTTGTTTCGAATTAATAAAGTCATCCTCAGCTATGAAAAAGACTCGGTGATCACTAATTTTCATGTCAGGATACTTGGCTTATTTCGATGCTGGGATTGTCAAAATCGCTTCCCCAGGTTTTTAAGCAACCAAAAATCATGCATTCGCTGGGCTCCATAGTTAGCATGGCTGTCAGATGATGGGCAGATCGATCGCTTAATTGGATTGGAGCATTGCTTATAAAGGCAAGGGGGGAGCTTTCAGTGGTTTCACCCATGACCAGATTAGCTGCAGAAGCCAGGTTGTCAGCAATATTCCATCGAGTTACTACCATTTTCTTGCCAAAAAGGTCTTCATAACCTATTTGATCAATCATTCCCAAAAAACCTGCAATGCCAATAGCGACACCATAGGTTCCTGCACGCAAAGGCACTACCTGAGAATCAGAAATAATAACCCCAATATGGACTCCTTTAGTATGATGAATATGGTCATGTATGCTTTGGGCAGTTCCTGCAGGGTCCAATGGCCAAGAAACTAAAAATCCATCAGGAACATTGGATCGATCAACCCCACCAAAGGCTACCAGGATACCATTTTTTAAGGAGGTGATAACTTTAGGTACTCCCCCCATCACAATATCAGCTTCTTCAAGTACTGCCTGAGCCATATGAAGATCGATCTGATACTCATTAGCAAGAGCATAAGCCATTTCAGTGGGATGAATATCACTAATTGGCTTCATACGTCCCTGGGCAATGGAGATAATCTTGGAGGCAATCACCATGACATCTCCTTCTTTAAGGGTTTTTTCGAGTAGAACGCGATCGATGAAGTTAAAGAGATTAAATTCTTTTGATATAATTTCAGTTTTTACTGGCTCTACAAGCAATCTTAGCGCTCCTTTACTGTCATCATTCTTCAGCAGGGATAACAGCTTTCTATTTTTTTTAATTATAATAGAAAAAGATGCTTTTTTTGAAGGGAGAATTTTGTATTTATGAACATTGTTATATTGGTTAAGCAAATCCCGGATATTGAAAAGAATATTAAGATCACAGTGGATTCAAAATCAAACAATATTAATCGGCAGGGTGTGCCCTCTATTATGAACCCAGCAGATAAAAATGCCTTGGAGTTTGCCCTGCAGATGAAAGATAAATTCGAAGCTCGACTCACTGTCATCAGCATGGGGCCAATGCAAGCAAAGGAGGTTCTAAAAGAAGCTTTATCTCTTGGCGCTGATGAAGCTTTTTTAGTTTCTGATCGCGTATTTGCTGGATCTGACACTCTTTGGACCTCTCTCGTGCTTGAAAAAGCTATCCAGTCACTCCCCTATCAAACAGACTATATCTTTTGTGGTCACCAAGCTCTGGACGGAGATACGGGTCAGGTGGGTCCTGGAGTAGCAGCTCGACTTCATCTTCCTCAATGGATTCACCTACGACAACTACTTCAAATTCACCCTGATCACCTTATCGCTGAAAGATATTTTGATGGCTTCCGAGAATGCATCGAAATCCGCCCTCCTGCTTTGCTCGCCTTCGTTAAGAATTCCAATACCCCTCGCTTGCCAAGTCTCAGAAAACTTTTTTCATCGCAGGAAGCCAAGATCAATCTTGTCACCAACAAGGATCTTTTGATACCTGATGAATTCTTAGGTATTAATGGTTCCCCCACCCGAGTCATGAAAACCTTCAAAATCGAATTAGATAAAACCCTGATCAAATGCCATATGGAGCAAGGTTCTGAAATGTTTCAAAGCATTTTGTCAAAAATAGGAGAGGTAAAATAGTGAAAATCTGGATAGAAAAAGAACAATGCAATCTATGCAAAATATGTCTTAGAGTCTGCACCTATAACGCAATTCAATGGGATAATGCCCCTCTAATAAACGACAATTGTATCTTTTGTGGTCTATGTGTGCAAAAGTGCCCCAAAAAGGCCATTATGCTTGAGGGTGCTGATGCATCAAATATTTCTCTTGAAGGAAATTACTGGGTTTACCTTGAACTGAGCTCTCCAAGCAGTTTTGAAAATTCGTTGGAAATAGTATCAAGACTCAACACCATCAGAAAAAACAAAGAAACAAAAATCTGTGGCGTGACTATTGCACAGAATATCAAAAGCAAAGAAGCAGAACAGCTTAGATTAGCAGGAGCAGAAGCCTTATACATTCTTGATGAACCTTCAATATCTGCTTATCAAACCCTTCCCTTCACTTCTATCCTGGCTGATTTTTGTCAACAAGAAAAACCTCTCGCTTTTCTTTTTCCAGCCTCAGAAAAAGGAAGGGATCTTGCCCCACGCCTTGCAACGGTCTTACAAACGGGACTAACCGCAGATTGCACTGAGTTGAGCATTGATGAAATGGGCTTACTTATTCAGACTCGACCCGCTTTCAGTGGAGATTTAATGGCAAGCATCATCTGTCCTTATCATCGACCACAGATGGCCACTGTCAGAGCTCATTCCTACAAAATTGAGCCAATCAGCGTTTCACCGCAAATAGAAAGCTTTCATATTCCCATGCAATTACCCACAGCTCCTACCACAGATAAGAGTAAAATTTTATCAAAAGAGCCAATTGTCCATGAATTCGACCCCGTGGACCAAAAAAAAGTAGTGATATCTATCGGAAGAGGCATAGGATCAGAAGAACAAGTAAAAAATATCATCGACTTTGCTCGATCGATTGATGCAGGTATTGGATGCTCCAGACCCATCGTCGATAAAGGGTGGCTTCCTCAGAGTCAGCAAGTGGGTATGTCGGGGAAAGCAGTCGCTCCAAAGCTTTATATCGCTCTCGGTATATCGGGATCGGTACAGCATCTTTCAGGTATCCAATCTTCTGAGTGTATACTTGCAGTAAACCATGATGAAAATGCTCCGATCTTCAAAGTTGCCCATATGGGCATAGTGGGAGACATCAAAAAACTGATGCCTGAAATTCGAAAATGGGTGATAGCCTTTCTTGAACAGGAAAAAAAGTCTTAACTCACATGGATTAATTTAATTTAAATACTATCAGAGCTTTATGGGTTTCTTTTCGTTGCATATTGATAGCTCTAAAGCTTAGAATGTTCATACCCGAATGTAGCGGTTCGCTGAAGCCCTGGAAAGATCCATCAAGAGATAGATCCAGCTCCTTTGTGCCAAGAAATATACGATAGCCATTAGTCTTTCCTTTGAAGTATATTTTCTCGTTGATGGTGTATAAGGGGAAATCGTCAAGACGAATCGCTGGAAATTCATTGCTTTCCATCGAAGCTGTAACGAATATGTCGTGTTTACCTGTGATGGTAGTCAGTTTTAGGTTTCCTGTGTTGGTGCCAGTTTTCATAAGTTGAGGTTTGAGTTTGACAGTTAGAATGTAGTTGCTAGCGCTTAGGGCAGTTAAGTTGGCGTTTATCCAAGGCTCTGAAGCGTTATACTGGATCCTGATGGGAAAACCGTTTTTTTCGCTGATTTCGATTTGTTTGCTTGGTTCATCTATGGGACTAATGCTCTTAAAATCAAGCTCAAGCGATGATATGTCAATATCTATCTCTGGATCAGCACTGGTTTTGAATGGAATGCAATAGTAGTCGCGTATTGATTTTCGAGATGAGCTTGAAAGTGCGTTTGGTCCGCCACGAATAAATAGTGCATAACCCGAATTCTTTTTGAGTAGTTGCATAGGATCTATTGTCAGAGTACGGGACGGAGGATCATAAGATAAGACAGGATGAAAAGAGTTGCCTTGATCGTCTATTATTTGAAGATGATCAGGTTTTATGGAAGCTACTGAAAGGGCTTCTTCAAACTGAATACGAATAAGACTGTCTCGGGCTATATCAGAGGTAAAGTCGGCTGGTTCATGATTTGCTATGATCAAACTATTCAGCTCAAAAAAGGAAGAGTTATAAACTTTTTTGGTATCAAAGTTTTGTATGAAACTTAAAACTTTATAATCGCTCTTTTTTTCGGGATTTGGCAGTGGGTAGGAATATTCGATGCGGTATATTTTGTTGGGCTGTAGGTTAATTTTAAGACCTTCGTAATTGGGAAAAACAGTACGAGCAACATATTGGTAGGTTTTGTCTTTGTCGGTTCGTACGTTGTTTTCCATCAGTATGGATACAAATCTGATATCGAGTTCCTGGTCTGAAAAAGCTTGAACATAACTCAGCATAAAGACCCGATCATTTTGGATGCGACCTGAAGAATAAGCCCCCGCTTGAGGCGTTTCAGCAAGGCTTTCTTCTACCCATTTGGCAACTTCGGGATAGGACTGCTCATTAGCACCAAGCAACTTTTTGTCTCCATTGACAATCAGAGTAGGAAATCCGGAAATTTTGTAAAAGGCAGTTCGCTCCGGAGCTTCTTTCATGGCAAGGCTGTCTTGATTGTAGTAACGAACATGATGAATGGGCAGACCATATTGAGTGCTGAGTCGATCGTGAATATCGTATGCATAGTAGCACCAACCACACCAGGTGGCAGAAAAGACCTCAACAAGAACTTCCTGTTTTTGGGGAATAAAATTGGGGTAATCTTTTGAATCATACACCGAGACTTCAAAGTCATAGTTCATGCCAAGGGAAAAATCCACTCCATGATAAAGAAAGAAACTCAATAGAATCAGACTTGTCCCAATTATTGCGATAAATTTTTTCATCACTATTATTTTATGCAAAGAGGTGTTTTATGCATAGTAACTGGGTATGTTTTTTTATTACATTTAGGAATTTTCTTATCTTGTGTGTAGGTAGCTTATTGTTGTTTAGCTCTTTGGGGTCATGTTCCAAGCAAGGAGTAGTTGGAAAGATCAATCCCTCATTGCTATTCGATTATGTATATTTTGCTCATCCAGAGGGAGGCATAAAGGCTTTCTCAAGTCAAAACAAAGAAATTGTACCTATCACTGATGCATTGGATTATCACCCAAACCTATTAAAGTCTGGCATTTTATACTTTTTACGATACCAAAAAGCTGATCAAAAAGGAAAGTTCACCCAGGCAGTTAATCTAATGTCATGGAATAGCAAAGATCACAAAATTCAGCGGGTAAAAACCATCCTTTCCCTTTCACCCGCTCCCGATCTCACAAATCAGGTTTTTATTCTTGATGAGGGGAAAAAACTCCTGCTCCTAAATCACTCAAAGGGAAATTTTATCATCGACCTTGAAACAGATAGCAAGATTAATTTTGCTGGCAACGAAAGATATCTGACAGAAATAAACCATAGTCGTAATGAAGGTCAGGAGTGCTTTATCAGCCTTTTTCAGTACCCTTATCAGCAAGTGATAAAAAGTAAGAGCTATATAAAAAGCCCAGCTCCAAGATCTGCCATACTTAGCATTGATAAAGATTTTTCTGTCCAAGTATGGGATGAAATACCCCCAGAAGACATGTTCACCACAAAATACCAGGGTATAGCGTATGATCAAAAAAGCCAGCTCTTATTTATCAGCAGAAATAGCGAACTTATGAGCTTTTCTGAAGCTGGATCAACTGGTCAAAAAATAAGTGAAGGAGTTCATCCCTTTGTGCTACATGAACCTTCGAAAAGGGATCTTGCTTCATTTCCACTTTTATCTGCCACCATATTATGGCAAAACCATCCCTTCGTTTTTTTGGGTTCTGAAAATTATCTGAGCTATATCAACTTAAAAAGCCAAAGTTATCACACCATACAAGCTAACGATCTCAATCTGAGCCCTAAAGATGCAGATCATCCAAACTTTTTGTTCCATAATTTAGTCTTTTTAGCAGAAACAACACAAAATCCATCCAGCTATTGGTTGGTGTCCCATACCAAAGAAAACCTGACAGAAAAAAATGAAAAATCCTCAATTTTACGAGATCAAAACGATGCTGTAGTGTACTTTTCCCTTTCAGAGCAGGGCCTTAAAGGATTATGGCAGTGTGTTGGGCAGATGTACCCAGAGATATGGATCCAGGATTTAAACGAAGATGGGGTGGCTGAAATACTCAATTATTACTGCTTATCAAGTTTTAAATGCCCGGAAGAAAGCCGTTTAAATGGACGATACCTGGTCTGGTTGGATATTATAGGAAGAAAACCTGAAGGTTGGTATGAACGAACAAACGAAACTTATCCAAAATTATACCGAGAATTGTGGGAAAGACTTGATTTGGTAAAAAAAGAGCAAGAAGCATCCAAACGTAATCAGCAAGTTTATTTGTGCGAAGAAGACCTTCAAACATTAAATGATATGCTTAAGGAAAGTTATCGAATCGCTAGTCAATAAGTGCTTTTGACTTAGGGCTTGTGATTTAATGGTGGATTTTCAGGTCTGAAACGTATGGCAATGAAACCTTTTTGTTGGTCGCGAAATGCAACAAACCGAATCTGCATGCCTGGTTTGATCAGAAAGTTGGCTGGATTGTGCATTATATGGGGAGCAAGAATGATTTGTTCTTCTTGTCCAGACTCGTGCAAACTCACTCTCAATATATGGCGCTCACGCTTGACGACAGTCCCAAAAATGGTTATAAAACCAGCTTTTCTTGGATCAAAAGAACGTATTGCTAAAGCACCCACTTTTTGAGTATCAGGCAGATAGACTGCTTCAATATCAACATCCATTCCAATTTGGATAGGTGATGAAAAACGAGTATCCTGAAGAAGGTGGATCTTGAATGGAACACCATCTACCATGATTGATCCGGTTTCTGGGGAATAAGCCTCCACCATACCTCGCACCAAAAACACTCGAAGGGGTTTGCTTTCTTGTTCTTGAATGAGTGATTTCATGGCTTGGATCATGCGAGAGGGGGGAATTCGATTTTTCCGCAAAGTGCTTACCCAATTGCTTTGTTTGCGCTGTTGCATGATCAAATCAGGCTGTTGGTTTGAGATTCTGGACAAGACAGCAACAGCAATCATTTCACGATTTGCAATATTTTGAGCCATTATCTGCTGAATCTGTACTGGAGTAAGTTGGAAATCCTTTTCAAGTAAAGTGTTGATAACAAACTGTCTTAGATCTTGATTTGGCTGGCTTCCCACAAGAGTTTCTTCGATACGGTCAAGTTGATTCACGCTCTGGTGAATGCGGTAATTTTGGTAAACATCAAGCAGGTTGTTTTCATTACCAAAAACAGGAAAAACCAGGCTAACCATAAGAACCAGGGATAAAAAGACTGGTGCAAAGATACGAATCATTGATCTTTGTTTTGATCTGGTCTTTTTGGTGCTATCCATACGATGAAGTATATTGGAAAAATGATCCTCCTGAAGAGAGATTTGGTCTAAAATATGATGTATCGATGATCTAATATCATTTTCATCGTTAAGCATTGTTATTCATCGACTCCTTCATCTTTTTTAATGCTCGGTGGATGCGAACTTTTGCATTGGTCAGTGTGATTTTTTTAATTCGAGCAATCTCTTCCAGCGTTAAATCCTGATAATATCGCATCAGTATCAATTCTTTGCTTTCGTAGTCCATTTTTGCCAGGTGAGTTCGGATATCTATTTTCTCTTCACTGGAAACGCCACTCACGCTTGCGCCATCAATAAATACTTCTGTATTATCAAAGGTACCTTTTCTTTTGCTATATAAGTTTCGAGCTTCATTTAAAATAATACGGGATAACCAGGGCTTAAAATCGCGCTCCATGTTGAATGTATGCAAATGGGTGAAAACTTTTAAAAACACATTTTCCATAACATCTTCAGCTTCATCCTGTTTTCCTAAAATAAACCATGCAGAACGAAGCACATAATCTTTGTAGTGAATGTACATTTCCCCCATTGCTTTCTGGTCCCCCTCCTTTGCTCGAGCAATGATCTCCTTATCAATAGTCACACATCTACTCCTATTACCTGCCAAGTCTAATTTAAGTTACAAATTTTTCAGAAGCTATTTTACTCGAAATATCTAAATCTTGCTTAATATTTATTCAACTCAATTCAATAGTTTAGTTGGAGATTAAATCAGGTTTTTTATTGATTCTAAAGAGCTTATAAGCTACAATAAGCATCTGAAAAAACCAAGTTTTGGGGGTATTATTGTGAAAAAAAGTTTATTGTTTTTTGTATCGTTGTGTCTTATGCTTGCACTGACAACAAGCTTCACTGCTTGCGGTGGAGGCGGAGACAAAGAAGGTAACGGTAAAACCGACTCACACTTAATCTCAAAAGAAAAAGCTCAAGATGTGGGAGATTGGGTACTACCCATAGTCGAAAATCCAGGCGACTTTGATCAGGTTGAGCAACTGGATATTCAAGCTCTACTCGCAAGAGAAGATGTCAAAGTAGTCTTAATCGACTTTTGGGCTACCTGGTGCGAACCTTGTAAAGCTGCGATGCCCCACCTCGAAGAAATCTACCAGGATTACAAAGACAAGGGCCTTGCTGCAGCCGTTATTACTATTGATGTCAAGAATTCCACCCTCGAACGCATGATCAAAGCTGATGTGGAGCATCTTGGCGTTAGCTACCCCATCCCATGGGATTATGAAAGCAAAGTTAAAAATTCTTACGGTATTGGAGCAATCCCTGTTACCTACCTGGTCGACAAAGAAGGCAAAATCAGATACGAGCATTCTGGTTTTACCAGCAAAGAAATTGACATGCCTCCATTGATCGAAGCCCTCGAAGAGTTACTCAACGAGTAAATGCGAATCCTTTCGGGGATCAACAGGGGAGAAAAACTTTTCTCCCCTGTCAATTCTCATGTTAGACCTACCAAAAACATGGTTAAAGCTGCCATGTTTAATGTTATTCGCCCCAAGATCCAAGACTCCAGCTTCCTTGACCTTTTTGCAGGTAGTGGAGCTATAGGAGTTCAAGCTCTTTGCGAAGGAGCAAAGCAGGCTTTTTTTGTTGAAAAAAACACTTCCTGCATCGAAACAATTAGAAAAAACCTTCTTCAAGTGAATATGCTCGAAAAAGGCACAATCATCAAAGCCAAAGTCGAGTTTTTTATCAAACACCACGATCTTGGTTTTTTTGATTTTATCTACATGGATCCGCCATATTTTTATTCCATCCAGCAATACTGCGAAATCATGGAAACTTTACTCAAACACATGAAAAAAACAGCACTACTCTTTTTAGAGTACACTTCAGATTACGATTTAAGTTTTCTGTCGCTGGCTGAAACTATCACTTTCAAGGAAAGCAGGTATGGCAACACCAAGTTAGGGCTTGTTGCCTTCAAATCATGAAAAAAGCAATTTATCCTGGAAGTTTCGATCCAGTCACCTGTGGCCACATTGATATCATCAATCGTTCTTTACACTTGTTTGATAGTCTGTTGGTAGCGGTTACAAATAACACTCGCAAACAGGCCAGTTTCAGTATCGAAGATCGTATTTCTTTTATTCGCAAAGAATATGAAAATGTTCCTCAGCTTGAAGTTCTTCCTTTTGAAGGATTATTAACAGACTTCATGAAATCACAAAAAATAACCACAGCTATCCGAGGAATCAGAGTATTTTCTGACTTTGAATATGAATTTCAAATGGCTCTTACCAACAAGCAACTTTACCCAGACTTTGAAGTTATTTTTTTACTGAGTGAGATCAGTCATACCAACTTAAGCTCTTCATTAATCAAGGATATTATCCGATTTCAGGGCAAGTTTGAATCCTTCGTCCCTGAGTCAGTCATACAATATTTAAAGCTTCACCAAAAGGAGTTCTCATGAATTATTTACAAATGCTCGATGAGCTTGAAGAGGTCCTTTCCAAAGCTAAGAAAATCCCCTTGAGTTCTTATGCTCTTTTAGCAGAAGACAAATTACGCGAAATAATCTATGCTTTACGAGAGCACTATCCTGATGAAATCAAACGAAGCGCCATGATCATCAATCAAAAAGAAGAAATCCTCATGGATGCAAAAACAGAAGCGCAACAAATTATTGCTGAAGCCCACAAAGAAAAAGAGTTCCTCTGCAGTCAACAGGAAGTTTACAAACAGGCTTTAATGAAAGCAGAGTCAGCCAAAAAAGAAACAAAAGAAGATTTGATCACTATTCTCAGAAATACAAACGAAATTCTGGTTGCTCTTACTCAAAATCATCACCAGCAATGTCTGAGGATGGACCAGCAAATGGAAGAATCCTATCGTCAAAGCCTCGAAAAGTTCCAACAAATCAAAGACCAGATCATTGACCCACTTTAAGCAATAAAATAGGAGACCCCTTTATGCCAGTATATGAATATAAATGCAGAAACTGTCAACATGAGTTTTCCCAGTTTTTTCCAGGATTTGACACCAGCGAGAAAAAATGTCCCTCCTGTGGAGAAACAGAAGCCTTAGAGAAAAAAATCAGCTCACCATGCTCTATCAGAAAAAAAGAGGGATCAACAAGCTCTTGTGAATCTTGTAGTAGCAAAAATTGTTCTAGTTGCGGAGGTTAGCATATCTACCATGAAACATCGTTTTATTGCCGTCCTGCTCAGTCTTTTTTTGATCTCGTCTCTCACCACAGTAATTCCAAGCAAGGCCTTTCAAGATGCAGAGGATTACCGTTACGCTGATCCCTATATAGCCCTTGCAAAACAAGTTGATGGGCATTCTGCCTGGAAATTTGTTGAAAAATTGGTATCCGAAGAATTTACCGGTCGACTCTCAGGAACTGAGGGGGCTGATAAAAGCGCAGAGTGGATAGCTAATGTGTTCCAGATGTATGGATTAACTCCTGGAGGAAGCAAAGAGGGTGACAGCTACCTGCAATCTTTCAATGTCCCGCTATATGAAATACATCAACCTACCAAGTTAAGCATTTTAAGTGAGAAATTTGCAGAAAGCCTGGCATACAACAAAGATTTTACCGTGATGCCATTTTCTGGAAGCGGATCTATCCAAGCGCCAGTGGTGTTTGCAGGATATGGCATATCAGATAAGGCGCAAAATTTTGATGAATACGCAAAGATTGAGGTCAAAAACTCAATTGTGCTCATTGTTAGAAAGTCTCCAGCTTTCGCTAACTTCTCAGACACCCACCAATCCTTTACCAACAAGATCAAACTCGCAAAAGAAAAAGGAGCCAAAGGAATCCTTTTTGTTGATATGCCCGACGAAAAGAATCCCTATCCAATGAACATGAAACCAGTATATGCTCATTCAAGTGAAGATCTTCCAATTTTTTTCATTTCACTTCAACTGGCAGACAAACTATTAGCTTCAGTTTCAAGTGATTTGACAAGCATTATCAGGCAGATTGAAGATCAAAAAAAACCTGCATCAATTCCTTTGGATATCACGCTGGATATGACATGTACAGTCAGCAAAAGCATTGAAGAAACCTCCAATGTGATAGGATATCTTCCTGCCAGAAGCGAGACAGCAGATTCCATCTTAATTACTGCCCACTACGACCACCTTGGAGTAGATCATATCGATGGCTCATTGTATGCTGGAGCCAATGATAACGCTTCAGGCACAGGCACCATGATGGAAATAGCAAGAGCTCTTACCCAGCAGTGTTTCACTCTGGATCTAAATATTGTATTTATTGCTTTCTCTGGCGAAGAAGAAGGCTTGATTGGTTCTTTTCATTATGTTCGCAACCCTCTTTTTCCTATCAAAAAAATTCGTGCCGTGTTTAATATGGACATGGTAGGCACAGGCACTGGAAACCTACTTGCAGGAGTCAGCAAGAGCTATTACCCTGAACTACACAGTGCACTAAAAAATAGTGCTGAAGATTTAGATATTGACCTGACATTTAACGAAGGTTTGATTCGATCAGGCTCAGATCACTACCCTTTTCATATGGAAAAAGTCCCTAATGTTTTCTTCTTCCGAAGCAATCCTGAGGGATTAGGGGGATACCATACTCCCGAGGATACTCTGGATACAGTAGATCCAATGAATCTTGAAGAAACAGGTCGAGTGTTGGTGCTTGCATTGATGGAACTTAGCGAACCTTTATTCATGGTGGTTGCTTCCACAGATCTTAAAAACACTATTAGCCAAAAACCCTACCTAAGACTTTGGGGTCTTGGAAACTATGCTTTTGAAATAGAAATTAATGATCAAAAGGTATTGCAGGGAGCAAATGCAAGGTTTTTTTATGTCCTTCCTCTTCAAGAAGGTATCAATCTTGTTCATATTGTCATGAAACTGGATCAACAAATAGTCTTTGAAAAAATGAGTAGCATCAAAGCTGAGATTATTCCAGAATTAGCTGGCGATTTCAACGACGATTTGAAGGTGGATTTACATGATTTACAGTATCTGAGTCAGTATTATGAAAAAAAAGTCAATCCAATAGAAGCTTGGTCAGTATGCGATTTAAATAGAGATGGTATAATTGATATGGAAGATGTAAAAGAATTTCAAGCATATTATGGATATCAGGGTGATTGATGGCTAGAGCTCAAGTATTGATTTTAAATTCACGAGGGCACCAACGAAAAAAAAGATCATTTTTTTTATTGATCTTTCTCCTGTTGGCATTCATTGTGCTTGGTTTTATGATACTTAGGCAAAAATCTCAGGTTTCCGTCAATTCTCTCAGATTGTATTTTTACGACACCGCCAAACGCGAACTCATCCCCATACAACGAGATTTTGAAATTAGCGGAACTCAGGAAAAAGCCATCAAAACCATCATTGAACAACTTTCTCAACCTCCAGAAGATAAAAATCTGGTCTCGCTCATTCCCTCCTACACCAAAGTAAAATCCGTCACTTTTCATCAAGATGTCTGTACTGTCAGCTTCAATGATCCAAGCGTTTCGGATTTAGCCAACACTGTAGTAAGAGAATCTGCTGCAGTTTACTCTTTAGTCAACTCCATCACAGAATTTCCAGGAATACAAAAAGTGAAAATCATTATCGAAGGAAAAAGTGACTCCTTCTTCAAACGTTATTTTTCCATCGATCAGGCATTACCAAGATTGACAGGTCAGTTAATGCAAGGCATGAACACTCTGCTCTATTTTTATCATTACCCCACCGATACCATGGTGGGAGAGTTTAGAGAAATTCCCGATAAATCCTCTCTCGACCAGGCAGCATTAGATGTGGTAAACCAACTCATCATGGGTCCAGACCAAAAAGATCTCAGCTCTTTACTCCCTCAGGGTACCAAAGTTCTTGGATGTAAAGTTGAAAATGGAATATGTACGATCGATTTTAGCAAAGAAGTTAGACGTTTTTCATTTGGAGCTACCGAAGAGCTTGCCCTGGTCAACCTTCTCACTCTTTCACTGACTGAGCTCAAAGGCATCGAAAGACTTAGCTTTCGAGTGGAAGGCAAAGAAGTTTATACTCTTGGAGGGCACATCTCGGTGGAAAAACCCATTCAACGATGGTATGGCTCTATTTCAAGCCCTGCAAAGATATATTTCATGAGAAAAGTTCAACAAAGTACAGGTTTCACACCTTTAGATCGCAAACTTCCCAACAAACAACCCGAAATCATTATTCAATCATTGATCGAAGGTAGCACCGCTCAGGAAAAAGAAAATGGAATCACCAGCGATCTACCCTCAGGCATCAAACTCATTAAAGCTCAAGCAAACGAACAAAATGAATTAATCGTCGATTTAGAAGTTGAATTGAGCAAGTTTCTTAATGCTCAACAAGAACAAAACTTCATTCGCCAGGTGGTTTTAAGCATCACAGAAAACACATCTATTCAAGAGATCTGGTTTTACTTTGATGGCAAAAAGCTTGAAGCTTTACCATTTGGAACTGACATTTCTCGAGTTTTCACTCGACGAGATTCATTCAGATAATCAGACCAGCTGAAATCTATATACCCAGCACTTCAGTCAGTTGATAGAGCTCTGTTTTGACTTTTTTTACTTTACCTACGGTGTCAGACATCTCAAGAAAACAAACCTCATGGTGTCGTATGCCCACTATTTTTCCGCTTTCACCGTTGATTGCGGCTTCAGCTGCTTTTACGCCAAAAGTGGTAGCAAGAAAGCGATCGGTATAGCTGGGGTCTCCCCCACGCTGGAGATATCCCAAAGTAGATATTTTGGCTTCAATGCCGGAGGCTTCAAAAAGCTTTTGGCTGAATTGAGGAGCTTTTTCTACTCCCTCAGCCAATACAATGATGAAATGTTTTTTTCCCAAGTGAAAACTATCTTTGATTTTCTGGGAAAGTTGTGGAAGATGATATGGGATTTCGGGAATAACAATTTCATCCGCACCCACAGCAATCCCGCAGTGCATAGCTATGAAGCCCACATCTCTCCCCATGACTTCAACCACAAAAACTCTTTCGTGGGAAGTTGCAGTGTCGCGTATTTTATCAATGGCATTCATTGCGTTATTTACGGCAGTGTCAAAGCCTATGGTTTTGTCTGTGCCCCATAGATCATTATCAATAGTTGAAGCAATGCCAATAACAGGGATTCCCCGCTTGCACAACTCAAAGGCTCCAGTCTGAGAACCATTCCCGCCAATGACTATTAGAGCATCAAGACCCAAGTCTTGAAAAACCTTTACGCCTTTAGCAATACCTTCCTCAGTTTTAAACTCAGGAGCACGAGCTGTGAGAAGAATTGTGCCTCCACGGGATAAAATACCTCCCACCATGCGGGAATCCATGCGAAGGTATTCTCCATTCATCAAACCAAGAAAACCTCGCTTAAAACCATATACTTGATGACCATGGAACAAACACTTGCGCACTGCTGCTCTTATCGCAGCGTTCATACCAGGAGCATCTCCACCCGAGGTCAATATTCCGAGTTTCATTGTTTTGGAGCGTTGTTTTGAGAACTCATTAAATATAGCTTCTCAAGAAAAAGAGGGGTATAAGCTTTCCAGGAGATGAGCTCTGGATAGTTAAGAAAACTTTGTAAAATATCCCAATTGCACTTGATCAAGAAAAAACCAGCTTCTTCGGCCTCATTCAGCAAAGCAGCTGAGGATTTTTCTTGAGCCAATTCGTCTAAAAAATTCCAGTAGATACATAGTGCCATTTGATGAGCTATAAAGTCGCTTGAATTTTCGAATCCCAGTTCTATCCATGTTTTTTCATAAGCTTGTATGTTGTGATCAATTTTGTCGAGTTCTTCGGGGAAGAATTTCATTTCAGCTGTAATAAGCTCCTTGCTCATGTGGTACAAAACAAGGGCTTGAAGTTCTTCGGATTTTGCAAAAACTAAAAAACCGTTGTTGATAGCAGTGAGTCCAAGCACGATATAGTAGTGCTGGCTCATATCAGACATAGGAACAAGATAACCCTGATGAGAGCTTGTTTTTAATGGTGAAATGAGAACGGATATCTGAGATAGCGAAGAAGAAAACCAATTAAAGTAGGTTTCTTGCCAGGTCTGACGATTTAACACTGCCTGAAAAGAACGTTCCACTTCGCGAATGATCGAAGATTGACTAAGCATAAAGGTCTGAAAAGATGATTCGTAATAAAAGTTTAACGCTTTTTGAACAAAAACTCCGAGTTCGATAGGCCATTCCTTTGGTGTAATAAATTGATCCGGCATGTGTGAAGCGGGAAGTGACAAAAAGGCTTTTTCAAGAATCTTGAAGTCAATTTGGTCTTCAATAAATTTTTTGTAATAGGACACAGCATCGTGTTCAACAAAGGTCGAAAAATGTTTGATTACTTGCTGATGATAGACTGTGTTCATCAGTTGGCAATTATGCCATGAAGATGCATTTGCTGTTGCATCAATGATATATAATAGCTCTATGCGATGATCAAGCTTGGCTTTTAGGCTAAGGTCCTGGGGAATAGCGAAGGTGTGGAAAGAAAATGACAGCGAAAAAAAACAAACTAAAACCGCCAAAACCATTTTTTTTGTATTAAGCAATATCACATTCGCACCCTTTCTGCAAAACAACACCCAACAATTATAAATAAAAGCACAAAAAAAAGGAAATAGCAGGGAATATAATAAAAAACGATTTGTGGTATAAAGAGTAAAAAATAAAATGGAATTGAAGGAAAAAGGCAAAACTGAAAAACTAAGAGCAGAGGTTAGGAATTTTCCGAATGCTCCTGGTATTTATATTTGGCGATCCAACACCATGGAGGTGCTTTATGTGGGAAAAGCCACCTCTCTACAAAAACGCGTATCCAGCTACTTTAGTCATGCCAAACAAGATCCCAAAATTGCCCAACTGATTGCCGAAGCTCATACCATAGACATCATTCTCACCAATTCACCCTACGAAGCACTACTTTTAGAAAGTAATTTCATCAAACGGTATCTTCCCCCCTTCAATATCCGTCTCAAAGACGCTAAAAGCTACCAATACCTTTGTATCAGCAAAGATGCTTTTCCAGTATTAAAAAGGGTTAGACAGCTTCAAAACAAAGATAAGGCGCATTATTTCGGACCTTATACTTCAGGCAAAGATATCGTTGCACTGTTTAGTCTTATATCCAAAACCTTCCAACTTCGTACCTGCAAACAAAAAATTCTGAAAACAAACACCAAGCGGAGTTGTTTGAACTATTTTATTGGCAAATGTTCAGGCCCTTGTGACAACCACATCAGTAAAGAGGATTATACTGAAAAAGTTCGACAGGCTCTGCTCTTTTTACGACAAGACTATCATTTGCTCAAAAAACTCTTACATCAGCAAATGCTTGAATCAGCCAAAAAAGAAAACTTCGAATATGCAGCTCTCTTGAGAGATCGAATGTTCAGCCTGGATACTTTATTGCAGAAGCAAAGGGTGATTTATCCGCAAAAAATAGCTCAGGATGTCTTTGCGCTTTATACCTTTGGAAACCAAGCCTGCATCGATATGATGAAGATAAGAGAAGGAAAGCTAATTTTTGAAGATCACTTTATGCTTGAGATTGGTTTGGATGAGGCCGAAGAGCAAATTCTTGCTTCTTTTATCTCTCAGTACTACTTTCAGATCAGTGCTGGGAAAGCACCTAAAGAAATATTACTTTCACACCTCCCCCCCGAAGAAGAAAAGCTGCTTCCATCGCTTAGAGAGCATTTCCAGACCGAATCACTTTCCATACTCAAACCCCAACGAGGAAAGAAATTTGATATTATGAAAATTTGTTTGAAAAATGCCCGTCAACATTTAGAGCTCAACATAAAACCCAGTGAAAACGATTTGAAGCAAATACGCCCTGTGCTTCTTGAAATGCAAAAACGTTTTTCCTTGCCAGCTGTACCCTTTCAAATTGAAGGCTACGATGTGTCTCATGTTTCTGGAAAAGCTACCACTGTTTCAATGGTTAGGTTTGAAAATGCCCAAGCCAACAAAAAATTCTACCGTTACTTTCGAATAAAAACCATCGATAAGCCTGATGATCCTGGAAGTTTACGGGAAGCACTGAACAGAAGACTTCAACACACTGATGAAAAATTTGGTGCTTTTCCTGATCTTTTCCTGATAGATGGAGGAATTGCCCAATTCAATACTGCTCAACGAATTGTTTCAGAAAAGCAAGCTTCAATAAGTGTTTTGTCTCTTGCCAAAAGAGAGGAACTTGTTTACTTTGATAGTCATCAGCCCCCCTTGAGAATGAACAAAGAAGATCCTGTCCTGCGTCTTTTGCAACACATCAGGGATGAATCCCATCGTTTTGCACGAAAACATGCTACAAAAAAATACCGAAAAATAGCATTAGAAAAAAAATAGCTGTGTTTTTTTTATCTTATCCAGGATTATGCAAAATAAACTGAAAAATTTCGTGAAGTTTTAGCTATAATGGAAAAATAATAAAATTGGGAAGTTTCAAAAACCTGGAGAGTAAAGAGTGAAAATCAGTGCTAAAAATGATGAACTCGATGTTTTAAACTATTATCATGACTTGATTTCAAGAGAATCCCTTATTCGTTCCATCCTCGAAAACTCCAATGAAATGATGTTTATTCATACCCCCAGGGGACAAATCCTGGATGTAAATGATGCTGTTATTGAGGAGCTGGGTTATTCTCGTGAAGAATTGTTAAATCTAAGAATTTTTGATCTAGACCCCCTTGCTCAAGAAAAAAAACACCAGGAATTCATATGGGAAAAAGATTTCTCCCTGCAAAAAACCGTATCCATCGAAACGTTACACCAACGCAAAGATGGCAGTCAATATCCCGCATTGGTCAATATCACCAAGCTAAATCTTGGGCAATACGAAATACTTTTAGCTTTTGCCACCAATATAAGTGCATCAAAAATGCACCAGGAGCAACTACAAACCCTTACCAGTACTTTGTATGATATTATCGAATTGATCCCGAGTGGTTTTTTTATCTACCAGTTCCAGTCACCCGACAAGTTATTTCTCTTGCATGCCAATCCCGAAGCAAAAAAACACTCCCGTAAAGATATCGACTCTTTAGTTGGAAAAGAATTTGATGAACTCTGGCCAAATATACACCATACCAAACTCAAGCAAGATTATTTACAGGTGGTGTTAGAAAAAAAATCCTTCACCTCCTCTGCTTTTACATACCATGATGAAAACACTCAGGGAGTGTACCGTATCAGAGCTTTTCCATTGCCTGAAGAACGTCTAGCTGTAGCTTTTGAAAATATAGCAGAACTCAAAAAAACCGAGGAAAAACTCAAAGAAAAGCAAGAAATACTTAATGCTTTCTTTGAATATAGCCCTGTTCATCTTTTTATTAAAGACGATCAAAACACATTAATCAAACTCAGCAGAAGCATTGAAACGCTATTGGGAAAACCTATTGAAATGCTCGAGAAAAAAAACATGCTTGACCTGTTAAACTGCTCTGATACTTTAACAAAAGATCACATCCAACGCATGATTGACTATGATTTACAAGTTCAAAAGGGTCAACACTCTGTTGAAATCGAAGAAAAGATTGGTGAAAAGACCTATCGAAGTATCAAATTTCCTATTTGCATCGATCATAGCAAATCTTTCATCGGAGGCATCAAAATAGATATTACTTCTCAAAAAATACTTGAAGAATCATTTACAAATCAGCTCGAAGAACTCAAACGTTTCAAAAAACTCACTATAGATCGTGAGTTGCGTATGATTGAATTAAAAAAAGAAATCAATTACTTACTTTGTGCTTTGGGGAAGGAAGAAAAATACAGGATTATCCAATGACAAAGCTGTTTGAAGATTTCCAAAAGCATATTCTGTCAAGTTATGGCAAAGACTTTTCATGTTATCAGGCAGATTTTTTTATTACTTGCATTGAAAATCGAATGAAGCAGCTTGCAACCAGCGATTTTTATTTCTATCTTGACAGATTGCTTCAGTCTTCCGAAGAACTTACTATTTTGGAAAATAGCCTCAAAAATCACTATAGTACTTTTTTTAGAAACCCCTTTCACTTTTTTGCCTTAGAACACTACTATCTGCCAAGACTGATTCTTGAGAAAGAGCAGAGCGGTCATAAGCAGATAAGAGTTTGGTCCATGGCTTGTGCTTTTGGTCAGGAAGCCTATTCGATAGCCATCATTATGGATGAATTGCTTAAAAAAAAGAACAATGGTATGGATTTTCGAATTTTCTGCACCGACCAGCTTTCTCTTTGTATTGAAAAAGCAAAGAAAGCTCAATATTTGAAAGAAGACATTCAGTCTATTTCCTTGTCACGGCTGGAACGCTATTTTGTGGTTGAAAACAGTCTTTATTCCATCAAGCCCTTTCTTCAAGAAAAACTTATATTTTCATGTTATGACTTGCTCGATGGTTCAAGCAAGGCTCCTGCAGATTGCATATACAATGATTTTGATCTCATTTTCTGTTGTAACATTTTGTATTACTATACCCCAAAACATCAAGAACGAATCATGCAAAAAGCTATACAAAACCTTAATGATCATGGAATTCTGATCACCGATGAGAGTGAGAAAGATCTGGTGACTAGCTACACAGGATGGAATTCAAACCTACTGACATTTCCGTTTTTCCAGAAAACCACTAAGGAGATAAGATGAACATTAAAAATACCTCCATAAGCCTTTTGTTAAGACTAAGTCTTATTGGAATTTTATTAGGTAGTACTATATTGGGACTTGTCTCACTTGCTTACCACCAAGCACTTTGGAAGAAATACGACACTCTGTATCATCATCCATTAATGGTTCGAAGATCAGTTGACGAAATCAAACTTGCTGCGCTCAATATTCAGATCGTTGAAAAAGATACCTATTTCGATGATACTTCTTCTCCAGAACTCAGCTATCACAAGATTGAAGACCTTGAAAATTCAATTGAAAAACACTTCCAGGTTCTAAAAGAACGCTATCTGGGTCCTAGGGAAGACGTGGAGCTGGCATATCAGGATTTCTCAAAGTATAAGCAAGAGCATCGTACTTTTCACGAAGAAATCACCCGAGGAAATAGAAATCAAGTACAGGAAGCTTTTATCCTTCATATAGCAGGCCACAAGTCATTTTATGAAAAGCTTCAAAAAATTAGCACTTTCTCCCTTCAAAAGGGTGACACCCTCTACCATGAAGGCAGTAAAACGATGCAGGACTTCAAATCTCAGTTGATTTTATTCATACTTATCGTTGTATTAAGCTCCTGGCTTTTATTCCTATTTCTCATGCGCTCCATTAAAGATCCTCTCAACCAAATGCTTCCCTTTTTGGCTCAGGTAAAATCGTCTCTATTTCAATCCCGCCTACCCGATCTTGGAAAAAATGAATTTGGCTCTCTTGCTTCGGCCATAAATCATTTAACTGAAACCATTGATATTGACCTTCAAAAACAAACCTTATTAGAACAAATTACAAGCACCCTTATCAGCTCGGATGATTTAAGCATTTTCTCAAAAAATCTTTTACATCTCTTGATCCAACAAAGCCACGCCAAAGCAGGTGCTGTTTACGTACTAAATGATGCTGAGGATAGCTTTTTACTCCAAGCTTCTGTAGGTTTAAATTTGGAAAACATAAACGAGTTTAGTCTTACTCGTCCTCATGGCATGTTTGGCTTATCCTTGATGAGCGGAAAAATGGAAAAAATCACTCCCATCAACGATCATGCTTTGGTGAATATGCGCTATCTGGAACTTGATCTTCTTCCTAAAGAATTGCTGACTATTCCTATAAAAGCTGGGCAACAAGTTATTGCATTGATTAGTTTATCCAGTCTGGATGAGTTTGATGACCTGGGTTTACAAGCCATCAGAGATGCTTCGGAGCTGATCAGCGCAAGAATGATCAGCATCCTTGCTTTCAACCGAATAAAACTTTTTAGTCAAAAACTTGAGAATCAAAACCAGGAAATCGAAGAACAGAAAAATGAACTTGGCAGGCAGTCTCAAGAGCTTCAAGAACAAAATAGAAGCCTTGAAGTCCAAAAAAACCAACTTCAGGAACTCAACAAACTAAAAACCTCCTTTTTATCCAATATGAGCCATGAGTTACGCACCCCACTCAACTCCATCATAGCCTTATCCAGCGTCTTGCACAAACGATGGGAAAACAAAATCCCTATAGAAGAAATTGAGTATCTGGGAGTGATCGAAAAAAGTGGGAAACACTTATTGGATTTAATCAATGATATCTTGAATTTGTCCAAACTTGAAGCTGGAAAAGAAAGTGTTTCACTTAGCACCTTTGATCTTAAAGATCTAATGAATGATGTGCTTGCATCCATCAAGCCTCAAGCTGATCAAAAGAATCTAAGATTAAGTCATGATATGACAGAGAATATGCTCGTTGTATCTGACACAAGTAAACTGAGACATATTCTTCAAAACTTGATTGGAAATGCAGTCAAGTTTACAGAGAAAGGTTTTGTGGTGGTTCGAGTCTCCACAAACAAGCAATCTCTTTGTGTTCAAGTTGAAGATTCTGGCATTGGTATTGCTTCTGAACTACTGCCCCATATTTTTGATGAATTCAGACAAGCTGACGAAAGGCTTTCAAAAAAATATGAGGGCACTGGTCTTGGCTTAGCCATCGTAAAAAAATACGTACAATTGCTTCAAGGTAGCATTCAAGTAGAGAGCACTTTGGGAAAAGGATCTACTTTTACTTTATCCTTGCCTCTGCTTTGGAATACCTCGTCAAATGGTCTCAATCCTTTCGCTTGTTATGAAAACAAAGAAAGATATTCTCAGTCCGAAAAGGGGGGGAAAAAGATCCTCTTGATTGAAGATAGCGAGCCAGCACTGATTCAACTCAAGGAGATTCTAAGTCATGAAGGCTATCAAATAATCACCGCAGACAACGGCCTACAGGGCTTAAAACGCATCAAAGAAGATGAACCCGATGGGATTATTTTGGATCTGATGATGCCAGAAATGGATGGTTTTGCAGTATTAAAAACCATTCGGAGCGATCCCCAAACCAAACTTTTACCAGTCTTGATTCTAAGCGCAAAGCATATTAGCAAGGAAGAGCTCTCTTTTTTAAAAGGGAACAACATTCACCAACTCATCCAAAAAGGGGATATCAGCAAATACGACCTTCTTGCTGCCATACAATCCATGGTCTTCAGCACTCAAGACAAAGCAAGGGATACTCATGACAAGGAATAGCTTGAAGATCCTTGCGATTGACGATCATCCCAACAACCTGATTAGCTTGAAAGCACTTATCTGCAATGCATTTCTTGATGCTACTGTCTATACAGCCAGCACAGGAAAGAAAGGTATCGAACTCGCAAAACAATACGATCCCTCAGTCATTTTGTTGGATATTCTGATGCCTGAAGAAGATGGGTTTGAAATTTGTCGACAAATCAAAGAAGATGAAGAGCTTGAAATGATACCCGTTGTTTTTGTAACCGCCATGGAAGCCACCAGAGAAACAAGAATCAATGCACTCACCGCTGGCGCAGAAGGATTTTTATCCAAGCCAATTGATGAGTTGGAGCTCATAGCTCAAATCAAAGCCATGGTCAAAATAAAAGTTGCCAACCGCTACCGACAAATGGAAAGAGATCAGCTCAACCAACTAGTGTTGGAGAAAACTCGAGACCTGGAACAAGAGCTTGAAAAGATCACACGGATCGAAGAACAACTCAGTTCGAGTAATTTCGAGCTCGAACAAAATCAAAAAGCTTTGTTAAACCTGATGGAAGATATGCAGGTAGAAATCGAAAATAGCAAACGCCTTGAAGCAGAGGTCGCTATAGCCCTAAAAAATGAGCAAGCTCGTTCATTTGAACTCGAAACCCTTCTTGAAGCAGCCAAGTCGATACTTCATGAAAAAAGTTTTGATGCAACCATCAAATCGTTGTTTGAACAAATTAAAAAACTCACTGGAGCAAAAACTGGATATTACGCCCTTTTCAACCAAATCCAAAGCCCTTCTCTTGATATGGTTAACCGGGGTTTTCACAAGCTGGTATGTCAAAGCAACGAAGCTCAATTTCAAAACGATTTTACCAACACACCCTGGTTTGATGATATGCCAAAAAAACATCTTCCTATTGATAACATCCTTTACGCTCCCCTGACGATCGAAGATAAAACTGAAGGAATGATGGTGCTCGCCAATAAAAAAGAGGGTTTTACAAAAGAAGATGCAAGGATTGCGGGAGCTTTTGGAAACCTGGCATCCCTGGCTTTAGATCACTGGAAAAATCGTGAGAAACTGCTCGAAAGCGAAGAACGCTTCAGGGCAACCCTGATGCAATCGCAAGATGGGATCATTATAGCAGATGAAAATATGCAAATCATTGAATGGAATGATGCACAAAGTAGAATTTTGGGATACTCCAAGGAAGAAATGCTTGGAAAACCAATATGGGAAGTTCAATGGCTAAGCCTACCTGACCAGTTTCGAAATGAACACAGAAAAGAGGAGCTAAAGCAAGCTTGTTTGCATATGATGCAAGTTAATCAAGCACTATCTTCCGAGTTTCCATCTTTTTCTCAGGAGTTTGAAATTCAGAGTAAAACGAATGAAAAAAAAGTACTCGAAATCTCCTCTTATGCCATTCAACTTTCCAACAAAACCTATTTTGGATCCATTTCACGAGATATTACCGAACAAAAACTCCAGGAAAAAATGAAAGATCATTTCATCAGCATGGTATCGCATGAACTACGTACTCCCATGACTTCGATCAAAGGTGGAATCGATATGTTGTGCACCATGAACCTTGAAAGCTATACCAAAGAAAGCCAGAATCTTATTCAAATTTGCAAAAAAAATGCTGATCGACTTTGCACTTTTGTCAACAATGTGCTTGATTTTCAAAAACTTAAAAATAGTAGTTTGAGCTTTGATCTTTCAATTATAAACATTGACAAAATCATTCAAGATGTTATCTGCATCATGGAGATCCCTGCCAAAGAGAAGCATCTGGAGCTAAGATACCTGAGTTGCCCTCAAACGCCAAACATAGAAGGAGATAGCGACAAAATATACCGTTTGCTTTCCAATCTGCTTAGCAACGGTATCAAATACACTGAAAAAGGCTATGTGAGCATTGAGTGCAGTCTCCTTCCACAAGAAAAATCAGTTCAAGTAGCTATCCGAGATACTGGGATGGGTATTCACAAAGAGGATGTAAAAAAACTATTTAACAGCTTCACTCAAATTACTCACTCCAACTATTCCCGTCCGGGAAGTAGCGGTTTGGGGCTAGCAATATGCAAAGAAATTGTAGAAAAACACCATGGAAAGATATGGTTGGAGTCGATACCTGGCGAGGGAACAGTTTTTTATGTTCAATTGCCTATCAAGCAATCCAATCAAGACAATGAAAGCTGAACTTTTTTTCTTTAACTTAGTTTCCATAACAAAGTAAAAAAGGAAGGTCATCATGAAAAAAAAGCGTTCGATGCAAGGAATGTTACTTTTCAGCATCCTACTCAGCTTAATCTTTAGCTTCAGCTTCATTAGCGTTAAGCAAGCAGTTCCCCTGGTACGAGCTGAAGTAGTTATGGACGGAAAAATCACCGATAAAGAATATCCCCAATCCAAGACATTCGATAAAGGAAATTTTGAACTACATTGGCAAGTTTTAGGAGAAAACGTCTTCATTGCAATGAAAGCCAAAACCAATGGCTGGGTATCCTTAGGCATTGCACCAACGGTGATGATGAAGGATGCAGATATGATCATCGCCTGGGTGGAAAAAAACGGTGAAACCAAGCTATTTGATGCTTTTTCAACGGGTGAAATGGGTCCTCATCCTCCTGATGAAAAACTTGGAGGGACGAATGACATTTCAACTTTTGCAGGAACTGAGCTTGGGGAATATACCACTATTGAGTTTCAACGCAAGCTTGATACTGGAGATCCATACGATCGCCCCTTTCCACGTTCTGGTAACTTGAAGATCATAGTTGCTTATGGTAATAGAGATGATTTTGCAGCGATGCACTCTTTTCGAGCTACTGACACCATCAGCATTGAAGCCATAAAAGAAGAAAAGAAATACAAAGATATTTCAGTACAAGAAGCTAAAAAAATGTATGACGAAGATCCTTCCCTAATGATACTGGATGTTTCATCCGCTTGGAAAAATGGACATTTACCTGGTGCTGTGAATGTGGAATATAACAACGTAGCAAGCAATTTGAACAAATTCAATAAAGAACGAGCTATTTTAGTATATTGCCACGGAGATGCTCCAGCCATATTTGCAGCTGATGTATTGGGCAAAAATGGATTCCCAAGAGTTTTTCGATTACTGGGAAATTATGGTGCATGGCTTAATGCAGGCTACTCGATTGAAAAATACAAAGAACAAACTCAGGTGAAGTTTCAGATAAATAATGATACCTATTGGCTTGACAATGTAGCAAAACAAATGGACACCAAAGCTATGATCATTGAAGGTAGAACCATGCTACCCATTCGCTATCTGGCTGAAGCACTCGGAGCCAAAGTCGGGTGGAATGCCAGCACCCAGGAAGTAGCCATTTATCTTCAATTTATTGAAATCAAGCTTCAGATTGGTAAAGCAGATGCTCTGATTAATGGCAAAAGAGTTCCTATTGACGCCTCTAATGACAAAGTTAAACCACTTGTTGTGCCACCAGGAAGAACTCTTCTCCCATTAAGATTTGTAGCAGAAAGCTTGCAATGCCAGGTGGATTGGAATCCCTCTTTACAAGAGGTGCTCATCAGCTACAAACCCTAAGTTATTAAAGCTTTTGCATATAAGCTCTCAATCCCTTATAATACATCAGTATATAATTTACGGTGTGTTATGAGGGATTTTTATATTATTAAGGGTGGCGAATATATGAAAGATAGTAAATTATTTTTTTGTCTGGCTATCACAGCACTAATGCTTCTTATCAACCTTCAAGCCTGTCAGTTTTTACCAAAAAAGCAAGCTGAAAAACCCGTTGATCCACCTAAAACAATTATCTCAGATCATTTTTTGTTAAAAGTAGGGTCAAAGCAAATCACTATCAACGACGAATCCTTCGAACTCAACGCACCAGTAATAGAGCTGGAAGGTATGTCCTATCTTCCCTTACGCTTCTTTCTGGACTACTTTCAAGCTACTCAGATCGAATACGATGCCCCTACTGAAGAAATCTCCTTTACCCTGACTCGAAATAGCCCCATGAGTAGTGATTTCAAAAAAAACTATCTCTCCATCAATAAAACTCCCAACAACGATACAGCTATCGCAGATGAAAATTACGAAACATACAAATCCATGTACATTCAGTCCATGACCGAATCCTACAAGGGTACAGCAAATTTCGATTTTGACCTGGAAAAAAAGGCCTTTATCCTCAAACCAGAAAATGAACTCCTTGGATTGATCATGCTTGCCATCGATGGCAATCAAGCTAAAGTTGAGTCCTGGAAAGAATTCACCAAGACCCTTGTAGTACTTTCTGGCACCATAAAAAGCAACATGCCCGATCATTCCATTATTGTGATTAATCCGTCTGATCCAAACATAGTTTTTCTTCATGTGAAAGATGGAGAAATCCTTTGGGATGTGCTAAACAATTAATTTTAAAGCACCCAAAACTTGTAGCTTCTTTTAACAAGAAAAGAGGTTGGAAATGAACTATTGCAGTAACTGCGGAGCAAATATTAAGGCAAACAACAAATATTGCACAGAGTGTGGTGTTGCCCTTAAGAAAAAAGTAGCCTTAGACTCTGTTTTAAAAATCATTCTTGTCTTTATTCTATTCATCAGTATCATTACTGCCTTGTTTCTCTTTTGGCCTCGTTTATTTCCTCAACAAGTCAAACAAGTATCCTCCCGAGGAAATACCGTGGGAAATATCATAAACTCTGGTCTTGTTTCTTATCAGGAGCCCTGGATTTATTACAGCAACTGGAGCGATGAAAACCAACTCTATAAAATTCGTATTGATGGCAAGCAACGCACAAAACTTAACAACGACAACTCCAGCGACATCAATGTGGTGGGAGAGTGGATATATTATCGCAACTGGAGCGATGACTACAAACTCTATAAAATTCGTATTGATGGCAAGCAACGCACAAAACTCAACAACGACAACTCCAGCGACATCAATGTGGTGGGAGAGTGGATATATTATCGCAACTGGAGCGATGGTTTCCAGCTATACAAAATCCGAACCGACGGTAAAGCAAGAACTAAACTCAACGAAGACAACTCAGTTTTTATCAACGCATATGCAGACTGGATCTATTATTGCAACTGGAACGATGGTTTCAAAATTTATCGAATTCTTTCCGATGGCACCGAACGAAGCAAGCTGAGTGATGATGTCACAGCCTCCATCAACGCATATGCGGATTGGATCTACTATTGCAACTGGAGTGATGGTTTCAAACTCTACAAGATCCGCACCGATGGCACCGAACGAAGCAAGCTAAATGACGATCGCTCAGGAAACACCAATGTTATCAACGACTGGATCTATTATCGTAACGACAGTGATGAGGGAAAACTCTACAAGATCCGCACCGATGGCACCGAACGAAGCAAGCTAAATGACGATCGCTCAGGAAACACCAATGTTATCAACGACTGGATCTATTATCGTAACGACAGTGATGAGGGAAAACTCTACAAGATCCGTACCGATGGCACCGAACGACAAGTAGTTTATTGATTTCTACCTTAATTAAGTAGCTTTCAATGAATTATTGCGGTCAATGCGGAACAAAAATCAACAAGGAAGACAAGTTTTGTTCAAAATGTGGCAAGCCCTTGAAACATTCCCCGGAATCACCTGAACCTTTACTCGGTACAAAAGAAACAAACATATACTTTCACTCAAAAAATTGGATCTATTACAGCAATGAAAGCCACCAAAAAAAACTCTATAAGATACGCACTGACGGCACCGATCGTACTCAACTAAACGATGATGAATCCTGGTTTGTCAACGTTTCAGGGGATTGGATATTTTATAGCAACGAAATGGATCGAAAAAGCTTATACAAAATACGCAATGATGGAAGAATGCGTACCCGTTTATGCAGTGATGAAGCCACCTTCCTTTTTATTTTAAATCCATGGGTCTATTACAGCAACCGTAGCGACGAAGGTAAGCTCTACAAAATTCGCACTGACGGAAGTATGCGTAGCAAGCTAAATGACGATGAATCCTGGTTTATCCATGCTGAAGACTCCTGGGTCTATTACAGCAACCGTAGCGACGAAGGTAATTTATACAAAATTAGCGCTGATGGCACTGGCAAACTAAAGTTAAATTATAACGAATCCTGGTTTATTCATGTAAACGAGGGTTGGATTTATTACAGCACCCTCAGCAACATTGGAAAAATGTATAAAATAAAGATAGATGGCACAGGATACACCCAGCTCAATGAAAATGAATCCTGGTTTATTCATGTTCAAGGAGATTGGATCTTTTACAGCAACCGTAATGATCGTGGCAAACTATATAAAATGCGCAGAGACGGTTCAGAAAGAAGCAAGCTCAATGACGATGAATCCTGGTTTATTCACGCTATGCAAATTGCTTATTGAGCTGCCCAAATCCTAAACAACAAGGGGGCAATAGCACCAATCAAAAGCCATGCTCCCAAACCTCTCACCCAAAGATTGCGAAAGGATTTATTATTTTCATAAAACGCTGAAAAGAGATGGTTGATAGAAGAAAAAGCCAAAAAAAGTATCAAATTGAGCAATACTGCCAAGCTTGCAGTAAGATCCCACCCAAAGACAAAGACGATAAAGGCAGTAAATGTTAAGCCCAGAAGAAACAGTCCCGATTGTCGTTGATAGGCACTTGGGGTATAACCTGTAATTTTATTGGCTTCATGAGAAAGAAACACTGCTTCGACTCCGGTCAATCCTGCCAAAAGGACAGTCATCAAAAAGACTATTACTGGAAAAATGTTTTCGAGCTGAGAAAAAGAAAAATAAGCCCACTGAATTACTGCAATAACTCCAATCCATCGAAACCATTCGAAGGCTATACATAGTTTGTGTTTCATGCTTTGCTCCTTACTATTTAATGTAGGTATTGATCAAGTGAAAATCACCATCAACACGATCTGGAACGCTTCTTAATTTTTGATCTTTCCAGAGAGACTTGCTCCAAATAAAGGGCTCACCAGCAATATGGGCAGTACCATATTTCATCCAAAAACCTTTATTTGTGGTTTTTTCGTCAAGTTCTCCTTTCAATTTCATGCACTTTAAAGCATCTTTACTTGATGCTACCTTTGCATCAATTGCACCATCAGGGATGATTTTGGGTTTTGGAGTTTCTCCATAACCCAAATCCCATCGCCCAAAAATTGAGAGCGGATTCTGGGGGTCTGTATAGGTGATAAGATCTTTTGCAGAGGATAGGTCTATTGCCTGAGCAATCTTTTCCTTAAACTGCCTTCTTCGAGCAGGTCGATTTTCGATCGCTTTCAAATCCTCCCGAATTTGCATGGATACGGGATAATTGACACCTAAGATATAATCAGTGCTAAGCAAATCGGTATCGTATGCTTTGGAAGCATCCTCAGGAATCGTTTTAATCAAAGGGTTTTCGTTGCCTGGCACAAAAAGCACCACACTTTGCTGGGAAATTTCGATCAAAGCTATTTCGTCGGTTTTTGCATCCACTACCATATATCCATTCATATAAGTTCCTGATAAATCCATCGCAATAAAATCATGAAATTCGGTAATAGAGCTTGAAAACTGCTCAGCCATGGAAGAACGCCAAAAAGACCAGAGAGAATTCAATTTAGCTTGACTGAAAGTAGCGTTGTGAGTGGTTTCAGTAAACATAATCCCCTTGTTGTTGTAGCCAAAATCAGTGTTGGAAGTGATTATTCCGGGAGTGATAGCATTAAAAACCATGATATCATTATTGACTACTAAAGACATAGTCATTGTTTGGCTTAAAAAACCAGACCAGGAATTATGAGCAATAATGATTTCATCTTCAAGACGCGTGACAAAAGCAGAGCATTTGCTTAGATTGCTTTGATCCAATTCGTCATTGTTAAACTCCAGATAGTCGCACAGATCAGAGAAAGCATTCAGAAAATAAACATCCAGGAAGCTAAGCTCCTTGGTTTCATAGCCCAAGCGGAGCTCAGACTCAGTAAAAAAGTCAAGTTCGGGTAAAAAACTTCCGCTGAAATCAAGATCAGCAGGTTCCTCTTGGATGTATCCATGATAAATCCCCAAGAGTCTAAACACCTGGCGAGAGAGTTGATCTTTGATTATGGGGTCGGATAGCTTTTTGATATAGAAAAGGGTATAAGAAAAGTTGTCTTTCAAAGCTTTCCCAGCAACTTCTTTTTCCAGCTCAGTAGGAGGCAAAAGCTTTGGGAAACTGTGAGATGGATCAAGAAGATACATTAAATCCCAGGCATTATCTCGGGCAGAGATGATAGTCTGCCCCTGGAGCTTTCCTTGAACAAAACCTGCATTGTATTCAGCTTTTAAAACCAATGGATCTTTCGAAACCACCGAGACATTTTGAATATTGTCCACGGTCTCGATCACCCCTTTGGCTTGAGCATTCAGCGCAAAGCGAGTCAAATTGGGATTTGTTTCTGCCTGGCTTTCATTTTGCCTGTCACAGGCAGTGATGGTGAACAAGAACACAAAAAGCAAAACAAATGAAAGAACTTTCTTCATTTTCTCTCCTTTATCCTTGAAACCCAAGCTGAGAATCTGGCAAAGGAACTAACTATTGATAAAATGCACCGCTCAAATCAAATCGTTAAAAGATGCACCGCTTTTGCACACCCCTAATAGTTGCCCCATTGGACTATCGGTTGTTATACCACACAAACCAGTCAAATTTTCTGTGTCGACCTTTGCTATGTATATTGTTTCGCTCAAGGATTGAATCTATCAGCGCTAAATATCCCATGTAGTCATAAGTTTGGCGCATTTTTTCAATACAGTTTTTGATTTGTGATGCTTTGTATATTTTGCCTTTATATTCGTAATGAGAAAGAAACTGACCGACATGATTTTGCATGACACCATCGAATATTACATAATCGTCATTTTGGTAAACATAGAAATTATGGTACAGGCAATACTTGCTGAAAAATGAAAAAAGGTTAATTTCATTCTTCGCCAATTCGCCAACTAAGGAAATATCGCCCTTAGCCACCCGTTCGTCAAAATTGCAGCTTTTTATTTTTTCAATCAATCTTGTCAAATAAATCTTGCTCAAATGTTTATTTAAGTTCGTGGAGTTCGTCATATCAATCAAGGCGATTTTCATTGCAATAATGTCACTGTCCACATTTTGAGGAAACTTATTAAGGCAGCTATTTATAATTGCACCTTCTTCACCATACCGCGGATCTCTGTTTACACGTTTGGCGGTCTCGTCCAGTTCTTCCTTTGTGAATCGTGTAAAAGGCATCTCGATATCACTCCACGTTTTGGTCGGTACACTTCGGTTACTCCTTGAATAATCCTTCGGTTCGGGAATAACTTCGCCGTCCATAGGGAGCCGAACTGTGTATGGTCTGACTTCATCATTGCGCACGAGTTTTTTATTTTGAACA
The DNA here is from genome assembly GCA_035363255.1 of Caldisericia bacterium. Classification (GTDB taxonomy): domain Bacteria; phylum Caldisericota; class Caldisericia; order UBA6126; family UBA6126; genus T3SED10-260. The sequence continues at coordinate 65,841 of DAOSES010000003.1, read as the reverse complement.
AGATCATTGATCGTGGAGTTTATATAAGGCTGCGGCTTCCCAGGGAAACGGGCATCAAGGATTTGTTTTGCCGTTACCGGCATATTGACCATACGGCAGTATTGCATAATGGTTTCTGCGTTGCTCAAGTCTAAAACCTCCTACTTACATGTGGTTTTTTATAATTCATCCGCCTCGCTTGTCTCAACATCCTTTAAGGTTTTGCCATCAGCCGTTTTCCAAGCAGTATATCCGTTTGAACTTGCACCCGTTACAAACATAGAAGCAGCCGATGGTGATGAAAATAGCACATCCTCTAAGAGCACATTGTTTTCATCTACCTTTGCACTGACCCGAGCCTTTTTAGCTACCCCTGAGCAAGTTTTTTCATTAGTTTTAGAATTGATAACACTGCCTTGTAAAACTATATATCCTTCACTCGAGCGTTTGCATTTTGCGTTTACTGTCATTCCACTATTCTGCATTTTTTGCTCCATAGAAAATTCAAGGTAGTCATCGCTCTCTTTACACGCTGCATTCTGCATTGTTCGATTTTGAACTAAGGGCTCAAGTACCAAATGTCCAAGAACTCCCATTACGATTTTGGCATAGTCTACATACTCTTCAAGTTCGCTCTCTTTTTCTTCTGTGACATTTCCTGCATTTGGCTCATTTCCGTTCTTAGCTTCGTAACGATTAGCATTTACGGCAAGTGCAAAGAATCGATTTTCAAGCCAGCTAATCTCCGTTGCACCAAAAATATTATTTGAAGTCGTAAAGGCGATTGCTTCATACCAATCTTCAAGCCCCAGTTTCGGGGAGGCGTGATGCTCTTTCAAACGGTTCAAAATTCCTTCTCCATTTTTTCGAGTTCCGGATTGACCTACGTAAACTAATGGCTTGTCACCATCTCCTTTACTAAAAAGAAAGTAAACACCACTCTGTTTTAGGTAATCAATATTTTTGCAGTCCACAAGCTTTACCCGTGGAATCTTATAGGCAACCCCTGTCCAATTGGCAAGTACACTTGATGCGCCCATTTGGGGCGCTGTCCATAAGAAAATAATTCATATTTTTACCGGCCATAATTTCGTTACCCCCATCAGTCATTGGTGGTCTGCCATATCACTTCACGTTCAAATATATCAATTTAGTTCAAAATCAGTTCTGCTTTACTGCCACCAGTACGCTCTTTTGTCACTAAGATTTTTCGGTCTATTTTTTCACTAAGCCCGGGTACATGAGATATGATACCGATGAGTCGGCTGGTCTTCGATAGGCTCATTAACGTCTGCATAGCTTGGGTTAACTTTGTTTCGTCTAATGTATCGAATCCTTCATCCACGAACATTGAATCAAATCTTATGCCACCTGCGTTGTTTTGTATTTCGTCAGAAAGACCGAGTGCAAGTGACAAAGCAGCAATAAACGACTCACCACCTGAGAGAGTTTTGGCATCACGTTCAGAACCGTTATAGTGGTCTATAACATTTAAGTCCAAGCCACTTTGTCCTTGCTTACCGCTAACATCACGCCGCTTCAATTCATACTGGTTACTTGACATTTGTAACAGCCGAATATTTGCCCGTGCAATTATTCTATCGAAGTATGCTGCTTGGATATACGTTTCCAGTTTAACTTTTTCTTTTCCACTAATATCCCCATTTACCGTGTCAGAGATCTCTTTCATCCATTTGTAGTGAGTTTCGAGCTCACGGATGGTATCTGATGTTTTTGTGATAGCTCTCAGAGTGGTTTGATTGGTAGAATTTCGAGTGCTAATAATACGGTTGCTTTCTCCCAATACACGCTGCGAGTTTTCGATAGATTCCTTTTCTTGTTTTAGTGCATCTAAATCCAGGGGCTTTGAATCACCAAGCTGTGCTTGTAATGTCTGAATCTCTGTTGCTGTGCCATCAGCTTTTGTTTTTGCCGCATCAAATATGGTTTGGGCAGTTTGAAGCGTATCTTCATATTTTTTCTTTTTAATAGTGAGGGTAGATATTTCCGCTTTTGCATCAGCTTCACTCTTGAATTTGAGTTCTGCAGCCTGTTTATCTCGCATTTTAGAATCAGCTTCAATCTGAGTGGTCAGCATAGCTACTTGTTCTTTTGCTTTACCAAGAGCCTCGCCGACTTTCACAAGATTTTCTTCAGAAAGCGGTATCGCTTCATCAAGTTCCTTTTTGCGATCCATTCTTTTTTCCTGTTCTCCAAGTTGCTCACCTATGCCTACCAGTTGAGCTTCTAACCCAGCCAATGTATTTTTTAAGACTATTGGGATATTATCGAACGGTGTTTCACCAAGTAGCGATGCTGCTGTTACTTTGATCTCATCTCGCTTGGTATCGACTTGCCCTCCTAAATTATTTGCTAAGCCACTGGCAGTTGCCATTTCCGTATCAGCGGTTTCAGCAAATTTCTTTGTTTTATCAAGCACCTCTTTTGTAGGAGCCTTGGGCGACAAAACAGCAGGCTCAGGATGTTCGATTGATCCACAAACAGGACATGGCCGCCCAACTTCCAGTTCCGCCGCCAATATACCTGCTTGCTCGTCAAGGTAAGCCTTGTTGAAAGCTTCATATTCATCTCTTTTTATCTTTGCGACTGTAGACTTTGCAGTGTAATCCTCTTGTGCCGTTTTAAGGCTAACGAGTAGTGAGCCATAATCATCCAGCGAGGTTGCCAATACCTTGAGTCTGCTTTGTCTTGTCGTTATAGCGTCCTGTTGACTGCGTAATGCTTCGGCTTTGGCTGCGGCATCCGATAACGAGTCCCGTTCTACTTTGGCAGTTTCAAGAGCAGCTGCGTCAGTACCTTGTTGTTTTAGTTGGTTTTCGACGTTCTTACTTTCAACAGAAAGCTTTTCTTCGTTCGCCGTTATAGTATCAATAAGAGTCTGCAATTCTTGGTACTTGGGTAAAGACTTCTCTATTTCAGCTATTTGAGTTTTTACGCCTTCGTACTCCGGCTGCTTTTCTTTCTCCGCCTTTAAAGCCGACTCAGCTTCGGCCTGAGCGGTTGTTTCAGCTGGTAGGCGGTCTTGCGCAGTTTTCAAAGTGTCCCGCGCTTTTTTGTCCTGCTCTGCTTGTCCGACTTTTTGGTTTATCTCAGCCAGTTTAGCACCGACTTCTGTAAGCAGTTTTTCGTTCGCGGAAAAAACTTCATTATCAGCAAAAATAACCTGGTTGAGCCATTCAATGACATCATCTTCCAATATAAGACCTGACTTAGCATCTGAGAGTTTCTGTTTGTTTTCATCATCATTAGAATCAACTTGAATATTGCCGAGGTTATATTCGTAGTTACGCCGTTGCTCTTTAAGCTCTTGAGCGAGTCCGCTTGTATCTTTCTTGACTCTGTCTTGAAAGGTTTTGTAAGCATCTGTGTAGAAAACTTTACGAAATATCTCCATGCGCTCTTCGGTGCTGGCGTGAAGGACTTTTAGGAACTCGCCTTGCGCTATCATCGCAATCTGGACAAACTGCTCGCGGTTAATGCCGAGAATTTCCTCAACCTTTGAATTGACTTCCCTCAGTTTCGTAACAATTCGACCGTCTGGCATATGTAATTCGCAATCGGCTTTTTCTTCAGTTGTTCCATCGCCCCGTTGTTTTGCACGAGTGTAAGCCGGATTGCGTTTTATCGTGTATAACTTATCATGGTACTGAAAGGTAAACTCGACATAGGTTTCAGCATCCGCTTGTGCGTATTTGCTTCGGAGCATCCCTGCATCTCTATTGTCGCCACTTGTTTCCCCATAGAGAGCAAAAGTTAAGGCATCAAAAATCGTTGTTTTACCTGATCCGGTGTCACCGGCGATTAGATACAATCCTTCCGCTCCCAGAGTTTCAAAATTGATAATCTGTTTGTCGGCATAACAACTAAATGCAGACATCGTCAATTTAAGGGGTCTCATACGGAAATAACCTCCTCCCAAATCTCGGCAAACAGATTTTCTGTATATTTTATCTGCTCTTCTCTCATTGGCTTACCATTCTGCATTTCAAAGAACTCTCCTAAAAGTTCTGCCGGTGCCTTTTTATCAGTAGATACTACGGTTTCAAGTGAACTGGCAGCGCGTGTACGCTTGTTGTCGTATTCCACACGCATAACATTAGGATAAACATTCCGCAGCTTTGCCATTGCTTCTGGCTCGTCTTGTTCGTCTGTCAGGATAATACGAATATAATCTTCAGTGTTGGTATTGCGATAATTGTCACGGTTCATTATTTCATTGTAAGTTCCGCGAATTTCACGCATCGTACGGGTAGGAGTTAATGGCAACTCGGAAACTTCTACTTCACCTTTTCTGCCCATTTCCACAACAGTGATTGATTTTGAGTGGTTTGCCTCCGAAAACGAATACATAAGCGGAGTCCCACTATATCTTAGCGTAGGGCGTCCGATATTTTGTGGACGGTGAATGTGCCCAAGTGCGACATAATCAAAAGAGTCGAATAGCGCACCATTGACGTTCTCAGAGCCGCCTACCATTATTTCTTCAGATTCACTTGTGATTGCACCTGTTACAAATTGGTGCGCTATGAGGACATTCCTCTCGGTTAGGTCCATTGTGGCACTGCTTAAAGCGGCGGCAACGGCATCTGAGTACGAGTTTATGTCTTTATCAGAAAAATGCCTACGAACGATGGAAGGCTTGAGGTAGGGAAGCATCCACACATAAATATCGCCGAATTCATCTTTTATCGATATAGGGTTCATTCTACCGCTGTAAGACTGCACAATATGCACATTACTATTTCTTAAAAGTTCTGCACCAAAAGCCACCCGCTCTGCGCTGTCATGGTTGCCTGAAACGATGAAAACAGCTATCTCCAGTTCATTAAGCCATACAAGAAATCTATCCAGCAATTGCACCGCTTCCACAATAGGCATGGATTTATCATAGACATCACCGGCTATAAAAACGGCATCAGGTTTATTATCTTTGGCAAGCGTAACGATCTTTTGCAGGATATCCCACTGGTCTTCTAACATGGAAAATTCGTTGACACGCTTGCCGAGATGCAAGTCGGATAAATGGAAAAATTTCATGCATATGCTCCTTTGCCAGATAGTTAGCCAATTGTTGTTTGCTCATAGGTTGCGTTTTTCGCCAAGTAAGAAAAACTTGACTGTAGGCGTATCTCTTCATGTGAAATCAAGAGATACTTCCATGGCTTGCCGCCGTTTTCAGAATTGAATTCAGTAGCCGCACGGCAATACTCTTCAGCCGCTTCTTTTTTCTCGAGAACGTCTGCATCTTTCATATTCTTACTGGCCTTTGGCTCACACATATAAATTGAGTCAGCGGTTTCAACAACAAAGTCAGGTTCATACCGACTTGCGCCGCTTTGACCCCAGTAAATATTGAATTGGCGCGGTGCAGGGCGAAGCCATCTTAAAACAACATCATCATTCTCAAGCACAATAGCGAAGGTGCGCTCTGTGTCGCTATCAAATTTATACAATGTATGCCCGGCTTTCCTGAAGCCACTGAAAATTTTCGATTTAACCTCTGAAGGCACAAGAGATGCGCGTAAATCGTATACTTCATCTGTTTTGAATTTACCGCCAAAACTCGGTTCAATGCGAGTAAACGGACGCATATTCGCAGCTTTGTAGCTGACCTCTTCTTTATAAAAATGTTCATTCATCTGAACATAGATTATTTCGGCAATAGTGCGTTGCCTGTCTCTCATTACTTTATCGGTTTCTTCTTCTTTCAAGTACGACAAAAAGTGCCCTTTAGCGTCTGCGATAAGTGAATATATGAGGTCAGCACAGCTTGCATAATCTACATTATCATGAACGATAATATGGCGAACTATCTCGTTCTCTACCGTGTCAACCTTGGAAAAGGCTACTGTTCCTATTTCCATAGTGAAAGTTTCGCCGCCTTCTTGCAGCTCTGTCCCAAGCATGGTGTCATCAGAGGGATGCCAACGCATATTACTCGTGTCCAACTTGAAATCATAAAAACCTCGTTTTACTTCTGTATGGGGTTGAACAACGGATTGCGGGATCGGGATTACATTTTCCGTTAGGGCTTGGGCACATGCTTCTATAGCAACCTCAACAACCGATGCGAGGTCTTCCTTCTTTAATCCAAGTTCCGGCAGCTGCTGCATAATTTGTGAAACAATGCTGTTGTGAACCGTTTTGCGGATATTTTCATCGTTTATAGCATTAATATTTCGCACCTGCCTATTAATCTCGACCACTGTTTTAGCGGTTATGCTCTGTACAATGCTTGCAATCTGCATTGTTTGACCAGGCGTTTTCTGTGCAACATATTCAGGTGCAGTTTCACGCAGGGTTAACTCTAATTGCTGGGTAAAGCTGTCGCCAGAAGTCAGTGTGTCGTATACGGTCGGCAGCGGCACGGTTTCACGCGCATTATCGTTATCCGGAATATCCTGTTCTTCGATATAGTAAACCTTTCGGACAAGTGAGTTTGGGTCTTTGGCAAGATCAACGATAGCTTGGTAGCGATCATGGCTAACGATAGAGAGCCTGTCTACTTCATCCACACCTGTCCGTTGACCATAAGGCAGTCTAAGCCCACGTCCGATAGTTTGCTCAGTTAATGTTTCGGAAGCTGAGGCACGTAGCGGAATAATTGTATAAAGGTTCGTTACATCCCAGCCTTCTTTGAGCATATTGACGTGGATAACAATTTCAATCATGTTTGTGGTCAACTCTAAAGATAGGAGCAACTCAATATTCTCATCCTTTTCAGCTCCGCGCTGTGATGAGTTAATTTCAAGAACTTTGTCTTTGTAATAGCCACGAAAAAAAGCATCTGAAATAAGGTAGTCACGGATTTCCCGCGAGTGGTTGGTATCTTTTGCGACAACAAGCACAAACGGCTTTACTAAAGATCTCCCGTGTGAGCGGGCATAGACATCCAGCCTGCTCTTGGTTTCCTCGTGCAGGCGAATGCCATCATTGAGTTTTTCGCGGTCAAGCTGCTGTGGAGTGTATTCTTCAGGTCGGAAGTCACGGCGCGTGAAAACAGCGGGAACTTTTACGAACAGCCCATCATTTAAAGCGTGGGCAAGGGAGTATTCGTATACCACGTTTTTAAAGTCGATTTTCCTTGCACCTTTTTGAATCTGCGGTGTTGCTGTGAGTTCTACACCAAGTATTGGTTTTAGTTCGTTTATTGTTTCAAAGCCTCTGTCTGCATGGTAGTGGTGACTCTCGTCCATAAAAATACAAAGGTCGGGAAGGGATTGCAAGTACGAGAAATAGGACTGCCCAAGAACCTCTTGCAAACGGCGCATACGTCCGCTTTCAGAGTTTAGTTTGCTGATATTGAAAATGTTAATAGTAATGTTATTATCAAAAAGTGAGGCTTGGCGAAACTCCTCATAGTTATCACCGTCAATAATGCGTGGCGGATTTACGAATTTGTCCAAACCGTGGAAAACATATTTTTCGTGGGTCTGGTTTCCAAGGTCATTTTTTAGTTTTTTATAAATTGTAAGGTTGGGAGCCATAACGAAAAAATTCTTTACTCCCTTTTCATAATGCAAATAAGCTATCATCGCACCCATTAGACGAGTTTTTCCTATGCCTGTAGCTAGGGCGAAGCATACCGATGGAAAGTCCCGCTCGAAATCGGACAGCGTCGGAAACAGTTCACGGATACTTGCAAGTTCCGCGTCCAAATCTGGATTTTTTGAAAGAGATAGAATATCTACAATACGAGCAAACCGCTCCAAGCTCTCCTTTTGAGGTGGACGAAGGGCGAGGCGGTTGTCAATATATTTTGAGTTGTAAGAGTATGACTTAGCCGAATACGGTTCTCTAAGCATCTTCATAGTCCTCCCATTCGTCCTCATCCAGTTCCGGCGGATTAATAATATTCAGGTTGTAGTCCTCTGCGCCGTACTCGCATTTGTCCAGTACCGATTGCGGGATTTTTCGGACATTAATATTTTCATATCGCTTGCCAAGACCTACATCGAAAGCAGGAGCGCAGATAAGTAGTCGCTCGTGTTCTGGCAGGTCACTGGAAATTTCGTCAAGCTGTGCCGCCGTGAGATATTCGCTCGTTACATATATATAGCTGCCTGTCTGACTGGTACCTTGATTCCAATAAATATCAGGATTGGGAGCATAGATGTATCCGTTGAGTTTAGCGATTGCCGCAACAAGCATCTGAGCGTTATATTTATTGCTGATGACGGGGTTACCATGCTTGTCCTTTACAATTAAGGTAGGAGCAAGCTCGTAAAACTTAAACCCGCCGCCGCCTTGCCATTCTACAGTTTTTGATATACCGCCTTGCTCACCATCAACTACAGACCTTAAGCGTGGCAAGCAATGAGTGTAGCAATGCTCACCCAATTCTATACCAATGTATTTGCGTCCCATTTTATGAGCAACAGCAGCAGTTGTGCCGGAACCAAGGAAGGAGTCGATAATGAGGTCGTCTGGGTCTGTAGCTATTGTAAGAATATGCGAAACAAGTGGCTCTGGCTTGGGGTATGGAAATTTACTCTTGCCGAATAACGCTTGCGATTCCTCTGTACCACGTCTCGTGGAAAAATCGGTCTCTATCCAAATGGTGCGTGGTATCTTTTCTTTGACCCGCATTTTTTGAGCAATTCTAAATTCACCGTTTCGCATCAATTGCCCAACAATTTCTTGATTCATATATTGTGCAGATTTTTCTTTTCCCCATCGCCAAACGAACTGTGTTCCGTCTGTTTGCGATAATGGCGGATATAATTCTATGCTGTCTACCGTTGGAGTTAATGATAAGTCATAGTATCCATCTTCATTTTGCGTATTTGAAACATAAAACGGATAGTACAAATTCGGACGGTTACCTTTGTGAAAGTTACTATTGCTATTAAATAGAGGATGTAAATAATACGCACCCAACTCATCCTCTTTGTTATACTTTTTTGTGTCGGTGTTAGCCAGTTTATTCATCTTTAAAGTGCGAATATCCTTGGCGTATATATGAATAAAGTCGTGCGTTTGAGCAAACGAACCGTAGTCTCTGCCATTTGGCGTTGATTGATTTGATATAGTTTGCACAAAGTTTCCTCTACCAAAAATCTCGTCACACATCACTTTCAAGTACGCTTGTTCGGTGTCGTCAATACTTATCCAAATACTCCCATCAGCGCTCAATAAACGTCGTAAAATTTCAATTCTTGGCTTCATCAAAGAAAGCCAAATAGAATGCTCTAAATTATCGTCATAAAATTCAAATGCTGCCCCAGTGTTATATGGAGGGTCAATATATATACACTTCACCTTTCCTGTAAATTCCTGCTCTAATGCTTTTAGTGCAAGCAGGTTATCCCCATGTATGAGCATATTCTCGGCGGTAGGATCACCGTAATCTTTTGATGAGTCATGCAAAAGTATACGCGGCTCAACAGCCGGTTCTTCTCCTTTGCCAATCCATGTTAACTCCAGTTTCTGCATATCGTATTCCTCCAGTTATACAATCTCAAACGAGAATGTCATTATCGTTTCAGTTTCAATCTCACCGTTTAGGCGGCTGCGGATATCTTCCAAGAAAGCATCACGCTCACGCTCTAACCTATCTTCTTCATCGTAGAGTTCACGTTGCTTCTTCTTCAGTGCTGTTTCGAGTTTGTTTATTTCAGCCGATTTATCCAACATTTCTTCAAGAGTTCCTACATCTTTTAATGCTCGGCGCTCTTTTTTCTTTTCGGCGATTTCTTTTCTGGCCGCCCTTAGATATTTCTGCAAGCCATCTTTTAGATCTTCGGTATAAGCCTCCATCTGGGCTTCCTGCTCCAAGAAGAACCTCATATTACGCTCGGCAATCTCAGCCTTTTGGTTTGCAATCCGCTCTTGCCGCTGGGTAATAAGGTCTGCAGTTTCAGGGGAACATTCACCGACCACAGTGGCTTTCAGTCTCATAATACGTTCGAGCATATCATCATCAATATAAGTTCCATCATTTGTTATGACTGAAAAGAGAAGATGCTCCTCGTTTTCGATACCCTTGTGCGTCATTTTATCAATGGATATTATTCCATTCTTCAAATTTGGATGGCTGTCTAAAAAGCTTATGCGCTCTGCGGTTGGTAGAATCGAGTGCATGAATTGAATCTCTACTTCCGGTAACTTGCCGGGTTTCATAACCCCTTTAATCCAATCGCTTACTAATTCACCGTCTCGACGCAGAAACTCATCATGCTGTACCTCTGCATCACGCCAACGCAGATTATAGGTCTTGGTTTCACCGTTGCTTTTATATGTAAAACGCCATTGATTGAGGGGTTCAACACGTTCTGCGCCCTGCATCACAAAAAAGCTGAAAAGCCACTGCGAAAACCGATCAAGCTCCATTATTGTATTGGTATGGCAATCCTTCAACCGTACAGATACTTCTTCATCAAAGTTATCTAAAATTGATTGCCGAGCCTCTGTCATCCTCTCGTCTATTTGATCGGATAGTTCCGACTGCAAAGTATCAAAAGCAGCTTTTATTTCATCAGGTTTTCGGCAGGTCTGATAAATATCAAGAATGCGCTTTTCAAAGTCCACTCCATCTTCGATTGCGCCTAAAACCTCATCAGATGAACCGAAGGTGCCTTCGAACAGTCTGAATTTTTGTGAAAGAAGTTGATACACCCTTTCATCTGCGGCATTGCCGTTGTTTAGGAAGTTTATAACGATAACATCATTTTTTTGCCCATAGCGGTGACAACGCCCTATGCGTTGCTCTATACGTTGCGGATTCCACGGCAAATCATAGTTAACGACTATATTGCAGAACTGCAGGTTTATACCTTCGGCGGCCGCTTCTGTGCCGATAAGTATTGAAGCGTTATTTCGGAACTCTTCAATAATTGCAGATTTCTTGTCTGCTGCCATTGAGCCGGAAATCATTCCATCATCCTTATGACGCACTTTCCATTCACTATAAACACGGTTAGATACGGGGTCAGAGTTTGAACCGTCTAAAAACACAATCTGCCCGTCATAGCCGTTTTGAGTAAGAAGATTCATTAAATATCGTTGAGTACGTTTGGATTCGGTAAAAATGACGGCTTTCCTTGCGCCTCCAAGCTCCTCATTTCTCTTAAACCCTTCTTGAAGAGCTAAGAGCAAGTTATCACCTTTGGCGTTTGTCTTAATACTATCAGCGAGTTCTGCATACTGCTTCAAATCCTCAATTTCCTTTTTAATGCCTTCGTAATCCGCCGTAAGCTCATCAGTTGCACCACAGTCTCCATCGCTGTTTTCACCATCGATAAGTTCCTCAATGCCATCGTAATCATCGAGGTCGGTAAGGTTTAACTGGGCTTCATAATCGGTCAATTTCAAATTCAACCGCTCAATGATTGTAGACAGCGTACCGTGGATTGCCATTGAGGATGACGCCAGAAGTTTTCGAGCTACTAACATCAAAAGTTGGCGTTGCCCTTGCGGGAACGCATGAAGTCTCTCTCGTTGTAAATAATTAGACACGTCATTGTACAGCTTCTCTTCGTCAGGACTTGGTGTATAACTCGATAAAATGACTGTTCTGTCCGTGTAAGGAACATATTCTCGTACTTGATGACGCAATGTTCTCTTGCAGAAATTATGTAAGCGTGTTTTTAAGTTCCTGTTCCTGAGTTCGATGTTCGACACATTAACGTATGCCTCACGAAAAATATCAGGGTCACCAAAAACCCTCTCATCAATAATGCTGACAAGACCGTAAAGTTCCATCAAATTATTTTGGAGTGGGGTTGCGGTAAGGAGTAGTTTCTTTTTACCTTTGAGAGCCAGCTTTAGGTTGTTCCCCATGACATTGTTACGCTTGTAGACGTTGCGCAGTTTATGCGCCTCGTCCATTATCACCAAATCCCAGTTGGCTAACTGAATGTCACGCATCTTTGCCGATGCAAAATTATATGAGCATATTACCACCGCATCTTGAACCAGAAACGGATTGCATGACGGGTCGTTCTTTTTTGCCTTGTTATAATTTTTGGATTCTAATATTTCTGAACGTATAAAAAACTTTTCTTCAAGTTCCGTTCTCCATTGGGTCCGCAAGGATGCCGTTACTATTAATAGTATTTTTCGTTTGCGTTCTGACCAACATTGTGCAAGCACAAGTCCTGCCTCAATCGTCTTACCAAGACCTACTTCATCTGCCAGCAATGCGCCGCTTGATAGAGGTGATTTTAACGCAAATAAAGCCGCATCTACTTGGTGTGGATTTAAGTCAACCTTTACTCCTGACATAGATGAAGCAAGCCCGTCAATTTTGTCTTGCGGGCGTCTTAGCATAAGTTGTTCGGCAAAAAACCGGATTTGATGCTCTGTATACGACATTGCGTGCTATCCCCCTCACTCGTCTTCAGACATTTCCATAATGTCCGAAATATCACAATTCAACGCTCGGCATATTTTTTCGAGAGTTTCCGTATTGACGTTTTCATTTTTCCCCAGTTTCGTAACGGATGCAGAACTGATTCCCGCCAAGGATGGGAGGTCTTTTTTCTTAAGGTCGCGGTCAATTAGAAGTTTCCATAGTTTTTTATAGCTTATTGCCATTTCAATACCTCGCCTTCAGGTTCTCTGACTGTGCTATTTTGATTATTATATAACCTTTGATGTGTTATTGCAAGATAAATTAGTGCGATAGCATGATTTTATGCTTCTAATGCTTTAAATCTCTTTCCGTGGAAAAGTTACACTTTCCTCATAATTCCGGTATTGACAAGCCTCATAATAAAATGTTATACTTCGCTTATAAGCGAAGTAGCTAATTAGCTGCATAGAAATATGTTATGCGTCAAATGAAAGGAGTTCGAAAATGGCTGGAGAATTTGGCAAATTTATTGACAGTAAAAGGAAAGGGCGCGGTTCGGGCGGTGATGATATAAAATTAAAAGACATCGCTGATGCAATGGGGATGACCGCTTCCTATCTCTCAGACATCGTCAAAGGTAGGCGCAATCCGCCTGAGATTCATATTCTCGAAAAAATAGCCGCTGTGCTTCAATTAACATCGGACGAAAAAGAAGAAATGCTTGATCTTGCCGGAAGGGATAGGGATTCTGCTGCTCCCGATTTGCCGGAATACCTAATGTCAACGCAGTTACCTCATGTCAGAAAAGCATTACGCCGAGCAACCGAGAAGAATCTTGGCGATGCTTTTTGGAAGAAGGTATGTGAGGAAATCAATAAACAGGATGAGGAACAGTAAACGGGAGGAATGTAGATGGCAGTATTACTTGATTCAAATGCTCCGCATATTTCCAGAAATGATTTTGATAAAGAGGCTATAGAATTTTTAGAGAGGTACTATCCAGAGGCACTGCAGAGTCCAATGGCAGTACCTATCTTGGAAATTGCCCGCAAGCGCATGGGCTTGCGAGTAGTTGAAAGACGTTTATCTGAGGATTTTAGTGTATTGGGTCAAATGTGCTTTACCAGTGGTATTGAAGAAATTTATGTAAAGGAAACAGATGAGTATCAAAGCGTGAAGGTGCGCTACGGTACTATGATTATCGACCCTGATACAATCGAAAAGCGCAATGAAGGCTGCAAGAATAATACCATCGCTCACGAAGCGTTCCACTGGCATAAACATCGAGATTACTATATCGCCGCTTCGGTGGTCGATCCCAAAAAAGCTATTAAAGTTCGTAGCGGCTTCGACAAATACGATGAATCCAGTAAGGCGGACTGGTTGGACGAAGATTGGATGGAGTGGCAAGCGCGAGGCATCGCTCCTCGTATCCTTATGCCTCCAGTACAATTTGACGATATGGCAAAGCAATTTATTGAGGACTTTTCTACTACAAAATTCCCAAGTATTCATTGGCAATCTAAGTATCATTGGCTTGTTAATGAGTTAGCCAGTTTTTTCAAAGTATCAAAACAATCCACTGAAATCCGTCTTATTGAGAGAGGTTACTATTTGCGTGAGTAATTGCATAAATATGGCTATTTTTTTACTTAAATACTTCGCAACATAGCTGATTAGCTTGTTTGTGGGAAAGGAGGTTTTATGCAAGAAACAGTTAAATGCCCGAAGTGCCACAAAAGGATATTTGACCTTGAATGGCGTGAACGAACAGTTGTAAAAACCAAATGCATTCATTGCCGCAACATAGTAGCAATCGAACGTGAGCCAGTAGGTCTGGCAAAGCAAACATCAGAACCCAGACGACTACAGAAAGCCCTTTAACCTTATCTGAGTCGTAATTAAATTAATCAACTCATACCGAGCAACGGAGCCGAGTGCGAGCTACCAAATGGCCGGATGATTTACGAAACGCAAATTCGTAATCATCCGGTCTTTTGTGTTTTGTAAGCATTCGGCTCTTCATATATCTCTCGCTTGGCTCCTTGCATATTCGAAAGGAGTCAACCATGAGCCAAAACAACACTTTCAGAACCACCCCCATTCCGCATCGCACGAAATTTGGTGAGCCAATGACTTACTATACACTTTCGGACGATGGGAAAATCCATACCGAAACGTCAAGGGCAGCTTGCCTTGCCCGTTCCGAAGAACCCGAAAACTCATTCCCACAACGCTGGTATGTCGATGAAGAATCCGGCCTTGTTGTCCGTCTGCCCCGTAACCAGATGGGTGAAGACCTCGCACGGGAGAATATGCGCTCTATATGGCGGGAACAAAAATATCAAGAGCGGAAATTCCAATGCGTATGGAAAAGCACAAACAAATGTGATCAGAAATGTGAGACTTGTAAGTCCCGCACGAGCCGCACAGTTGAACTTGATAAGCCATTGGGTAGCGATTCTGACGGCTCGGATACATTTTACGAACCTGCCGATCCCACTGATATCACAGAATTTTTAGAACAAAAGGCTGTATTAGACACTCTCTATGCCGCACTTGCTACGCTCACTCAAAAAGACCGTGAGCTTATAACAGACCGCATTATCCTTGAAAAAACCGTGCGTGAATTAGCGCCCAAGTACGATTTTAAATCATCGCGGAGCATTACCGTTCATGTACGCCGTATCCTTGACATCCTGCGAAATGACGAAGCCCTGAAGAAGTTTTTCGAGTAACCACTCTCCGTGGTACGCAACCGCCCCTCTTCTGTCTGTAGACGGTAGAGGGGCGGCAATGCTTCTCGGAAACGGAGGTAAGAAAATGCAAACAGAAGCAAATGAAAGGAACGCGGAAATGCGTGATGCCGAGCTGGACGAAGAACTTGCAGGCATCCTCACGGCAATAAGCGTCGTGTCTAAACGTCTTGCCAAGAAGCTGATCGCACTTCAAAAGCAGAAAGAATCCACCAGAGAAGGAGGTGTACCAGATGAGCAAGATGAGTGAACTCGACCTCTGTGTCGGCGAACTTCGTAGTGCTGCACAGTCCCTGAACACAGTAGCTGATAGCTTGACTTCTCTTTTCAGCGGCAGCCAACCCAGAACATCGGTACAGCCAGAATCAAAGCCAACTTCAAAACCTCTAACGCTGGAAGATGTCAGAGCAGTACTTGCGGAAAAATCTCGTAACGGTCACACCGCTAAAATTCGGGAACTGCTTGAAAAGCATGGCGCTGCGAAGCTATCAGAGATCGACCCCAAAAAGTACGCAGCCCTGCTCGCAGAAGCGGAGGTACTGGGCAATGGGTAAGCATGCACTTCTCTCTGCTTCTTCAAGCCACCGATGGTTGAACTGCCCTCCCTCGGCCAGGCTTGGTGAGCAGTACGAAGATAAAGGCAGCAGTTATGCCGCCGAAGGCACGGAGGCACACACCCTTTGTGAGTACAAGTTAAAAACAGCGCTCGGCATCCGCACCAAAGATCCAACCACCAGCCTGACCTACTACTCCGAAGAGATGGAGGAATACGCCAACGGATATGCCGCTTACATCATGGAACTGGTGGAAACGGCAAAGCAAAATTGCTCCGACCCTGTGGTGCTGATTGAGCAGCGTCTCGACTTTTCTAAGTATGTCGAGGGTGGCTTTGGCACCGGCGACTGCGTGATCATCGCTGACGGCACGCTCCACATCGTGGATTACAAGCACGGACAAGGTGTACTGATCGAATCTGACGACAACCCGCAAATGAAACTATACGCCTTGGGTGCTCTGGAGTTGTTTGACGGAATCTATGACATCGACACAGTCAGCATGACCATTTACCAGCCAAGGCGGGATAACATCAGTACCCACACGGTTTTCAAAGAATCACTTTATCAGTGGGCAGCAGAAACCTTAAAACCTATCGCAGAACTTGCCTACGACGGCGAGGGCGAATTCCGGTGTGGCGATTGGTGCCAATTCTGTAAGGCGAAGCATAACTGCCGCAAACGGGCAGAGCAAAACCTTGAACTCGCAAAATACGAATTCAAGCTACCGCCCCTTTTGGAAGATGATGAAATCGAATCCATTCTTGGCAAGATAGACGATCTTGTTTCGTGGGCTTCGGACATCAAGGACTACGCTTTGCAAACCGCGCTCAGTGGCAAGCATTGGTCAGGTTGGAAACTGGTTGAAGGTCGTTCTAACCGCAGGTACACAAACGATGAGGCAGTCGCTAATGCCGTCAGCGCGGCAGGCTACGACCCATATGAACACAAGGTGATGGGCATCACCGCAATGGAAAAGGCTCTCGGCAAGGTAAGGTTCTCCAAACTGCTCGGCGGTCTGGTCGAGAAGCCACAAGGCAAACCAACGCTCGTACCGGAGGGCGACAAACGTCCGGCAATCCATACAGCAAAACACGATTTTAATGATTATGAGGAGGAAAATTCCAATGGCTAACACGACAAACAATGTAAACACACAGGCTCAAAACCCTATGAAGGTCATCACAGGACCCGATACCCGCTGGTCTTACGCTAATGTGTGGGAAGCGAAATCTATCAACGGCGGCACGCCGAAATTCTCGGTATCACTCATTATCCCCAAGTCAGATACCAAGACCATCGCCAAAATCAAGACAGCGATTGAAGCGGCTTACCGAGAGGGTGAGGCGAAACTAAAAGGCAACGGCAAAACCGTACCGCCCCTTGCCGCCCTCAAGACCCCGCTCCGTGATGGCGACACTGAACGTCCCGACGACCCCGCTTACAACAATGCCTATTTTATCAACGCCAACAGCGCGACCGCACCAGGCGTAGTTGATGCAGACCGTCAGGAAATTATAAACCGCTCAGAAGTTTACAGTGGTGTATATGGCAGAGCGAGCATTAATTTCTACGCTTTCAACAGTAACGGCAATAAAGGCATTGCCTGTGGCCTGAACAACCTGCAGAAAATCCGCGACGGCGAACCCCTCGGCGGTAAATCCCGTGCGGAGGATGATTTCGCCACCTACGACGACGAGGATTTCCTCGGCTAACTACATTCGCGAGACTACGGAGGGCGGCAGGGCAACTTGCTGCCTTCTTCAATTATGGAGGTCTTATGAAAACTTTATCCATAGATATTGAAACCTATAGCGGCTACGATCTCTCCAAATGTGGCGTGTACAAGTACGCCGAGTCGCCCGACTTTGAGATTCTTCTGTTCGGTTATTCCGTAGATGACGGCGATGTTCAGGTCATCGACCTTGCGGCGGGCGAACATCTACCGCCAGAAATCCTCAATGCGCTAACAGACGACGATGTTCAAAAATGGGCGTTCAACGCCAATTTTGAGAGGGTCTGTCTCTCTCGATACATTTCGGATATGGACATCAGTCTTGACCCCTTCGCCGACAACCACCACTCTGCTGAAATCCTCGGCAAGGCGAAATACCTGAACCCCATATCGTGGCGGTGTGCGATGATCTGGTCAGCATACATGGGGTTGCCCCTCTCCCTCGAAGGCGCGGGAGCGGTCTTGGGACTTGAGAAGCAGAAACTAACCGAGGGCAAGGATCTCATCAGGTACTTTTGCTCACCCTGTAAACCCACCGCCACAAACGGTCAGCGGATGCGTAACCGACCCGAACACGCCCCCGACAAATGGGAAGCATTCAAAGCATATAATCGACGCGACGTTGAGACGGAACTCTCTATCCAAGAGCGTCTTGCCAAGTTTCCCGTGCCTGATACTGTATGGGCAGAATACACCCATGACCAAGAGATTAACGATCGTGGCGTAGCTTTGGACATGGCGCTCGTCCGCAATGCCATCAAAGCAGATACCCGCTCCCGTACCGAGTTGACCCGTTTGATGAAGGAACTTACCGATCTGGACAATCCAAATTCATTACAACAAATGAAACAGTGGCTCGCCGATAACGGTATGGAAACTGATTCTCTCCGAAAAAAAGCGGTAGCGGAGCTGCTTAAGGATGCACCTGAGCCACTTGGAAAAGTCCTATCGCTCCGACAGCAATTAGCGAAATCCTCGATCAAGAAATATCAGACGATGAAAAATGCCGTCTGCGCTGACGGTCGCGCCCGTGGAATGTTTCAGTTTTACGGCGCTAACAGAACCGGCAGGTGGGCTGGGCGGCTCATTCAAATGCAAAATCTGCCGCAAAATCATCTGATCGACCTTGAAGATGCACGATGGCTTGTTCATGATGGCGACTTCGCCGCTTTGGAACTGCTCTATGACAATATTCCTGACGTTCTCTCCCAGTTGATCCGCACAGCCTTCGTGCCGAAGGATGGCTACAAGCTAATTGTCGCTGACTTTTCGGCGATTGAAGCCCGTGTCATCGCTTGGCTTGCCGGAGAGCGGTGGCGAAACGATGTGTTTGCCACCCACGGCAAGATTTACGAAGCTTCAGCAAGCCAGATGTTCCATGTTCCGATTGAGGAAGTTACCAAGGGTAGCCCACTCCGACAAAAAGGAAAGATTGCCGAACTCGCCCTCGGCTACGGCGGCTCGGTCGGTGCACTCAAAGCGATGGGTGCCTTGGAGATGGGTTTATCAGAAGGGGAGCTCCGTCCACTCGTTTCAGCATGGCGGTCGGCGAACCCAAATATCGTGAGGTTTTGGTGGGATGTTGACCGTGCGGCTATGAAAGCAGTCAGGGACAGAACTGTAACCGAAACTCACGGCATTCGCTTCGGCTATCAAAGCGGGATGCTGTTTATCGCGCTTCCCTCCGGCAGACGGCTTTCCTACGTTAAGCCGCGTATCGGAACAAACCAATTCGGCTCAGACTGTGTGACCTATGAAGGCGTCGGTGGCACAAAGAAATGGGAACGTATTGAAAGCTACGGTCCCAAGTTCGTGGAGAATATTGTGCAGGCGATCAGCCGGGATATTTTATCCTACGCCATGCAGACGCTCCGTCATTGCTCCATCGTGATGCACATCCACGACGAAGTCGTCATCGAAGCCGGTCCAGAGATGTCTACCGAAATTTTGTGTCAGCAAATGAGTCGGACGCCACCTTGGGCTGAGGGACTTTTACTCATTGCCGATGGGTTCGATTTCTCATTTTATAAAAAAGATTAAATGCCAGTACGCAAAACAACCCCTCCTGTCTGTAGGCAGTAGAGGGGTTGTTGCCTCTCGAAAATAAATTTTCAGGAGGTTCAATATGAACGGATTACAAGTGTTCTCCTATGAAGGGAACGAAGTCAGGACTGTTCAAAAGGGTAGCGAAATTCTCTGGTTACTTAAGGATGTGTGCGGCATTCTCGGGATTGAGAAATATCGCGACGCAGCAGCACGATTAGACGACGATGAAAGGGAGCCGGTATTAGTGGACACCCTTGGTGGCCGACAGGAAATGATCGCAGTTACTGAAAGCGGGCTTTACAGCATTATTTTGTTATCCCGTAAGCCCGAAGCCAAAAAGTTCAAACGCTGGGTCACCCATGAAGTGCTTCCCACCATCCGCAAGCACGGCGCGTATGTCACTCCCGCTAAATTAGAAGAGTTGATGAACGATCCCGACTCTTGGATTAAAGTGCTGACCGCCCTTAAGGAGGAGCGCGCTGCCAAGGAACGGCTGCAACTGGAGGCCACCGAGAATAAACCAAAGGTTATCTTCGCCGATGCGGTGTCTGTCTCCGAGGGCACCATTCTTATTGGTGAGTTGGCAAAAATCCTCAAAGGCAACGGTATCGAAATCGGCCAGAACCGTCTGTTTGAAAAACTTCGTCAGGACGGCTACCTCATCAAGCGCAAAGGAACAGATTATAACGCACCAACCCAAAGGGCGATGGATCTGGGGCTTTTCCGGGTCAAGGAAACCGCCATCACTCATTCAGACGGTCATGTCACCATCAGTAAAACAACCAAGGTTACAGGCAAGGGGCAGCAATATTTCATCAATCTGTTCCTTGGGAAAGGGGTAAACGAAAATGAATATTGAGAAGAAGCAAGCTATCAAGACGGCTCTGAAGAAGGTTGGGAAGGCAATATGGTCATCGCTCCCGTGGGTATTGATGTGGATCGGGCTGACATGCTTCTTCTCACTCCTGTTTATCAGTGCGGACAAAAGTGCAGAACGGTCAAAACAGCTTGCTGCGCTTGAAGCTGAGAACGCTATGTACGAATCGGTAAACGCCCGCCTTGATGAAGAAATCGACTGGCTGCGTTCGCTTGTTGAGCAGTATTACCAAGGGGAGGTGCCCGATGGACAAGTACAATAGCGAGGGTTATCCCGACCCGACCGCCTATGAAGCATTGACGGCGGTTACCAAATCGGAAGCCCCGGAGAAAACTTATCGTCCGCTTGTTTACCTCGCTTCACCTTTTGCAGGAGACACGGAAAGAAACATCGAACGGGCAAGAGGCTATTGTCGTTTTGCCGTTTCAAAAGGGTGCATCCCGCTTGCACCCCACCTCCACTACCCGCAGTTCATGGATGATAGTGACAGAGAACAGCGAGAACTGGGGTTGTTCTTTGCCCTTGTTCTGCTTGGCAAGTGCGATGAATTATGGGTCTTCGGCAAGCCTTCCGAGGGAATGGCTCGTGAAATCGCTAAGGCGAAGAAGCGCGGTCTGCCCATCAAATACTACAACCACAAATGCGAGGTGCTTAACTATGGAACTTAAAATCGCATACGGCGACAGCCGTCTTTCAAAACGGTGGGTCAACAAAAAGACCACCTTTGATGAGTTGTGCGAGCGGTTCAAGGTGACCCACCGCACGACAGAGACGGTTTCCGAATACAAGAAATTCACCAAAGACCGCCGTGACTCCGCCAAAGACGTAGGCGGCTACGTCCTCGGTCACCTCAAAGGCGGCAGGCGTAAAAAAGATACGGTGGAGAATCGTTCGGGAATTACCCTCGACGCTGACTATGCCGACAGCACCTTCATTGACACCGTGGAGATGTTGTTCCCGCACAAGTGTGTAGTCTACTCCACCCACAGTTATACACCGGAAGAACCCCGGCTTCGTATGGTTATCCCACTTACCCGTGAGGTGTCATCTGATGAATACTCCGCTCTCTCCCGGCTGGTGGCTGAGGTTATCGGCATGGACTTTTTCGACGATAGCACCTACGAGCCGGAACGTCTGATGTACTGGCCGTCCACGCCTTCTGACGGTGAATATATATTCAAAGAAATCGACGGCGATATCCTCGACCCTGATGCATACCTCGCCAAACTCTCCGATTGGCGCGACTGCTCGCTCTGGCCTACTTCAAGCCGTCAATCTGAGGTGATACAGCGCAGCATCCGTCAACAGCAAGACCCGCTTGCCAAGGATGGTGTGGTCGGGGCTTTCTGCCGCACCTATCCGATTGAAGATGTAATTGTGACATTCCTGCCCGACATATACGAGCCGTCGGCTATGGGTGGTCGCTACGATTACATCCCCGCCGATAGTTCAGCAGGTGTCGTGTTATACGAGGGCAAGTGGTCATATTCCCACCACGCCACCGACCCCGCCTGCGGCAGATTGCTGAACGCCTTTGACCTCGTCCGTATACACAGGTTCACCGACCTTGACGAAAAGGCAGGCTTCAAAGCGATGAGTGAATTTGCGGTGCAGGATGAAAATGTGAAGCTGTTGCTCGCCGAGGAGCGCATTGCCAAAGCTGAAAGCGACTTTGACGAAGATGCCGATTGGAAATCTCAACTTCAGCGCGAGAAAAGCGGTATCCTATCCAACACCCTCGGCAACCTGCTTCTTATTCTTAATAACGACGACACCCTCACGGGCATCCGTCACAATCGGCTCGCCAACCAGATATACGGCGATGAACTCCCGTGGGAGCGCCCACATAAGCCTTGGCGGGATGTCGACACAGCCCAGCTTGTGGCTTTCGTCGATAAACGCTACGGCACGTTCTCGGCTCGGAACTATGAACTTGCGCTGACAAAGGTCGCCGACGACCGTGCCTACCACCCAATCCGGGAATACCTTGAAGGCTTGCCCGAATGGGACAGGGTTTCCCGAATCGACACGCTGCTCATCGACTACCTCGGCGCGGAAGATTCGCCTTATACCAGAGCCGTCACCCGAAAGACTCTTGTGGCAGCAGTGGCTCGGATTATAAGCCCCGGTACAAAGCACGATTCCATCCTTGTTCTGAACGGCAAGCAGGGCATCGGAAAATCCACACTCTTCTCCAAACTGGGGCAGCAATGGTATTCCGACAGCCTTTCCATATCTGATATGAAAGATAAAACTGCCCCGGAGAAACTTCAGGGCTACTGGATACTTGAGCTCGGGGAGCTTGCTGGCATTAAGAAAATGGACGTTGAGACAGTAAAATCCTTTATCACCCGCACCGATGATAAGTATCGTCCTTCGTATGGCCGGGCGGTTGAGAGCCACCCGCGCCAATGTATTATCGTGGGCACGACCAACTCAGACGGCGGATTTCTGCGGGACATCACGGGCAACCGACGCTTCTGGCCTGTTTGGGTATCCGGCGAGAGTAAATACCGCGCTTGGGAGCTTGCGGACATAGACCAGATTTGGGCAGAAGCCCTCGTAAAATACCAAGGCGGCGAAGAATTGTTCTTAAAAGGTGATGTTGCTATGGCGGCGTTCGACGAACAGCGCAACGCTATGGAAAACGACGAGCGCGAGGGCATGGTTTTAGATTACCTTGAAACCCTGCTACCTGAAAGCTGGGATGCGATGGACATTTATCGCAGGATAGAATACATCCGTTCCCCTGACGACCCCACGAGAGCGAGCGGAAGCGTCATCAGGAATCAAGTCTGCGTGATGGAGATATGGTGTGAGTGCTTCGGTAAGTCTCGTGAGTCTATAAAGAAAGCTGATTCCTATGAAATCCAAGGTATCTTGAACCGTATCGGCGGCTGGTCTCTATTCGACGGGAATAAGACCGGCAAAAAATCCTTGCCCATCTATGGCATTCAGAGGGTGTTCGTTAGAACGGAATGAAGTATTTTTATTGCCTGTCTGCTCGTTTTGGGGCTTCGGCAACCAAACTCGACAATGTCGCAAGCCCCTATTAAATCAGTGTTCTACGGTTGCTCTTTCCCTTATTGCCCATTTTATTCTACTAATTTATATAGGTAAGGATAAGGGTAATAGGCACACGGGAAACGCACGCGTAGTAATTATAGGAAAAATCGGGCAAACGGCAATTGAGAAATCGGAGGTCATCGTGAGAGAAAAAACCATAGAAAAGAAACTCGTCCAAGCGGTCAAATCAATGGGCGGCATTGCACCTAAATTTACAAGTCCCGGTTTTGATGGGATGCCCGACCGCCTTGTTCTCCTGCCACGTGGCAAGATCGCCTTTGTTGAAGTGAAGCGGCATGGGGAGAAACCCCGCCCTTTGCAGGAAGCGCGGCATGGATTGCTTCGGCGGCTGGGTTTTGCGGTCTACGTTTTGGACGATGGAGAGCAAATCGGAGAAATCTTAAAACAGATGGGAGGTGATGCCGAATGAAGTTCATACCGCACGATTACCAGCGATACGCGACCGAATATATTAAGGAAAACTCTGTCGCTGCTGTATTCCTCGATATGGGCTTGGGTTAGGTAAGACTGTATTAACGCTCACTGCCATCGCTGATCTGCTGTTTGACAGCTTCGAAGCCCACAGGATCTTAGTAATTGCCCCGCTTCGGGTCGCCCGTGACACCTGGCCGGATGAGCTTCATAAATGGGAGCATCTCTCAGATCTGCGGTTATCCGTGGCTGTCGGCACGGAGCCGGAGCGCAAAGCGGCACTTCAGGCTAAAGCAGATATTTACATCATCAACCGCGAAAATGTAGGGTGGCTGATCGAGGGCAGCGGCATCCCTTTCGATTTCGACACCTTGGTGGTTGATGAACTATCCAGCTTCAAGAACCACCAGACAAAGCGGTTCAGGTCATTGATGAAGGTTCGCCCCAAGGTAGTACGCATCATCGGTCTGACAGGAACGCCGAGTAGTAACGGTTTGATGGATTTATGGGCTGAGTACCGGCTTCTCGACATGGGTCAGCGGCTCGGACGGTTCATCGGGCAGTATCGCAGCACATACTTCACGCCCGACAAACGAAACGGTCAGGTCATATTCAGCTACAAGCCTCTGCCGTTTGCTGAAAAAGAAATATACGCAAAAATTGCCGACATTACCATATCCATGAAATCTACTGACCACTTGATCATGCCGGAACTGGTAACCGCCCAATACCCCATTAAGCTATCAGACAAAGAGCGTGAGCGATATGACGAACTGCGCCAGGACTTGGTGTTAAAACTGGCTGGTGGCGATGTCACTGCCGCCAATGCCGCCGCCCTGTCGGGCAAGTTATGCCAGATGGCGAACGGTGCGGTCTATGACGACGATGGCGAAATCCACTACATCCATGACCGCAAACTGGATGCCCTTGAGGATTTAATCGAAGCAGCCAACGGCAAGCCCGTTCTCGTGGCCTACTGGTTCAAGCACGATTTGGAGCGCATATCAGCAAGGCTGAAAGACCGGCATATATCATTTACAAAATTAGATACATCGGATAGTATCGCGAGCTGGAACGAGGGCCAATGGCCTGTCGCCTTAATCCACCCCGCTTCTGCCGGACACGGCCTGAATCTTCAGTCGGGCGGTTCCACGATTATCTGGTTCGGGCTGACGTGGAGTTTAGAGCTCTACCAGCAGGCCAATGCCCGTCTGTGGCGGCAGGGTCAGAAATCTGAAACGGTGGTCCTTCATCACATCATTGCCAAAGACACCATTGACGAACGGGTCATGAAAGCCCTGTCCGCCAAGGACAAAACACAAACCGCCTTAATTGATGCGGTAAAAGCAAATCTATGACAATCTATGGAGTCAAAAGCTGCCAATCCGAGTGGACTAAATTATCGGAGGTAGCCTATGAACAAACCAAAACTATCGGCAAAGGATTATTTGTCCCAAGCCTATCGCATAGACCAGCGTATCAATAGCAAGATTGAGCAGGTACAGTCATTGCGAGAACTCGCCGGAAAAGCAAGTGCCACTCTGTCCGATGTGCCGCCAAGCAAGGGAAACCGCAATGTTCACCGCATGGAAGATGTTATCGCCAAGATGGTAGACCTGGAGTCTGAAATCAACGCTGACCTGACTCGCCTGATAAATCTGAAGCATGAAATCGTCACGGTGATTAAGTGCGTGGAAAGCCCCGAACTCCAGACGCTTCTGGAATTAAGGTATTTGTGTTTCAAGACATGGGAACAGATAGCGGTCGAGCTGCATTTCGACCTTCGCTGGGTTTACCGGCTTCATGGCCGGGCTTTGGACGAGATCGATGCCATACGCCACTGTTGACCACTATAATTCCGCTTAGAAGCCTGTTATTATTAAAATGGCAAAATTAAAGGCACACACGAGCCTCGCGGGAGCAATCCCACGGGGCTTTTCTTATGCGCAGAACAGGAGGTGCAACGTGCCATATAAAGCAAAGAAACCCTGCGCCTACCCCGGCTGCGCCAAGCTGGCCACGGGTAGGTACTGTGAGGAACATCAGAAACAGGAAGCCAAACGATATAACAGATACGACCGCAACCCCGACAGCAATAAACGCTACGGCAGAACGTGGAAACAAATCCGTGCAGCTTTTCTTTCGGCGAACCCACTGTGCGTTATGTGTAAAGAAGACGGACGGCTTACTCCCGCCACCCTTGCCCACCATAAGATCAAGCTGACCGACGGCGGCACAAACGACTGGGAAAATATGATGGCGCTTTGTCAGGAATGCCACTCAAGACTTCACGCCGGGCAAGGCGACTACTTTTAAGTTCAGACCGAGGGGCGGTCTCAATCCCTGTGACTTCTAAGGCGGACAGCGCGCTTGGCCTGCCGTGCAAATTATTCGAAAATCAAAAATCAAAAAATCAAAACGGAAATCAAAACCAAAACGAGGTGATGACAATGCCCAGCGGAGGCTATCGTCCGGGGGCAGGCCGTCCTCGGAAAAATCCAATCGATAAAAAGCTTGAAGGTAAAACTTCTGGCGCGAATGCTGTAAGTCAGCCAAAACCAAAAAAAGTTAATTCCAAAAATGTGATGGCAGACTACTTCTCCATTGCGATGAAGGAATGTGAAAAAGAAGTGCCGTCGGCAGAGGTGCTGCGAAATGAAATTGAGGAATACATCGTGGCTCGCGGCTGTGATGGTTATGTCGCGCCGCAGACGATAACAGATTATGTGCTGAACAGACAGGGCTTTCTTGCCTGCGAAGCCATGAACCGTAAAATCGGACGAATGACCAAGGAACTGAAGCTCTCGCCCTATGTCACGGCAGGCGCTCAGTATTACAAGGCGATGCAAGGCGACTTTAACCTGATTATGCAAATCATCAATCGCCACAGCAACACGCAGGGCGAAGAAAAGAACGCCTTTCTCGAATTGCTAACAAACAGGGGGTTTTAGGATATGAAATCGACAGAACGATTTGAAAAAGTGAATATAGACCGTCTCGTCCCATATGCAAGGAACGCCCGAACCCATAGCAAGGAGCAGATTTTACAGCTTCGCTCCTCCCTGCGTGAGTTCGGTTTCGTCAATCCGGTCATCGTGGATAAAGACCTGAATATTATCGCAGGGCATGGACGCATTATGGCAGCACGGGAAGAAGGTTTGAACGAAATCCCCTGCGTGTTTGTGGAGCATCTGACCGAAGCCCAGAAGCGGGCGTATATTCTTGCCGACAACAGACTGGCACTCAATGCCGGATGGGACGAGGAACTTTTAGCTCTGGAATTTGCCGACCTCAAGGAACTCGGCTTCGACCTCGAAATTACGGGTTTTGACGCCGACGAGATTGAAAAACTCTTCGCCGACCCCGGCGGGGACGTAGCTGACGACGATTTCAACTTGACAGCCGCTCTTGAACAGGCGGCTTTTGTTTTGCCCGGAGATGTTTGGACGCTGGGGCGGCACCGACTCATTTGTGGCGATGCCACGGTATCGGAAACTGTCAGGAAGCTGATGGATGGTCGCAAAGCTAATCTTGTCCTGACCGATCCCCCTTACAACGTCAGCTTTGAATCTGTGAGCGGACTAAAAATTAAGAACGACAGCATGAAGGCAGAACAATTCTACATCTTTTTGCTGTCGGCATTTAAGAATCTTTACGAGAACCTCGCCGATGGAGGGGCCTTTTACTGCTTCCATTCGGATTCGGAGAAGGTGAACTTCTTTCGTGCTTGCGTGGACGCGGAGTTCCATTATTCCACGACTTGCATCTGGGTGAAAAATGCCCTCGTGCTTGGTCGGGGTGATTACCAGCAAATGCACGAGCCGGTGCTGTACGCGTTTAAAAATACCGCCAAACACAAATGGTATTCCGGCCGCAAGCAGACCACCATTTGGAACTTCGATAAACCAAAGAAAAACGCCGACCACCCGACAAGCAAACCCCTCGACCTGCTGGCATACCCGATTGCCAACAGCAGTCAGGCAAACGCCATCGTGCTGGACACCTTCGGAGGCTCCGGGTCGACGCTCATTGCCTGCGAGCAGCTTGACCGCACCTGCTATATGCTCGAATTGGACGAAAAATATGCTTCAGTCATTTTACGCAGGTATGCCGAGTACATGCAAAACGGCGGCGAGGACATCACCTGTGAGCGTGACGGCAAGATATTCCAATATGCCGACCTCGTGAAAGAGGTGGCTTTAATATAGTCAAAAGCGCTATGTGGCTCTTCCAAGTGTGATTTATTCTCGGCGGCATTGTCTCATACACACAATAACAAGGGGCTGTATTTCCTTGATATTCAGTGCATTTATTATCACATAAAAACTTGCTATTAAAGGCGTTCAGAGTGATATATGTAGTGCACGGAGGACAAAACCCCTGCAAAATCAAGGAAAATGGAGGAAACGAGCATGAGACTTTCTTACAACGTAACAGGCCCTGAACGTAAATCACTGGTCGCAGCCATCAGTCATGAACTTAACGCCCCGACCAATTACCTCGGAGCACCAACATTCGCCTACGAGGTTGGCGGCTACCACATCGACAAGACCGGCACGGTCACGGGCGAGGACAACCGGGAGCTGGTCGCTGACCTTTGCGGTTTGCACAGCTTCAAGGCAGTCACCGAAGAATACGATGAGCTGGCGACTGGACCCGAAAGCAGCACATACCAAACGGAACTCAGCGACCGCCTGACCATCGAAATACCCCTTGACAGCTTTACACCTGAGAAACTCGACAACCTCTCCAAACTGGTGAATGCCAAAGCCCCGCTTCTCAAGGCGTCGCTCGGAACGGATGACCTGCCGATTAAGCAGACCACCGACACACTGCAGTTCCCCTGGTTTAAAGGAACGATTGATGCGGAACACACAGAAGCCTACGCCACGCTGATCAGCCTGCTTTGCAAAACTGCAATTGAAAAGAAGCGAATCACGGCAAGAGAAAAAGACATCGACGGCAACCCGAAATACGCTATGCGGTGTTTCCTGCTCTCCCTTGGCTTCATCGGCGACGAGTACAAAGCAGCTCGAAAGATATTACTTTCAAGGCTTGAAGGCAATTCAAGCTGGAAAGGCGGCAAGAAAATGGAGGTGTCAGACAGTGAATAGTTTCATATCAAAAGCAGCCCTCGAAGCACGGAGGGCAAGGTACAAAAAAGGCGCGCGTGTTGAACTGATTTCCATGACTGACCCCTACACCAAGCTGAAACCCGGCGACACGGGAACGGTGGACTTCGTAGACGACACAGGCACGGTTTTCATTCTCTGGGACAGCGGCTCACATCTCGGAGCGGTTTTTGGCGAGGATGAAATCAGACTGCTTTCCAAAGCCGAGGTTGTCAAAGCACAATGTCGTAAGGTGGCGGCCACGGGGCGCACGAATATGTTTGATACCAAGGAAGTGTTCAAAATTGCGATGGAGATGGGATTCAACGAATTAGCGAACTTCATTTCCACGGACACCAAGCGATATGCAAATCTGATATTGACGGGGGAACTCGAAAATGTGGAGTGAAGGAATTATCTACAGCCCATCGACAGGCAGCAAGTACAAATACTGGGTCAAGCATTATGAGGAAAGCTCTCCGTTCGGTATCGACGGCGGTAAAATCAGCAAGCTGACACTACGCAAGTTCGGTGAGACCCGCGACCTTTGCAGCTATGACAGGGGCTGGGATATCGAACCGGGTGACGAAGTCAAGGCGGTCTACACCATCATCCTCAGCAAGTACAACTAAACACGAAACAACCGAAAGACAGACACCCCGACAAGGGGCTGTCTCTCGTACAGATAGATTTTGATGACTTCTTCGGAGGTCTTTTATTTTGCGCGAAAGGAGGACGACGGTGCCTGATTTCAAATACAAACCAACACCACTCATGCTGCCGACCAGCCGATACGATGTACGTCGAGCGGATTTTGCGGTTAATTTTATATCCATGCTCAAGCACACCACCGGCGAATGGTATGGAAAACCTTTTCAGTTGATGCCGTGGCAGGAGCAAATTATCCGTGATATTTTTGGTATCGTCGGAGAGGACGGTTATCGGCAGTTTCGCACGGCGTATGTTGAGGTCGGTAAGAAAAACGGTAAGTCGGAACTGGCGGCGGCAATCGCCCTCTACCTCCTGTTCGCCGATGGCGAAGCGGGTGCTGAGGTCTACTCCTGTGCCGCCGACATCAATCAGGCGAGTATTGTTTTCAATACTGCCAAAGCGATGGTCGAGCAATGCGGCGATCTGGCAAAGCTGTCAAAACTCGTGCCGTCAACCAAGCGGATTATATTCCCGCACACCAACAGCTTTTATAGAGTGCTGTCCTCGGAAACAAAGTCCAAACAAGGCTTCAATGTTTCCGGGCTTATATTTGATGAACTCTTCGCCCAGCAGACCCGCGAACTGTTCGATACCATGACCAAGTACACAGGTGACGCCAGACGGCAGCCCCTCTACTTTCTCATCACCACAGCGGGCAGGGATAAGACGAGCATCTGTTATGAAATACACCAAAAAGCCAAAGCGGTTATGGACGGCTCAAAAATTGATCCGTCCTTCTATCCTGCCGTATTCGGCATTGAAGAAGATGACGATTGGAACGACGAGGCCGTCTGGCGACGGGTCAATCCATCCATTGACGTAACGATTCCTTTTGAAACGGTGCAGGCTGCCTATGAACAGGCGAAACAAAACCCTGCCGAGGAGATGCACTTTCGGCAGTTTCGCCTGAACGAATGGTGCAACGCTGATATCAGGTGGATGCCTATAGACAAATGGGACGTCTGCGGCGAAGACATAGACTTTGAAGAATACGAGGGTCGGGATTGCTACTGCGGTCTCGACCTTTCCAGTACCGGAGACCTTACGGCTCTGGTTCTGGTATTCCCACCGGTTGGAGTTGATACCAAATATACAGTGATGCCGTTTTACTGGCTGCCGGAAGATGTGATTGACCTGCGGACAAGGCGCGACCACGTTCCTTATGCCGTATGGAAAAAGACAGGAGTGTTCAACACCACCGAGGGCAATGTGGTGGACTATGACTACATAGTGGCTTTCATCGCCAAGCTGTCGGAGCGTTTTAGAATTCGTGAAATCGCCTACGACCGCTACGGTGCGGAGAAGATACGCCGCGACCTTGAGGAACTGGGTGCGGAGCATGGGTTTACCGTGTTTCCGTTCGGTCAGGGTTTCATTTCCATGTCCCCACCTTCAAAGGACTTCTTTCAGTTTGTGATGGAAGGCAAAATACGCCATGGAAAACATCCTGTCCTCGATTGGAATATGGGTAATGTCATCGTCGACCAAGACGCTGCAGGAAACATCAAACCCAATAAAAAGAAATCAACAGAGAAAATAGACGGTGTGGTCGCGCTGATCATGGGACTTGCGAGGGCAACCCTCGGCGGCGGTATCAACGACAGTGTCTATGATGAAAGGGGGTTGTTATTTATATGAGCATATTCTCAGGGTTGTTCCGCTCACGGGATAAGCCTAAAAACCGTGTCGGTGGTGGCTGGAGTTTTCTCTTCGGTGGCACAACCAGCGGTAAGGCGGTCAATGAGCGGACGGCGATGCAGACCTCGGCGGTCTATGCTTGCGTCCGTATCCTTGCCGAATCGGTGGCGGGGCTTCCGCTCCATGTATATGAGCGAACCGTCAACGGGAGCAAATCCACAAAACCGTCGCACCCCCTCTACCGGCTGCTTCATGATGAGCCTAACCGCGAGATGACTTCATTTGTGTTCAGAGAAACACTGATGAGTCATCTTTTACTTTGGGGCAACGCCTACGCACAGATTATAAGAGACGGCAGGGGTTTTCCCATTGCGCTCTATCCACTCCTGCCCGACCGAATGGCTGTA
The DNA here is from genome assembly GCA_035363255.1 of Caldisericia bacterium. Lineage (GTDB taxonomy): Bacteria > Caldisericota > Caldisericia > UBA6126 > UBA6126 > T3SED10-260. Next base: position 34,213 of record DAOSES010000003.1, on the reverse strand, counting down.
GATAGAAACGAAAGTGGCGAACTGGTCTACACCTACCAAAGTGACAAGGGGCAGGTTAAATTACGGCGTGAGAACGTCCTGCATATCCCCGGCTTGGGTTTTGACGGCCTTATAGGTTACTCGCCGATTGCGATGGCAAAGAACGCCGTGGGGCTTGCCCTTGCAACGGAGGACTACGGCGCTACGTTTTTCGCCAACGGAGCGAACCCCGGCGGTGTGTTGGAACACCCCGGTGTCATCAAGCCGGAACAGGCCGACAGGCTCAGAGAAAGCTGGCAGTCGCAATTCGGAGGCGCAAATGCACACAAAGTAGCGGTTTTGGAGGAAGGTCTTAAATTCCACCAGATGTCCATACCGCCGGAACAGGCGCAGTTTTTGGAAACACGTAAGTTTCAGATAAATGAAATCGCCCGTATTTTCAGAGTGCCTCCTCATATGGTCGGCGACCTTGAAAAGAGCAGCTTCTCCAACATCGAACAGCAGTCTTTGGAGTTCGTCAAGTATACCCTCGACCCGTGGGTGGTCAGGTGGGAGCAGTCTTTACAGCAGGCTCTCATTCTGCCATCGGAAAAAGCGACGATCTTTATCAAGTTTAATCTCGACGGACTACTTCGCGGCGACTACCAAAGCCGTATGCAAGGCTATTCAACAGGCATTCAAAACGGATTTATGTCGGTCAACGATGTACGTGGCTTGGAGGATATGAATCTGCTGACTGCCGAGGAAGGCGGCGATCTGCACTTCGTCAACGGCAACATGGTCAAGCTGGCCGATGTTGGAGCAGCATACAAACCAAATGAAACGGAGGATACAAGCTAATGGCAAAAAACAAGAAGTTTTGGAACTGGGCGCGTGATGCTGACGAAAGTGGCGAGCGCGTCCTTTACTTTGATGGAGAGATCTCGGATGAGACTTGGTGGGGTGATGAAATCACTCCGGCAATGTTCAAATCGGAACTCTTCTCAGACAAGGGTGACATCACCATCTGGCTAAATTCGCCCGGCGGAGACTGCATCGCTGCAAGTCAAATCTACGCCATGTTGATGGATTATCCGCACAACGTCACGGTCAAGATTGACGGCATCGCCGCTTCTGCGGCAAGTGTCATCGCTATGGCTGGCACGAAAGTCCTCATGGCTCCCACCGCACTGATGATGGTGCACAATCCACTGACCATCGCCATCGGTGACACGGACGAAATGCAAAAAGCCATCTTAATGCTGGACGAGGTCAAGGAATCCATCATCAACGCCTACCAAGTCAAGACCAATCAGTCGAGAGCAAAAATCTCCCACTGGATGGACGCAGAAACATGGATGAACGCAAACAAGGCGATTGAATTGGGTTTTGCCGACGGTGTGCTGGAAGACAGCAAAAGACATCAAGCCGCTCCGACCTATGCGTTCAGTCGCAGGGCAGTCACCAATTCCTTGCTTGATAAGGTAAAGACCAAAGAACAACCGAAACCCGAACCTGAGCCGCAAGGCGTACTCGCTGAGTCGCTTCAAAAGCGGCTCAATTTGATTATCCACTAAATTTATGGAGGTAATGACTATGAGTAAAATCCTTGAACTGCGCGAGAAGCGCAACAAAATCTGGAACACCGCAAAGGAGTTCCTTGATCAGAAGCGCGGCGCGGACGGGTTTGTTCCCGCTGAAGCTGCCGCAGAGTACGACAAGATGGAAGCCGACATGGTCGCTCTCGGCAAGGAAATTGAGCGTCTGGAACGCCAGGCGGCCTATGACCTTGAGATGAGCAAGCCTACATCTGCTCCTATTTTGGGCGCGCCGAACAAGGCCACTGAGGAAAAGACTGGCCGTGCGTCCGCCGAATACAGAAAAGCCTTCTGGAATGCCATGCGCACTCGTGGCAACGAGGGTCTTGATATGAGCGTAAAGAACGCCCTGCAAATCGGCACCGAGTCCGAGGGCGGCTACCTCGTGCCCGACGAATTTGAGCGCACGCTTGTGGAAGCCCTCGACGAGGAGAATGTCTTCCGCAGGTTGGCAAACGTCATCACCACCTCTTCCGGTGATCGTAAAATTCCTGTCGTAGCATCCAAGGGCACCGCATCGTGGATCGACGAAGAAGGTACCATCCCCGACAGCGACGATGCTTTCGGCCAGGTGTCCATCGGCGCTTACAAGCTGGGCACGCTCATCAAGGTATCCGAGGAACTCCTAAACGACAGCGTGTTCAATCTCGAAGCTTACATTTCCAGAGAGTTTGCAAGGCGCATCGGTAATAAAGAGGAGGACGCCTTCTTTACCGGCGACGGCTCCGGCAAGCCCACCGGCATCCTTGCTGCGACTGGCGGTGCACAGCTTGGCGTAACCACGGCAGGAGCTACCGCCGTCACGATGGATGAGGTGCTTGATTTGTTCTACTCGCTTAAGGCGCCTTACCGCAACAAGGCTGTATTTGTTATGAACGATGCTACTGTAAAGGCCATCCGCAAGTTAAAGGATGGGCAGGGCCAGTATCTGTGGCAGCCCTCCCTGCAAGCGGGTACGCCTGACACCATTTTGAACCGTCCTGTTTACACCTCCGCATATGTACCCACCATCGCTGCAGCCGCCAAGACCATTGTGTTTGGAGACTTCAGTTATTACTGGGTAGCCGACCGTCAGGGGCGTGTGTTTAAGCGACTGAATGAACTCTTCGCTGTCACCGGGCAGGTGGGCTTCGTTGCCACCCAACGTGTGGACGGCAAATTAATTCTACCCGAGGCTATCAAGGTTCTCCAGCAGAAAGCTTAACGGAGGTGCAATATGAGCTATAACACAAAGAACTATACCGAACAGGGCGGCGAAAAAACCGTCATCGGTGGCATGCTGGAAATCAAGGAGGGAGCCTCGGTAACGGGGCTTTCCGCCGACCCTCTCCTTGTGGCAACTGGGGATACTCTCGGCGGTGTAAAAGCCGCTGCTGCTGGTGAGGATGACACTGTCGAAGTGAAAATCGGCGATGACAGTAAGCTGTATGTTCAAGCACTTGCTGCGGCAACAGATGAAACTTTAGGCGGTGTCATAGCTGACGAAGCAACCGAGGACGACACCGTCGAAGTTAAAATCGGCGATGACCATAAGCTGTATGTCCCGACATATCCTACCGATGCTACGGAGTCAATCTCCGGACTTGTGAAAGCTGCTGCGAATCAAGCTGACAGCATAGCTGAGGACACAGCCACTCTTGTCACGGATTTCAATGCCCTGCTCGCAAAGCTGAAAGCTGCGGGATTGATGGCAGACCAAGAATAATGGAGGTGAGCGGCGATGACGCCAACGGAATTGTTGCCAAAAGTCAAAGAAAACCTAATACTGACACACGCTGATGACGACGATCTGCTCCTGCGCCTCATCGCCGCCGCTGTCAATTATGCCGAGAGCTACCAGCATATTGCGGAGGGCTATTACACCGAAAATTCTATACCCGCCGCAACTGAACAGGCCGTAATCATGCTTGTATCGAATTGGTACGAATCCCGCGATGGCTCGACTGCCGGTTTCTTTGCCGACAGCGTTCAGGCTTCTCAACAAGTCTGGAATACGGTCGACATGCTTTTGCGTCTTGACAGATTGTGGGGTGTGTAAGCATGGGATACGGAAAAATGAGTACGCCAATCAACATCATCTCAACCGATCCCATCAAAGATGCAGAGGGTTTCGTCACTAAAGGCGACAACATCATCGCTTCGGTTAAGGCATATAAGGAAGTTCGCAACACCACCGCAAAATGGGAACGGATTATTGGGAACGCAGCGTTTTCAAGCGTAACAGCGATGTTTCGCTTCCGCAAAATTCCGGGCTTAACGGTCACGACTTCACACTTTATCTCCGAAGCTGATGGCCGCTATAACATTATTAACGCGGAAGATGTACGTGGACGCGGGATGTATATCGAAGTGTTGGCGGAGAAATTGGAAGGGACGGTGAGGTAATGGCAAAAATCGAAATGAAAATGCCGGAGGAATTCCTCTTAAAACTCTCTCGACTTGGCAATAAAACGGATGAAATTATCCCCAAAGTGCTGGAAGCAGGCGGTGAAGTCGTTCTTTCTAAGGCAAAAAGCAACCTCTCCTCTGTAGTCGGGCATGGCACGAAAACAAAGAGTCGTTCCACAGGTGAGTTGGAAGACTCTCTCGGTTTGTCGCCTGCGAAGCAGAAACGGGACGGCTCAGGCTGGGATATCAAAATTGGTTTTGACGAGCCAAGAAGTGACGGCGACAGTAACGCCAAAATCGCTAATATTCTCGAATACGGTAAGCACGGTCAGCCGCCGAAACCCTTCATGAGACCAGCCCGCAGACAATCGAGGAATGCGGCTATTGAAGCGATGAAGGAAAAATTCGACCAGGAGGTGGAGCGCATATGAGCATTTTGCAGGAACTGAACGCGCTGCTCTCTCCTCTACTACCGGTGGAAACGGGCATATTCAGCGGTGTTGCACCCAACGAGTATCTTGTTCTCACACCGATGACGGATGAGTTTGCCTTGTTCGGGGATAATACACCGCTTATTGATGTGTCCGAGGTGAGGATATCCCTGTTTTCAGAAGGCAATTACATCAACCGGAAAAATCAGATTACCGCCGCCCTGCTTGGTGCGGCGTTTACGATAACAGATCGCCGCTACATCGGCTATGAGAACGATAGCGGCTATTATCATTACGCCATCGATGTGGCGAAAGAATACGAAACGGAGGAAATATAACATGGCTACAATTGGTCTTGATAAACTCTACTACGCAACAGTCACCGAAGCGCCTATTACGGGTCACGAGACCTACGACACTCCGGTAATGCTGGCTAAGGCAATCTCAGCTGAATTATCTATCGAACTTGCGGAAGCGACACTCTGGGCGGACGATGGTGCCGCTGAAATCATCAAGGAATTCAAAAACGGTAAGCTTACCCTTGGTGTGGATGACATCGGAAAAACCGTCGCCGCAAAGCTGACAGGAGCGACCATGGATGAAAACGGCGTTCTTATTTCGGCTTCAGAGGACGGTGGCGACCCTGTTGCTATTGGATTTCGGGCAAAAAAAGCGAATGGTAAGTACCGCTACTTCTGGCTTTACCGCGTGAAGTTCGGCGTTCCGTCCACCAATCTCGCCACCAAGGGAGATAGCATCACCTTTTCCACACCGAGTATTGAAGGTACTGTTTCCCGCCGCAATAAACCGGACGGCAACGATCGTCATCCTTGGAAAGCGGAAGTTAACGAAGATGATACGGATGTGCTACCAGGTGTGATCAGCGGTTGGTATACAGAAGTGTACGAACCTGACTTTGACACGGGTTTGGAGGGTTAATGCATGGATAACGAACGAAGTGCAGTCATAAAAATCGGCGATGAAGATTATCAGTTGATTCTGTCCACCCGTGCTACAAAGGAAATCGCCAAACGCTACGGCGGACTGGATAACTTGGGTGATAAGTTAATGAAGTCAGAAAACTTCGAGATGGCGCTGGACGAGATTATTTGGCTGATTACGCTCCTTGCTAACCAGCCCATCCTCATCCACAACCTGCGCAACAAGGAGAAACCGAAAGATCTGCTGACCGAGGAGGAAGTGGAATTGCTCACCTCGCCACTTGAACTGGCGGCGTATAAGTCGGCAATTACCGAGGCGATGTTCAAAGGGACGGCTCGTAACATCGAAAGCGAGGATGGTGAACCAAAAAACGCCGAGGTCGGGTAAGCGACGATGAGTTGTTTACCCGACTTTTATATTACGGTACGGTTCATCTGAATCGCTCCGAAGAGGAAACGTGGCTCACCCCGATAGGGCAATTGCTGGACTTGTGGGAATGCCATCGCCAGTTCCTCGGAATGACCAAACCAAAGCACGAACAGTTTATCGAAGATGTCATCCCTGATGGCATCTAATTTTTTTGAGGGAGGAGGTGTTTTAAGTGGCTGATAACTTCGGGTTGAAAATAGGCGTCGAGGGCGAAAAGGAGTTTAAAAGCGCACTGCGAGATATAAACCAGTCGTTCAAAGTACTGGGTAGCGAAATGAAGCTGGTAACGAGCGAGTTCGACAAACAGGATAAATCCATAGCAGCTACTGCCGCTCGCAACGAAGTCCTCAATAAAGCGATCGATGCCCAGAAGGACAAAATCTCCACCCTTGAAGCCGCTCTTCGAAACGCCTCCGACAGCTTTGGTGAAAATGATCGGCGCACTCAAAACTGGCAGATCGCTCTCAATAACGCCAACGCGGAACTGAACAACATGGAGCGTGAATTGGAAGAGTCAGCGGAAGAAGCCGACGACCTTGGCGAGGAACTGGAGGACGCTGGCGACAGCGCCGAAAAATCCGGCGGAAAGTTCGAGAAGCTGGGCGGCATCCTAAAAGGCATTGGTGTGGCAATGGGCGCGGTGGCTGTTGCCGCCGGAGCCGCAGCCGTCAAACTTGGCAAAGAAGTCATATCCGCCTATGCGGACTACGAACAACTGGTCGGCGGCGTGGATACCCTCTTTGGTGAGGCATCGCAGTCTGTTCAAGGGTATGCCGAAAATGCCTTCAAGACCGCCGGTATGTCCGCCAACGAATATATGGAAACCGTCACGGGCTTTTCGGCAAGTCTTATCCAGTCCCTCGGCGGCGATACCGCAAAAGCAGCGCAGGTTGCGGACATGGCGATTACGGATATGGCCGATAACGCCAATAAAATGGGTACGGACATCGCATCCATCCAAAATGCCTATCAGGGTTTCGCCAAGCAGAACTACACGATGCTCGACAACCTGAAACTGGGCTATGGCGGCACAAAGTCTGAAATGGAGAGGCTCTTGGCTGATGCCGAAAAAATCTCCGGTATTAAATACGACCTCTCTTCATTTTCCGATTTGACCGAAGCAATCCATGTCATTCAGACCGAAATGGGGATCACAGGAACGACCGCCTTGGAAGCCACGGAAACAATTACTGGCTCTATGGCGGGAATGCAATCGGCTATCGGCAACTTGATGGCGGGTTTGGGTAATGCCAATGCTGATGTAGGACTTTTGATTGGTAATGTGGTCGAAGCGTTCCAGAACGTCGTGAAAAACATTGTTCCAGTTATTGAGAATATCGTAAGAGCACTGCCCCCTGCCCTTGACGGGATACTACAGGCAATCGGTGATTTGCTTCCGACTCTGCTCGCTACGGTAGTCGACCTTTTCACACAGGTGCTGACAACGATTTTAACGCTTTTACCCGAACTTATCCCCGCTGCCGTGGATGCCGTTATGACCATTGTGGGTGCGCTGATTGATAATCTTCCATTACTTATTGATGCAGCGGTTCAATTAGTGACCACTCTCGTTACAGGCATCGCCGATGCACTTCCACAGTTGATACCGGCGGCGGTGAACGCTGTGATCACAATCGTTCAAGGCTTGATGGAAAGCCTGCCTATGATACTTGATGCCGCCCTTCAACTGATTCTTGGACTGGCACAGGGAATCCTGGATGCACTGCCCCAATTGATCGCTGCTCTGCCCGCTATCATCCTCGGCATTGTAGATTTTATCATCGGGGCCATCCCGAAAATTATTGATGCAGGGATTCAGCTACTGGTGTCCTTAGTAGACGCCTTGCCTGAAATCATCACGGCAATTGTGGCGGCTATACCGCAAATTATCGAGGGTTTAATTACAGCGATCCTCGGCTCTATTCCCCAGCTTATTGACGCCGGGATTCAGCTGTTAATTTCGTTGGTTCAAAACCTGCCGCAGATTATAACTGCCATCGTGGCGGCGATACCACAGATCATCTCATCGCTTATTACGGCGATTATCGGGAGCATCCCGCAGCTTGTGGGAGCGGGCATTCAGCTGTTTGTGGCGTTGATAAAGAACCTGCCAACCATCATCGTGGAAATCGTAAAAGCGATACCTCAGATTATTACGGCTATCGTGAAAGGCTTTACCGGTAACATCGGTAAAATCGTGCAAGTCGGTAGCGACCTTATCAAGGGGCTGTGGCAGGGTATTTCGAACGTCACCGATTGGATTTGGGGTAAAATCTCCGGCTTCTTCGGAGGGATCGTCGACGGCATTAAAAACTTCTTTGGTATCCGTTCTCCCTCCACCTTATTTGCCGGACTTGGCGAAAACATGGGTCAGGGCATCGGTGTGGGCTTTGAACGGGCGATGGATGAAGTCGCCGACGATATGCAGAACGCTATCCCCACCGCTTTTGATACGCCCGGCATAAACATGGGTGATGTGACAGGAAGTCATGGCGGCTTGGCGGTATCAGGTATGCCTTCTCTCATCAACATACAGCAGATGATTGTCCGCAGCGAGGACGACATCCGCAGAATATCACAGGAACTGTACAACCTGATGCAAACCGGCTCGCGGGCGCAGGGGCGGTTTAGCCCGGCATAAGGAGGTGTTGGCGTGGGCTTTATTTTCAACGGAATCTCATCACAAAGCATGAACGTCAAGGCTCGGCTGACCTCTTGGCAGGCTTCGCCACCCTTGCGCAACTCCTTTGTTTCCATACCCGGCAAGCCCGGCGTGGCAGACTTTGGCAGTGATAGCGCAGAGCGGGTCATAACCGTTCGCTGTAATATCGCTCCAAAGCACAACCTCGCTTCATTGGTTGGAGTTCTGGATGGTCTGGCAGAATGGCTTGACCCGGATAAAGGGCTGAAACAGCTTGTGCTTGACGATGTAGCCGACCGCTATTTCACAGCGCGACTTCAGACGGAAGTGAACTGTGAACGGCTTATTCGCTCAGCGGGTGCATTTGACTTGAACTTCGTCTGCCCCGACCCACATGCTTACGCTTTGACGGACGAGGGTTTTACGCTAACCCAAGCAGGCGCGAATGCGGTCACGAGGAGTAAAGGCAATACAGACTCTTTGCCTGTCTTCCTTTTGAAAGGCATCATTCCATCAGGGGCATCAACCTATGTGTCGTTGAAAACAAATGACGAAGAACTTCGCGTTATCGGTGTGCTGGCTGCCGGGGAAACCCTTGTCATCGACAGCGGTTTGGTTACTGCCAAGGTGGTAGACGGCACGGGCGAAACGCTCCGAAATGGTCTGCCGCTGCTTCAAGAGTTGAATTTTCCAATTCTTCGCAAAGGAGCGAACAGCGTAACCATTACGGCAATCGGTGCGACCTTTACAGAACTGCAAATACAGGCGAAGAGCCGTTGGAGGTGAGGACATGGCGGTAAAATCCATATTGACTTCTCAAACAGACTTTACAGGCGAGATCCCTGTAACCGAAAAAACATCCGCACTCTGGCGTTTCAACGAATCCACGCCGGACAGCGATACCCGCCTTACAGACTCCTCCGGCAACGGACGACATTTTACTGTCTCCGGCTGGAGCGGCACAACCGCCTCTTTACTAAACGGCAGGTTTGGGCGGTATTTTCGCATAAACATCAACAACCCAACCACAGAAAAGACGCACCTTGTCGCCACCAACGACGGTACATTCTTTTCTTATCTCGGTGATAAAATTGCCGTCGGCGGTTGGGTAAATCCGACCACCTATTCTGTCGGGCAGAACTTCATTCCGCTTTTCAATACAAGGCAAGGACCCGGTCAGCCAATTTTATATATTTCCCTCTATCAAGGGCGGCCGCGAATGATGCTCTATAATTCGGCGGGCACGCTTATCCTTGACCAAACCGAAACACCTGGATTCAACATGGTCAATGGTGGTTGGTATTTCCTCTCTGCCATCATAAATGCGACGGACAAAACATCTCAGATAGTTCTGTGCAACCGTGCCGACGGTGTAGTGTGGACAGCCCCCTTGCGGACATTTACTGGTACATTGAATCCATCCTGTACGGCGGATATCGTCATGGGAATGCACGCAAACCAGTATTACTACGCAGGTGGCTTGGACGAGTGGTTCTTTGAAACAGACAGCGACTTAACTATTGATGATTTGATTCACTATTTCCGTCAGGCGATGCTTGCCAATGGCGGAGATACTTCGGGTAACGTGGATGCGCTAACTGAGCCGGGAGCTGTTACCCTACGGAAAGGCATTGATAATCTCTACCCCGAAAGCGGCCAACTGACGACCATTGCCGCTGAATGCAGCCTTGCCGGGAGCGGTCGGGTATCGGCAACAAGCGAATACACGGCGGGCGTCACGTCCATTTCACTGATAGAAATATCAACTTCAGATGATTTGCAGGACTGGTCGGCATGGCAGACAGTTGGTACTAACGGAGAACTGTCCTCACCCAATCGTTCATATATCCGTTACAGGGTAACGCTCACCACCAGCGATACGACGGTCACGCCAAAGCTGCTCGATATCACACTTCATGATATTCCCAAATCTCCGTATGAGAAACTGGGTTTTGCACGCCCCGTGGTTTTGGACGGGAACGGAGCATGGGAAACGGTTCTGGAGAATGCATATGACATCATTGTTACGGGCGAGATCAACGGAGCGGACACCTTGGAATTCAAGCTGCCCTACAGTGACCCGAAGCGGGCGACGCTTGACAACGAGAAGCAGGTGCAGATCGCTGAGGATGTTTACCGCATACGGACAATGACGGATGAAAAAGGTTCGGATGGCAACAGCATACTCACAACGGTCTATGCGGAAGCTGCATTCTATGACCTGACTTTTTCTGCAGAAAAACAACCAGTTGAATTCAACGCTGACCTGCCCGCTGTTCCGATGGCATTTGCACTTGCGGGTACAGGCTGGGAAGTCGGTACAGTAAATGTAACCACCCTGAGAACATGGGAATGCCAAGAAAAGAACGCACTCTCCATACTTCGAATGGTACAGAACATCCATGGCGGCGATTTGGTGTTCCACAGCCGGGACAGGCGAGTGGATTTACTGACATTCAGCGGGACAGACAGCGGTGCGCTCTTCGCCTACCGCAAAAACTTGACTGGGATTAAGCGTGTAGTCGATACCCGATCCCTTGTTACGCGACTCTACGCCATCGGTAAAGACGGCATGACCTTTAGTACCATTAACGGCGGCAAGGAATATCTGGAGGACTTAACCTATTCAAGCGAGGTGCGGGTAGCGACACTCGACTGCTCCAATTTTACGAACCCCTATCAGATGCTTGAATTTACCAATATGCGGCTTGCTGAGTACGCAAAGCCCCGCGTTTCCTATGTCCTCTCGGCGATGGATTTGTCCGTATTGACAGGCTATGAACACGAGCGCTGGAATTTGGGTGATATTGTAACCGTTGACGACAGGGATTTGAATCTGACCATTAAAACACGAATTATACGCCGCCAGTATAACCTTCAAGAGCCGTGGAAAACCGTATTGGAACTCTCCACAAAACTCAGAGAACTTGGCGATTCCTCATCAGCAACGATTGCCGACCAGTTCGACCAAAGCAATCTCATCGGGCAGGAAATCAAGGATATGGTACCGTTCAACCATCTGCGAAACAGCAGAGCCGATGATGGCTTCGCCTATTGGCAAAATAGCGGCTTTGTAGTGGATACTGAAAACGGTGTATCCGGTACAGCTTCCTTTAAGGCAGTTGGTGTGGCGGATATGACCAAAAGCATGGCGCAAACAGTCTATCCAGCATCAAGACGTAACTACACTATTTCGGCTCAAATCGGCTCAGATAATCTGAACAAGGGTGCAAATGGACAGGTCGGTATCGAGGTAGTATTTGAATACGAGGACGGGACGACCGAAACACGATTTATTGATTTGTATTGAGAGGGCGGTGATTTCACATGGTATCTTTTCAACAAGTGGCGCGAGACGCTTCACCCAAAGGCTACGGCAGGCTGCGCTCCATCACCATCCGTCTTGTTATACAGAACTGTACTGGAGAGGTGTTCTTCACTGATCTAATGTTGCAAGCAGGTATCGTCGCCACAGGCTGGGTCGGCCACGTCTGTGAAATTAGGTGGACACTGGATGGGTGATTCAGTCTTTGCGAAGTACATGCTTGTAGTAGCATCGGAAAAGGCAGAGCCATTGCACATAAAGCATTTCCCCAGAGGCGTAACCATGTATGCCAGCTTCTCGAAATGCTCTGGACAACTGCTTTTTTGTAAACATGCGTCGTAATTCGGCACCATTGCTTCGTAGGCCGGCTGAGACAAAGCGCTCGTAAGCAAGCCATTGGACTGGCGATACATCTGGTTGTGCCTTTTTATTCAGATGGAGCAATACCACGTCTACGCCGGGCTTCGGATGAAAATCCTCCCGGCGAAAATGGTAGACGATTTCAAGATCGAATACTGGCTTTATCATGAGTGACCGCAGGCTTTCACGCGAGGTTCCCATGAAACGCTTGGCCGCACCCTTTTCCATCGTTAACCATGCTTCTGTTGGTGGGTTTTTGCTTTCCGTCAGCTTGCGCAATATGCTGGTGGTATGGAAAAAAGGAATGTTTGCAAAAACCTTATAGTCCACAGAAGCAGGAAGCCGCCATTGCAGGAAGTCCTGATGATAAAGGTCGAGGTTTTCGTCATCACTGAATTTTTCAAGAAGCCTTCCATAAAGCTTTTTGTCAACTTCAATAGCGCTTACTTTCTGGCAGTTTTCAAGGAGTAAACCAGTAATATGGCCTTTACCGGGGCCTATTTCAATCACATGATCACCTGCGGTGATACTGGTTTTATGAAGCAATTTTTTTATTGTTTTGTAGCTGGTCAGGTAATTTTGGGATACACAAATGGGCGGATTTTGCCCTTGGTTTCTATTTTTGGACATAAAAAATACACCTCTTTCGATTCTATTCGGGTCGAAAAAAAGTGCACAAAACTAAAGGAAGAGTATTTTACGCTTCCGTTTGTTTAGTGCACCTTATTGACGAGTCCGAAAGATTCCACTCATAGGTGTATTCAAGCCTCCAAATATAGATTGGTTTTCATTATAAAATAAATAGGCTATGTTGTCAAATTCAGCATTTGTACACACTCGCATTTGAGCTATGCACCGTTTTCGGAGGAGGTGGCAAAGATAATCAACAACTTCATCCGCTTTGCGGAAGTACTAAAACTCAAAGAGGAAAAGCGAATTGTAAGCGTAACCCTCCGTCCCCTCATCGCCGATTGCACGGGCGAGATTTACTTCACCGACCTTCAGCTTCAGGAGGGCGACAAACTGACAGGCTATACACCGCACACCTCGACCATGCTTCAAGGTAGCGGGAATGCTCCTCGCTACCAAAATGCCGTGGTGCGTGGCGGCGCGACCCTCGTCCTCTTCAATACCGGGGAAACCTCGACGGGTCTTGACTTATATATCTATCCTAAACAGCCAATGGCGGCGGGAAGCATTGAAATTTCACAAGGTATGGGTTCGCATAAGTGCAAATTTACATCGGCGGTAAATGCGGGTGATGAATTTGCGTTGAAAGCTGTGTCAAGGGAATGTCTGCGAAATGGCAATCCCACGCCAAAGGATGGATTTTACCAATATACCGCCGCTTACGACAGCAAGCACCACGTGAAGCTGGAAAGCGGCAAATCAGCGAGGGTCTACCTCGAATATGTAGAAATGATGGAAGGAGATCCGCGTCTATGAGCAGGGATTATCTTAAGGGCAAGAAGTGCATGATATGGTCTTTCATGGGCAACACCCGAATGCACCAAGCCTTGAACAATTATGGCGACCGCTTTGAAGCCGTCGGCATCTTCACCTTCGAGGTGGACATAACAGGAACGATAACCGAAACAGGGACGCCGATATCCGGCATGATGCCGTACATCAATAAATGGCCTAAAGTGCGGTGGTTTCTCACTGTAATGAACCACGGCGCAGCTTCTATCTTCACTGCTCTACGGAATAACGAAAGTGGCGCAAAGACGAAGTTTCTCTCCGAATTGATGCGTATCATGCAGAAATATCCGTGGTGTGCCGGTGTGGATATCGACTTGGAACGCGGCGGTGGATATGAGAACAAGGAAGCGGCAAATATTCTCTTCAGCGACATTTACCAAACTGTCAAAGCGTACAATCCCGCCAAGCTGGTCAATATCTGTTTGCCCGGTATGACGGGCGTCCAAGGCTCAGTCGGCGGCGAGAATTGGTGTGTCTATGCCGATCTCGATGCTTACTGTGACACGGCAGCAATTATGTCATACGGTATGGCCTGGGCAGGCAGCGCACCGGGTCCTGTCTCTCCACGGGACTGGCTTGTCGGTGTTTATGATTATGCCGCCAGAGTAATGAATCCGCAAAAGATCTATATGGGTTTACCGGGTTACGGTTGGGAGTGGCAGATATATACAAACCCTGCCGACCTCGGCCAGACGTATCGTGGCGTGTCGCTTACCTATTACGCCGCCAAAATATGGGCGGAGGGCGGCTATAACTTCACGGGTAATGCTCCTCCGCAGCCGATGATACCGTGGCTTGCCTGCTGGGACGATTACGATCAAGTACCGTATATGCTCCCTCAAGTCTACGATTATGCTGAGGGTGGCGATGCAACCAGCCGAGAAGTTCCAATAATCGAGGAAACATACAACCGCCGTCGATACTTAACTTGCTACGGCAAAACACAAAAGGCAGAGTTTGGCACAATCTATATTGACCGTGACGGAGAGCCGGATAGTTACACAGAGGGCGTGGTGATCAGCAACGGCATGATTACGCTCTCATCCGAAACGGGTACAGCGACCTACAATATCACCGTTCCGCAATCGGGAATTTATGATGTCGCAGTCCGTATCTGCTATCCGTATTGGGACAAGAACGGTATCAACATCTCCCTTGACGGTTCCTCGGTCGGCTTTTACGAAAACCGCCTATGGTGGCCGTATTGGAGAAGCACCTTCTGGGCGATTCTTGCCAAAGGACGCAGCATGTCGGCAGGCGAACATACCATCACAGTTGATGGCGGTGTGGTGGGCGCGCAGTTATATGGCTTTCGTCTTTGCTCATCGTTTTCTGAACAGCCCTCGGCAGGTTCGGCTACCTTTGAACTCTCTCCTCGTAGCTTCAAGGACGTGAACGGGAATATGGCTGTGCCGGACAAAGGCTTCAAGCTGACCACCGAGATTCTGCGGCGAAAACCCGACTCGGCTCTGGTGTGGTATGAGGACTTCCGAGATCCCATCACGCTGCAAAGCACTTACTGGACTACACTTTCAGGCAGTTGGGCAGTCTGGCGAAGCGATGAATATGCGTCCGGCAGGGTTTATTCACAGCTCGAAGGTAGTGGCCAGCTTGCCTGGAGATATGACGGTTTCTCCGACGTTCACCTTCGAGCACGGCTTGCTTTCCCTCATAACGGAAGCGGGCGCGCCGGGGTATTTATCGGCGACATCTTCTGTTGTATCAACATCGACACTGAGCGAGTGGAACTCTATCAAGACTCTATTTTGCTCGGCAGTTATGGTGCAGCTTACTCTAAAACACCTGCCACCGACATCCGCACAAACCCCAATATGTATCTCATTGAAATGAGGAAACGCGGCAACCGTGTGAGGGTCTATTCCGGTAACAGTAACACCCTCCGCTTCACTGCCACGGTATCACCGACAAGCGGTTATTGCGGCATTCGCTCGGATAATGAAATCAAGTGTGAACTGCTTCGTTTAGGCGATGCCTGGACTTACGAGCCGTATGAAGCCTTTGATGTGACAATGCCAAACGGTACTACCGAAAACTACGGCAGGATCGCCCGGAGTAGCGTGACATGGGACAGTGAATTCGAGGTATTCACGCTTACCTCAGATGTGGAGGAATCCGCTACCCGAAGCGAGGATATCTCTATGGACTATGACTTCGTGCATTCAGCAATGCTATACATTCCATGCAACGCTGACTACACGGCAAAATTTACGCCACGTGACATCAACGTCTGGTGTTCGAGGGTATTCCTCGGTGATGGGGATGGTTTTGGAATTGTCTACTACCAAGACGTGGACTCGATTGTCTACTGGGCAAATGAAGCGGGATACCGATGGCGGTTGCGTGGTTTTGCCCTATGGTCACTCGGTCAGGAAGACTTGCGGCTTTGGGAGGCACTCCCGAAACAGAGTTAAAGAATAATTATTCATATTAGCATTCGCGTCTGCATATTCAGCAGGCGTTTTTTATGCGAAAAAACAGGAGGTAAAACGAAAATGAAAGAGATTTGGAACTGGATTCAGGTTGCATTTGCAGCCATCGGAGGTACGCTTGGCTGGTTTTTGGGCGGATTGGACGGCTTCCTTTATGCGCTCATCGCCTTCGTGGTCGTCGACTACATCACGGGCGTGCTTCGGGCAATTGTGGAGAAGAAACTGTCCAGCAGAATCGGAGCGCAGGGTATCGCCAAGAAGGTAGCGCTATTCCTTGTGGTCGGCATTGGTCATCTCATCGACACCTATCTGCTCGGCGGCACGGGAGCACCACTTCGGACGGCGATTATCTTCTTCTACATTGCTAATGAGGGAATTTCTCTCGTTGAGAATGCCACGGCTATTGGGTTACCCGTGCCTGCCAAGTTAAAAGATGTGCTGGCACAGCTTCATGGAAAGGATGAACAGAAATGAATCTACGGAAATTGATATTCACAAACAACGCCTGCTACAAGGCTGGCAGGACTATTACTGTCAAAGGCATTATGGTTCACTCCACCGGTGCGAACAATCCGAATCTGCGCCGTTATGTGGGTCCGGACGATGGATTGCTTGGCAAGAATCAATATAACAACCACTGGAATCAAGACAAACCGGACGGTCGGCAGGTCTGCGTACATGGCTTTATAGGTAAACTGGCTGATGGGAGTATCGCTACCTATCAGACACTGCCGTGGAATCACCGCGGTTGGCATGGGGCTTCCGGCTCAAAAGGATCGGTCAATGACAGTCACACAAGTTTTGAAATCTGCGAGGATGGCCTAACCGATAAAGCCTATTTCAACGCAATCTACAAGGAAGCCACCGAACTGTGTGCCTATCTTTGCAAGGAGTATAATCTCGACCCGATGGCAGATGGCGTTATTATCGGTCATTACGAGGGGCATAAACGCGGCATCGCCAGTAACCATGCCGATCCAGGTCACTGGTTTCCGAAGCACGGCAAGTCAATGGATACATTTAGAGCAGAGGTCAAAAGGCTACTCACGGCAACAGAACCGTCAAAGCCTCCCACCCCAACTGAACCGAAAAAGCTGTACCGTGTACAAGTCGGTGCTTACGCCGTCAAAGCCAATGCTGATGCCATGCTAAAAAGAGTCAAGGCGGCGGGATTTACGGATGCTTTCATCAAAACCGAATAACCAGCATATGCTGGTACGCAAGTGCCCCTCTTCTGTCTGTAGACGGTAGAGGGGCGCTTTTTATTTCCCCTCCGAACGGAGGAAAGCATATGACTACTGCTCAAAAAGAGCGAGTTGAATACTTACGTAGTAAAGGTAACAGCTATGCCGCTATCGCTGCCGATCTCGGTATGTCCGAAAACACCGTCAAGTCCTACTGCCGCCGAAATAACATCAGCGTTTCGATAAACCAAGAACTACCCGTAGATACTGATGCCTGTGCCAACTGCGGCATTCCACTTCAGCACATGCGGGGTTCTAAGCAGAAACGGTTCTGTTCGGACAAGTGCCGTATGGCTTGGTGGAAGGCACACCCTGAGGCCGTGAACCGCAGAGCCTTATATCATTTCGTATGCCCGATCTGTGGCACGGAGTTTGAAAGCTATGGTAACGCACGTCGGCGATACTGTTCCCGCGCCTGTTTTGGGCAGTCACGGAGGGCTTGCCATGAGTAAAGACGAAGCAATCCTCCGCTACAAGTCAGCTATGGCGGTGTTTAAAAACTGGCACGCAAATGGCATCATTTCTGATGATGACCTGCAGTCAATAGATGCAATACTTGCCCAAAAGTATGGTTTATCCTCGTGCAGTATATTCCTCGAAAATGACTTGCTATGTAAGGAAAAAAGAGTGATATATGGTAATGCGAAAGGAGGCCATTATGGGCAGAAAGATAACAAAAGTTGAACAAACGGCGCCATTGCCGACCAGACAACGGGTCGCAGCCTACGCTCGTGTTTCCTGCGGTAAAGATGAAATGCTCCATTCCCTTGCCGCTCAGGTCAGCTACTACAGCAATCTGATACAGGGCAAACCTGAATGGGAGTATGTCGGCGTGTATACCGACGAAGCGGAAACCGGCACGAAGGATTCAAGACCTGAATACCAGCGACTGCTTGCCGACTGCCGTGCGAGACGCATCGATCTCATTCTCACGAAGTCTATCAGTCGCTTTGCGAGAAATACAGTCACATTGCTTGAAACTGTACGGGAACTTAAGAATCTCGGCGTCGGCGTATATTTTGAGGAGCAAAACCTGCACTCACTTTCAGGAGACGGAGAGTTAATGCTCACCATCCTTGCAAGCTACGCACAAGAGGAAAGCCGCTCTGTCAGCGAAAACCAAAAGTGGCGTATCAGAAAAGATTTCAAGGAGGGCAAGCCCTCCAACAACATCCGCATTTACGGGTTTGACTATAAGGACTTCAAGTTAACCATTATTCCCGAAGAAGCCGAGGTCGTGCGAATGATATTCGCCGACTATTTATCGGGACTTGGTAAAAATGCGATTATGAAGAAGCTGATTCGGCTCGGAGTACCCACCAAGTGCGGTGGTCGCTGGTCAGAAAGCACCATAGGCTCTATTCTGGGGAACGAGAAATTCATCGGTGATACGTGCTTGCAAAAGGGCTTTATCACTGACCACCTTACAAAGCAATGGAAGTCAAACAGCGGTGAGCTGCCGAAATACTATGTCGAGGGTTCACATGAAGCTATTATCGACCGCGAGACCTTCGAGGCGGTTCAGATTGAGATGGCCCGGCGGGCAGCAAAAGCTAATCATCCCCGGAAGCTGACATTCAGCGAATTTTCGGGACTAATCACCTGTAAAAAGTGTGGAGCAAAATTCCGCAAAAAGGTAAGCGGCGTGGGCACAAAATATGCCAAGGTGGTTTGGGCTTGCGCTACCTACACTTACCGAGGAAAGCACGAATGTGCCGCCAAGCGAATACCCGAGGACATACTCAAAGAGAAATGCACCGAAGTGTTAGGGCTTGCTGTGTACGACCCCGATGTATTATCGGGGAAGATCATAGCGATAGCAGTCCCCGACGACGGCGTCCTGGTATTTACTTTTAAAGACGGCACAGAGCAAACATCTACATGGGAAAATCGCTCCCGACGAGAGAGCTGGACTGACGAGATGCGGCAAACCGCAAGAGAACGGGCGCTGGGAGGTACGGACAATGGCTAATATACGAGTTATCCCTGCCACCGCTCCAGCTTTGTCGGCGCAGTCAAAGTCGAACGCTGTCACGCGTCGCGTGGCGGCTTACGCAAGGGTTTCCACCGACAGCGACGAGCAGCTTACAAGCTATGAAGCGCAAGTTGATTACTACACAAAATTCATCCAGAGCCGAGAAGACTGGGAATTTGTGACCGTCTACACGGACGAAGGGATTTCTGCGGTCACCACCAAGAAACGCGATGGCTTCAATCAGATGGTAGCTGATGCTCTGGAGGGCGACATAGACCTCATCGTCACAAAATCAGTCAGCCGCTTTGCCAGAAACACAGTAGATAGTCTCACAACCGTCCGCAAACTCAAGGAAAAAGGCGTGGAAGTCTGGTTCGAGAAAGAGAACATCTATACGCTGGATTCCAAAGGCGAGTTACTTATTACGATTATGAGCAGTTTGGCGCAGGAAGAAAGCCGCTCCATTTCAGAGAATGTGACTTGGGGTCAGCGCAAGCGAATGGCGGACGGCAAGGTCAGCCTTCCGTACAAACAATTCCTCGGCTACGAGAAAGGTGAGGACGGCCTACCGCAAATAGTTCCTGCCGAAGCAAAAATTGTTCGCCTCATCTTTCGTCTCTACATGGAGGGCAAGACATTCTCGGCAATTGCCAAACACCTCGAACGTCATAACATTCCGTCACCTGCAGGTAAGAAAACGTGGCAAACGGCGGTGGTTCAATCAATCCTGACCAACGAGAAATATAAAGGCCATGCCCTACTGCAAAAGACTTTCTGTGCAGACTTCCTCACGAAGAAAATGGTCAAGAACGAAGGACAGGTTCAGCAGTATTACGTCGAGAACAGCCATCCCGCCATTATCGAACCTGATGAGTTCGACGCCGTTCAGCTTGAAATAGAGCGACGTAAGAACCTCGGCAGACCCACGAGCAGCACGAGTATATTTGCATCCCGACTTATCTGCGCGGATTGTGGCGGCCGCTTTGGCAAGAAGGTCTGGGGCAGTTATAAGGGCGACAAGACCTACCGCAAAGAAGTCTGGCAGTGTAATGATAAATACAAACGGCTCGGAAACCCCGGAAAGGGATGCCAGACGCCACATATCACCGAGGAAGTGATCAAGGAAAGGTTTTTAGCCGCATTCAATCAACTAATGCATAACCGCGATGAGCTGATTGAAGACTGCCGACTTGCTCAAAATGTCCTTTGTGACACCACGGCAATTGATACAGAACTTGCCGAATTGTTCCGTGAGATTGAGGTTGTTACCGAACTATCCAGAAAGGCAATTTATGAAAATGCGCGATCGGCAGTAGACCAGAAGGAATGGACGGCGCGTAACAACGCCTATCTCGAACGCCACCATAAAGCTTCAAAGCAAGTCGATGAGTTGGAAGCGATCAAGCGAGAGCGCCTTGGCAAGGGCAAAATCATCGAAGGCTTCATCAAAGACATTGAGAGCCGACCGCTTGCCATAGCTGAGTTTGACGAAAAACTGTGGCTTGCTGTAATCGACCAAGTGACGGTCAACCAAGATGGCGCAATGACATTCAGATTCAAAAACGGCTCGGAAGTCACAGCTTAACATTCAACTATTTACGGCTCGCCAATCGGCGGGCTGTTTTTTTTGCCTTAACAGTATCTTTTAACGATTACAAGGTAAATCGTTAAAAGATGCACACCCCAGAGGTCTAATCGTTAAAAATAAGCACTTAGCAGCCACAAATTCGTGTCAAGTATCCTCCGAAAACGGCAACTCTAATACACCAACTATTGCTACAAGGCGAAAAGCACAAAGCCCGAAAGCGGCTTAAATCAAGCACTTTTTGACAACAAAAAACCACCTGCTGACAAAATTCCTTTTATCAATAGATGGTATTTGATTTGGTGGAGCAGAGGGGAGTCGAACCCCTGACCTCATCCGTGCGAGGGATGCGTTCTCCCAACTGAACTACTGCCCCTTATGTTTAGTGATTCTATCCAAAAACGGATTAAATTGCAATTCATGAGCAAGAGTTGTATGCTCTCCATGGCCAGGATAAAGTCTTATCTGCTTGCAATCATGATACTTGGTACAAAATCTTCGAAGCGATTCCTGCATATCTTTGGGAGATCCCCTGGAAAAATCAGTGCGTCCGATAGATTCTTGAAAGATAAAATCTCCGGTAAACAAATCATCACCAAGCTCCAGAAGCACTGAACCTGGAGTATGCCCAGGATAGCAAGCAATTTTAATCTCAGCGAAAGAAAAAGATAAAGAAGCAGGATAGTCATCCACTTTCTCTTCAGAGCTCAAGGCGCAAGCAGAGGCAAACATCACAGAACCATTCTGGGAAGCATCGTATAAAAGGGCTTTATCTTCGGGATGGATATAAATAGGGAGTTCTGGATAAGCTTTTCGCAACTCAGGCAGAGCAAGCATATGATCGAAATGACCGTGAGTTAAAAGGATGGCCTTGGGAAGCAGTTGCTGGTCTTGAAGAAACTGATGGATAGGCTTGAATTCAGCAGGATCGATCAGCACTGCCTCTGAATCCTGATGAATCACGTAGCTGTTGGTTGAGATTGGACCGCAAGGGATCGTTTTTATCTTCATTCATTCCTCCGGGTATCAAAAATCAGAGTCACAGGACCATCAATCTTGAGTTGAACTTCCATATCCGCGGCAAAACGTCCGCTTTCAATGCTTCGACCATAATCCTGTTGAAGTGTATGTAAAAGACTCTCATACATCGCTTTTGCCTTTTCAGGTGCTTCGGCTTGGGTAAAATCGGGCCGATGTCCTCGATTAAGCTTTCCTAAAAGGGTGAACTGGGGAATCATCAGCAAAGGCATTGTTTTTGCCAGGCTAAGGTTCATTTTTCCTGCTTCATCCTCAAAAACTCGCAATCCATCTATTTTTCGGGCAACTATATGAAGGTCTTCCATAGTGTCTTCTTTTTCAATACCCACAAAAACAGCCAGACTTTGCTGGGTTTTTGCAATGACTTGTCCCTCCACCACGATTTGTCCAGAAAGAATGCGTTGTATCACCAGACGCATCAGCTACATTCTCCTTACTTTTTCAACACAAGCCAGTTGATTTAGCTTCATAATAAGGTGATTGAGCTGTTGAATGTTTTTAACCTGCACTTTTGCGATTATACGAGCGGATTCAGTTTTGGAGATGGAAGCACGAAGATCTACCAAGTTGATATCTTCAGATGAAATAGAGCTCGAGATTTGAGCCAGAGTTCCTGGTTCGTCTTTTACTTTGATGTATAAGCCAGCTACAAAGGATATATTCTCTATACTGGTCCAGGAAGCTTTCACCAAGCGGTCGGGCTCTTTAGACAGGGTTTTGATGTGGTGGCAATCTTTACGATGAATGACAATGCCTCTGCCTCGAGTGATATAGCCTATGACATCATCGCTGGGAACTGGATTGCAACAACGTGGAAACAGAATAGGGAGATTTAAGTCTCCTTCAATTTCAATGTAGTATTTAGGATCGCTCGAAGCAGTAGCTTTCCTGATGGGTCGTTTTACCTGTTCCTTTTTTTCTTGGTTGTCCTTCTCAAGCTCTTCTTTTTTTTCTTTTAAAGGGTATTCATCAATTTCCTGATTTTGTTTTCGAAACCAGGCACGAATTTTGGCTCGAGTTGATGGCGAACGGACAAATTTCAACCAGTCCTGGGTGGGTCCTTTGGGTGTCTTTGAGGTAAGTATCTGAACTCGATCTCCTGTTTGCAAGGTCGAATCAAGAGTAACAATCCTGCCGTTTACTTTTGCCCCAATACAACTATTTCCAATATCTGAGTGGATACGATAAGCAAAATCGACTGGAGTAGCTCCTGAAGGCAAGTCTACCACTTTCCCCTTGGGAGAAAAAACAAAGATCTCATCGTGAAACAAATCAAATTTAACTGAACTAACAAAATCTTTTGCATTGCCAATTTCACTCTGCCAATCAAAAATCTGACGCAACCAGGCAACTTTTTCGTCAAAGTCTTTGTTTTGGTCTTCACTGCGTTCTTTGTAGCTCCAGTGGCTGGCTATCCCAACTTCGTTGTTTTGATGCATTTGAAAGGTGCGAATCTGGATTTCTATCAGCTCATCATTGGGACCAAAAACAGTCGTATGTAAAGATCGATACCCATTGGATTTGGGAGTTGCGATATAATCTTTGATACGCCCTGGTACTGGTCGCCAATAATTGTGGATAATACCCAAAACACTATAGCATTCATTGACCGATTGAACCAGAACTCGAGTAGCAAAGAGATCATAAATCTCATCTATACTCTTATTCTCTCTGACCATTTTTTTGTTGATAGAAAATAGATTTTTGGGTCTGCCTTCCAGTTTGAACTTCAAGCCATTGCGGATAAGCTCTTTGTATAGTTCATCCATAACTAGCTTTACATAGGCTTCCCGAACGTCCCGGGTTTTTGCAACCATGTTTTTGATTTCTCGATAGCGTTCTGATTCAAGGTATTTGAAAGAAAGATCTTCCAGTTCCCATTTGAAGGCATACATACCAAGTCGATGCACCAAGGGTACAAGGATTTCCATCGTCTCTTTGGCAATTTTGTATTGCTTTTCAGGAGACAAAGCATCCAGTGTCCTCATGTTGTGAAGTCGATCAGCAATTTTGATAAGCACCACCCGGGTGTCAGAAGCCATGGCAAGCAAAAGTTTGCGAAGATTTTCACTCTGTCCTTCTTCTTCCGAGGAAAAATGAAAGTTTTGGAGCTTGGTGACCTGGATCACAAGGCTGGCAACATCCTCACCAAAATCTTTAGCAATGGTTTTTTCGTCTGCTTTGGTGTCTTCGATACTATCATGCAACATGGCAGCGATGATGATGCTTCGGTCGGCTTTATGTTCTGCAAGAATCTTTGCCACATGCAGAGGATGTATGATGTAGGGCTCACCAGATTTTCGAAATTGCCCCTGATGAAGCCCCTTGGCATACTCGAACGATCGGTCAATTTCAAACACATCCTTTTTGCTGAGATAAGTGCTCAGTAAAGGTCGAAGCTCTTGTTCATAAAAATCCAATGACAACAAAGCTTGCATACTGTGTTTTCATGTCCCTTTCATTCAAATATTATTGGTTTAAAGTATAATGAGGAAGACTGATTATGGTAGTAGTGAAAAGATGGATATAGAAAAAAAGCTGGAGGTCTAACAAAATTTTGAACACGCAAAGCAGTCTGAGAAAACTCAGCGTTTTTTTGCTTATCGCGTTTATCCTGCCATGGCCTGGCTTTAGTATTGCTCCCCCTTCTCAACGCGCAGAACAGGTCATTCCCGATCACAAACTCTTTACTGACAAGGACTACCTATCTTTTACCTATCGCAATTCTGAAGAGAAGCAAAAAACCGTCCAGATTCTTCTGGGAGAAGGCTGGTCGTTTTCCGAGCTTTTATCCAGGAAAGTGCTTTACAACGAACTTGCACATGATTGGGAATACCTGTTTCTACTTAGAAAAGGACCCCACAAAACACTTCACTTGCATCTTTCCTTGAGACGCCAAAACAACGAGGATTGTTTTGTGTTTTTAAAATTTCTCAATGAAAGTCAGGATATTTCTGCCATCAGCTATGCCATCTCCTGGCTGGACACTCAAACTCGTCCCTGGAACGACTGGGAAGCTCATGGTTTTGTTTACCCCCATGAAAACTACAGCGATCCCTCCTTGAGCTTGTCGATTCAGGCGCTTGAAAAGACTTCATGGAAAGGAAACATGATTTATTTTAAAAGCAAAATGCATGATTGGACAGTCCAAACCTGGCTAAAAGGAGCTCTGTTTCAAAGTCGCAAACTGCCACTCGGATTAAGCGAACGCATGGATGTTCCTTCTTCGGTCTGGGTGGATGATAAGGCATCTTTGCTCTGGACTCACACTCGTACCTGGATTTTACCCTCCTGCCAACTCGAAGATTGGATACTATTCTCCGACTTGGTGCTTCTCAATATTTACTCGGCAAGAACCAGAAAGGTACTGGAAGTGACCGATTTTTCCATGATAAAACATTTTTCCCGTGATGGTTTTTATTATCTGACAGCGAGTACAGGATACGAAGGAGAATCCAATCGAACCTATTATTGGGACTACTCGATGTATGCAGCCCGAAGCATTTTGGAGTATTATTATACCGACCATGAGCGCTTTTTTTACGCTTTAACAATCAATTGCTACCTTGCTCTTGTAAACCATCGCCAGGACACACAGTATTGGAGAAGCGGAACAGTCTCGACCTGGCTTAATAGTCTTTATCATATGGAGGATCGTTATTTTGATACCCGTTTCAACGTGGATGCTGCCTTATTTTTACTCTTTTTTCACGACCGTTTTCATACTCCCCAGGCACTGGATATGGCTCAAAAAATTGGAGATCTTCTCTTGTCCTACATGTCGAAGGGTCTTGGTTTTCGTACTCCCAACGATGGGATGATGATTCAAGACTATGTGTGCGAAGGCCAGGCTTCTCAACGAACCCATGCATCCCTCAACCATCTCATCAATGAAGCTAGTTTTTTGCTCAAGCTTTATCACAAAACAAACATCATCTACTATCGAAACGCAGCAGAGCGAATCATTAAAGGCATTCAGGCTACCGAGGAACACTGGAAAAACAAAGCGACAGGGGATTTTTTCTACGCACTGTTCCCTGATGGGAGCTATGACGGACAAGACTATCTCACCCTTACCTATCATGATATCCTTAGGTATCAAGACTTTTCCGCTCGATATTTGAAAGAAAGGAATCCTGCAATTCAACGTTTGGGGCAATTTAAAGAAGACTTTCTCTATACCAAAAAAGTTATCGATAATAAACGTTTGCAGGATAAAAGAGACCATGTCTATCATCAATGGGAAAAAGCAAGCTGATCCCCTATCCTTGAACGAAAAAACAGACGATCTGGTGCTCAGACCCCAAAACTTAAAAGAGTATGTGGGACAAAGCAATATCAAGAAAAGCCTGAGTGTGTCCATGCAGGCATCCAAAGAGCGAGGAGAATGCCTGGAACATATCTTGTTGTTTGGCCCCCCTGGGCTGGGTAAAACCTCTCTTGCCATGGTCATTGCCAACGAAATGGAAGCTCATATCGTCAAAACCACTGCAACCTCTTTCAAACGAGTCATTGACTTGTTTTCCATGATCATGACCCTGCAGGAACATGATGTGCTGTTTATCGATGAGATCCACCGCCTGGACAAACGAGTGGAAGAATCCCTCTACAGCGTCATGGAAGACTTTCAGATTCATATGGTGCGAGGGAGTGGGCGCAACATTAAAGCAGTCAACATCCCCTGCCGTTCCTTTACCCTGATAGGCGCCACCACACGCTCCGGGCTTCTGTCCAAGCCTTTGAGAGATCGCTTTGGTTTAAGCTTTTCTTTTAGCTTTTATACCAAAAAAGAACTTGTTACCGTCATTCAACATGCCGCAGACCACTTGCACTTCAGTATCAACCATGCTGAAGCCGAAGAAATAGCCCAGCGATCACGAGGAACCCCAAGAATTGCTATTCATTTGGTGAAAAGAGCACGCGATGTCGCCACCGTGCACCAAAAACAGAGGATCGACCAGGAAGTGGTACTGGAAACTTTCCGCTTGATGCAACTGGACGACTTCGGTCTCAGCGACCACGATCGAAGGCTTTTACTGCTTCTGTATCAGAAACAAGGCAAGCCTATGGGTTTAAACACCCTCTGCGCCATACTAAATGAAGACAAAACCACCTTCGAAGAAGTAGTGGAACCTTATTTACTCTCTTTAGGTTTTCTTGAAAAAACGCCACGAGGGAGATTGTTGACTCCCGAAGGATATAAATATATGAGCAAGCATATGAAAATGATCGACCGAGAGGTATTATTTTGAAAGAACTGTTGCTCCATGTGTGTTGCGCTCCCTGCGCATTGATACCTGTCCGAGAGCTCTCTTCTTCCTTTCAAATCACCCTATACTTTTTTAACCCCAACATTCATCCTTACAAAGAAGCCCTCGAGAGACTCGAAAGCGTCAAAGCTCTGGCAAAAGAATACCAACTTCCTCTCCTGATTGGCGAATATCCATACCAAGCTTTTTTAGGCTCCATCCTCAAACTAAGCGATTCCAGCATGCCAAATCGCTGCCATACCTGCTACCAGGTCAGACTCAGCAAAAGCAGGCAAATAGCCCTGGAGCATCATATACCCTATTTCAGTACCACTCTTTTGTATAGCAAATACCAACACCATGAAGGTATTATTGCCAGTGCCCAGCAGTTGGACCACAAATCTCCCTCTCCAGCTTTTTACTACCAGGATTTCCGCCCTTTCTTCGACGAAGGGCAAAAACTCGCAAGAGAGAAAAACTACTATATGCAGAAGTACTGCGGTTGTATCTTTTCCAATGAAGATCGCTACAAAAAAAGTTCGCATTTTGGGAATACTTTACTCAGGAATCAATAAAAAAGGAGATAAACTATGTCAAAAACCGAAAAAAATCTACAGGAAGCTTTCGCTGGAGAATCCCAGGCAAATCGTAAGTATTTAGCCTTTGCAGAAAAAGCCGAAAAAGATGGCTTTCATACCGCTGCCAAACTGTTTAGAGCCGCAGCCGAAGCCGAAACCATCCATGCCCATGCTCATTTCCGTCTGTTAAAAGGCGTGGGAGATACCCGTCAAAACCTGGAACATGCCATTGGAGGAGAAACCCACGAATACCAATCCATGTATCCCAACTTTGTGGCAGAAGCCAAAAACGAAAATGAAACTTCAGCAGTGCGCATGTTTGAATATGCCCTTGCTGCCGAAAAAGTTCATGCTGATTTATATACCGAAATGCTGTCTGATTTAGACAAAAACGAAGCCCACGACTTTTACCTTTGCCCCATTTGTGGCTATATCTCCAAGGATCATACCCCCGACCACTGCCCCATTTGCCAAGCCAAAGCCAGCGTCTTTAAGAAGATCGATTAAACAATCTGGGTACTACTGAAAACACAACATATAGGGGTGGTTTAAACCACCCCTATATGTTGTGTTTTCAGTTAATCACCACTAAGTAAAAGAAATACTTATTTCACTATTTGTTTTCTGGAAAAAGCTTAACTACTTTTCCATCCCTGTAAAACCAAAATAGACCTCCCTGAGTAGCGGAATGAATTTTCGCAGTAGGGGTACCTGCAACATTGCTAAGATCTAAATTTCCTCCATGATCACCTGCATACAATCCACATACCACTTGACCCAGTTTGTTCTTGATATAGAAAGCTCCTTCTCCAGTGTACATCATGTGAGGATCTAAAACTATCTTCTCTTTCTCCTCGTAACTATACAGCGTTAAGGACCCATAATCACTGATTTGAGCTACTAACTTGCCTTCTTTGTCTCGAAATTTAAGACCTTCTTCGGGAATGATTACGTTACTGAGTACTGGTTTGTCCAATTTCTTTTCAAGAGCCACCAAAGAATTGCTCAGGGATTGAAGCTTGTTTGAAAAAAAGAAATACAAACAAGCATTAGAGATAATGATGATCAAAACACAGATTATTAAACTCTTACTTTTCATGCAACACCTCCATGTTATTGTTTATATTGCTCCCATTCCACCAGGTGCACTACATCCCCATTTCTTGCACGCCGTTTTTTCGTAACATTGTACTTGAGCGCCTGCTAAATTTCCGGGTCTTACTTTCCAAGTAAACGTCCATCCTAAATCTGCAAGGAGTTGAAAAAATTCAGCATTTTCCATTGGCCACGGCATTGGCTTTGTGATATCTGTGGCATCCATATTACCAACCGTTATACCAAACATATCGTTCATACAATTTGCGAAATCTTCCCATGAGCCATATTCCTTGCATACCCGAATTGTTCCAGGGGGACAATCACCATAATCCGTACCATGCATTTTAGCATTATCCCCGCAGTCCTTGCCAAAACGACTGACATGAGTAAGGTCAGTTACCATACGAGCACCATCAGGAGCAATGTGGATACTGCCCCAATTGTCTCCATTGGTGGATCCCCCTATTTTAACAGGAGGATAGGGTTGAATAGTAATATCTTTTCCCAAACCAGGAGCTCGGATAGCAGTAAGATTAATACTTCCCGTAATCCCATCATTGAGATTGATGATTTCCAGATTATCGGGGTTCCAACTTTGGATGAGTCTGCCGGTATGGAGGTCATATTGGAAGCTGGCTTTGGGATTACTGTTGGCATCGGTAATAAGACTGGTATTGCCCAAAGCATCGTAATGAAAGTAAAGCTCTCCAGAGTAAGTAGCACCAGTATTGGTCATGGAAAGGATTCTACCTCGGGGATCGGTGCTGAAGTTTTGAGTGAGGGCTCCACTGTTCTTGTTGGCATATTCCAGTCCCTGAGGACCCCAGACATAAGACCAGGAAGCTTGTTGCAAGCCATCGATGCTGTAGACGGAAGTTTTTAAGTTGTTTTCATTGTCATAGGTGAGGATATAGCTATGAACGACATTTTGGGAAGTGGTATATTGAAGGGTGGCTACTTTGTCTCGAGCGGTCCAGGTAAAAGCCATGATGCTATTATCAGGGTAGGCAATGCTTTGAAGTCTTCCCATGTTGTCGTAGCTGTAGTCTTCTGTTCCCTGTTGATTGGGATAGGTGACCGTATCTAAGGAGCCATTGCTATTATAGCCCAGGGAATAGCTTCCTTTATTGGAAAGGGTAATGCTGTTTAAGCGTCCGATATTTTGATCATAGCCATAGGTGACCACCCGATTGTCACTACTGCGAGTGAGAGTGCTTAAACGACTGGAAGCATCATAAGTGAGGTCATAGTTTTCACTGGCATAGGTGAGAGGATTTACTCCATTGACCAGTAAATAGTCATAATCAGTGAGTTGTTGTTCTCCGCTGAAGCTTTGAGAAGAGCTGAGATAAGAAACCTGGGTCTGGCTGTGTTTGACACTTAAGGCGGTGAGGAGTTTGGAGCTCCAGCTTTGAGTGAGGGTGGTGTTGTTGGGACTTAGGATACTTTGGAGTTCTCCGGCACTGCTCCAGGCATAATTAAAGCTTTGATTGTTTTTAGAAGTCACAGTAAGATTGCTGAGTAAATGACGAGGGGTATAGCTGAAAGCATAGGAGCTGATATATTGGTTGCCGGTCATGGTGGAAGGAAGCCCTAAACGAGTGGAACCTTGAAGCCCGGTATAATCAAAGTCGACGGTGCCTCCATCGCTTTCCCAGGAGGTAAGATTACCGTTGTTGTTGAATTCATAATCCATACCATTGTGGGTAGCGATGTAACCATCGGGGGTATAGGTGAAACTGCCTTCCGTGGGATGAGAGGTAACGCGTCCCAGGATATCATAGGAATAGGAGCCTTGCTCATCGGAAAGAAGATCTCCTCTTACATTGTAGGTATAGTTAATGGTACCTTTTACGGGATCATCTTTTTCGGTGAGTCTTCCTACCCAGTCATAGGTGTAAGAAGTGATGCCTTCGCCATCGATGTCAATTTCGGTAATTCGACTATTGAGATCGTAGGTATAGCTGGCACTTTTGCCAAAGGGATTGGTTTGAGCAGCAGTTCTTCCAAAGACATCATAGGTGTAGCTACTTTCTTGATCCAGATGATTGGTGGAAGTGAGAAGCTTGCCAGAATCATCAAAGGTGTAGGTAGTAGTTTGATTCATGGTGTTGGTATGACTGGACAATAGAGGGGCATACCCACCACATCCTCCGCCATATCTTGGATCTCCCGGTTTAATGACTGCTGTTTCATAAAATTCATAGCTGCTTTCACAACCATTGGCATTCATGGAATAATTCTGAGCACCATTGAAAGTATAGCCTATGGTAGTCGTGGTGCTATTCACACTGTCAGAAGTGCCAATGAGGAGATGAGTGGGATTGAAGCTATGAGCGACTTCACTGAGTTTGCGTCCTGAGCTGCTGAGTCCTTCCCAGGTGGTATAAACATCAATTAAGCCAGAGGTTTTGTAGCTGAATTGGCTTTCATTACCTCCAAAGTCGATGATGGAGGTGAGGGCTTTGGTGTAAGGACTATAGCTGTAGCTCATGCCTTTGGTACCAGAGGAAGTAGGAACGGTGACGGTGGAAACAAAGCCTTCGGGGGTATAGCTGACTACGGTGGTTTCATTTAAGGGGTTGGTGATATGGGAGGGCTGGCAGGAGCTATTTTGATCGTTGTATTGATAGCTGGTGGTGGCCCAGACACTGGGAGTGACTTTCTCTCGTTGTTGGGTCAGGAGTCCATCCAGATCATTACTGGGACTGTAAGTCCATTCCTTTTCATAGGAAGTGCCTCCCAGGGCTGGAGGAGGAGCGATCATGCTGGTAATATGCCCTACACTGTCATAGCTGAGGGTGGTTTCTTTATCATAGGCATCTTCGATACTATTGCGCCAGCCTTGAATGGTGTAGCCATAGCTTTGAGCCAGGAGGATGCTGTTTTCTTCCTGCCAGACTTTCGTAGGATAGCCTTCGCTGTTAAAGCCATAGTGATAGTCTCTTGCTTCGCCATCGGTGAAGGTAGTGACCAAGTCAAAGCCCTGAACTGTGTCGTCATAGCTGAGACCGGTGGTAATAGTCGCAGGATCGGTCCAATTCTGAAACCAGTCTTCAAAGCTTCCACTGCTGTAATAGGAAAGGCTGTAATCATTTCCTAATAAATCTTCATGAGTATTCAGGAATCCTGTGCCTTGGGTATCATAGCCAAAGCTCAGGCTGGGAGGAGTCAGTTCCTGGGAGGGAGGAGTAATGGAAAGGAGGTAGTCTCCACTTTGATCGTAAGTGAGTTCCCAGACTTGACCCGAAGGATCTTCGATACTTTCGAGCTGACTCTGGAGATTCCAGTTTAAAGTAATACTGCGACCACTGAAGCTGTCTTCTAAACTGACAGGGCGACCGTTGTCGTAAGTGACTTCCAGAGAGCCGGTGGTGCATTTATCCTGGAGTTCAATAAGTTTGCCCGTGCTGTCGTAGATAATACTTCCTTGTCCGAGGGGAGTGATGACTATGTTGCCATTAGGAAGAACTTCGGCTTTTCCTGCAAAGCCATAGGGATTATCGTAAGAAGAAGTTAAAGCATTCCAGGGAAAGATGAGTTGTTGTCCATCGGGGGTAAGCCAGGTGATATCCAGCGTTTGTTGATCGATGGCTACGGCAGTATGGAGGGTGCTCATCCAACCATTCCCCAAGCCGACATTCACTGCCGCATTGCGATGATGATACAAAAGAGAAAGACTTAAAGGTAGAGGAGTGCCTGGTAGGTTAACAGGTTGAACCAAGACCATGGCATTTCCTGTATTTAGATTCACCGCTAAATTGCTCCAGCGGGTAGTGGGCATAGATAAGATGTTTTCTTCCGTTCCGTGCATCCCAGCCAAAGGATCTCCCTGACTGAGAAGGGTTAAAGGATAGAAGCGACTGGAGTAATAGGTAGAGGAGCCCAAGATTTGGGCGAAGGAGCTTGGTACGGAAAGAAGGAAGAGTAACAACAGGGAAAGAAATGAGGCTAGCGTGCGAGAGACAAGCGAGTAGGAATAACTACTCTCTCTCTCTCTCTCGAAAAGGAAGGAAGCTCAACATTAGTTTTCTTAAAAAACATTAACGCACTCCTTTCAATTTACTAAAGTATATGTAAAAAATTCATAAATCCCATGAAAAAAACCCAAAAAAAAGAAGGATAAGGAAATGGCATAGCACACTTGAAAGAATTGGGAGTTCCCTTTTGAACCGATTAATACTGATGCAGAGTGAGTCATTTATGCTATGTACTCCTATGCTACTTATCAAACTATTTTTTAGTTTAGTATAATATTATCACTTGTCAAATGGAAAGATAATAGCTTAAAAATAACATATTAGCACTTACCACCCTTGATCTCAAATCGAAATGACTCAAAAATTAAAATGAGGGAACCAGTGAGGCTCCCTCGGTGGAAAAATCTTATCGAAGGACTTTGAACAGTCCCAGTCGTACTATTGCTTTACGACTCCTTTAAGGTTACCAGCTCTCGGCTGACTTCCATGGTACCATTTTCTTCAAACTCCACGGTGATGGTACCTTTGAGCACGTTGCAGTTTTTGACGATACCAGGTTTTTCGTTGACCATGACACGTTTTCCTATCTTGGGGTAGTCTTTGGACATCTCAAGGTATTGTTGATGCTCATAGGTTAGGCAACACATCAATTTTCCACAAATACCTGTTATCTTGAGGGGGTTGATCTCGAGGTGTTGGTCTTTGACGGTGCGGATACTCACCGTTTCAGGAATACGGCAGAGCTTTCGACAGCATATTTCGAGACCGCAGATACCTATCCCTCCGATAAGGACGGCTTTTTCACGGGTGCTGATTTGCCAGAGTTCGATTCTGGTTTTGGATTTGAGATAATTGTTGACGTCTTTGACTAACTCACGAAAATCTATGCGTTTTTCGGCTGTAAAGTAAACTGTGCATTTGCTGTTGTCCATAGCGTATTCAGCTTTGACAAACTCCATATCAAGTTTGTAATGTTGGGATCGCTCCTTGCAGAAACGAATCAAATCACTTTCCTTCTCTTCAAGAGCTTTCTTTTCGTTTTCTTTGTGGATAAAGATAGTATCGGATAGTAGGGGCATGGAAATATCTGCAAGATGATCACATGCAAACACTGAGGAACTTACTACCCCATAATCCTGCTCACCATTAATCACTAACGAAACTCGATCTCCACTATGCAAGTCCTTGAGCTTTGGACTACAACGACAAGTATAGATTTTAGTTTTTACTCTGACTTTTACGCAAAAAACTCCCTGATCGGAAGTTATATTACTTTCTGTTTCCATTATTCGTTTTCTCCTGTTTTCATGTGACAAGAGTATATACAAAAGCTGAATCAAAGCAAACAAGAGACTCTCAAGAGCTCAATAGATTGCAGGGAGGGATGTTCTTCGGAATGAGTTAGTACGTGTTGACTCATTTAAAAATGTGGATGAAATGTTTCATTCATTTCCTCGTCTAA
>DAOSES010000002.1:0-128944 GCA_035363255.1 Caldisericia bacterium | reverse complement strand
AAGACTGGCTCTATGTTTCGGTGGCTGAAGATAGTGGTGGTTATGTCTATGCTCCCCCACTGGAGCTCTACCGAGTTCATATCAGCGGATCTCCTGTGGTCCGATTGGATAATGAGGAGCTTGACCCTGCTGAGATTCAAGTAGCAGGGGATTGGGTGTATTTTCAAAGTCGGAATAGATTTTATCGCATTCCCATTGAAGGAGGAGAAGCTGAAAATCTATTTGAAGGCAAGGGATTTACCTTTGGGGATTATGATAGTTATTATGTTGCTGGCGACTGGATTGTCTTTACACAACGCGAAATGTTTCATAAAGCTCCAGCGGTTTATCGTATGTTAACCGATGGAAGTAATGTGGAAGTAATTACAGATACCTTGCCAGCCTCTATCCATCTATGGACAGATTCAATGCTACTCAGTAGAGGCTATATGAGCTCTTCTGAAAGAATAGGCGACAGCAAAGAAAGCATAGGAAAGGTACACTTTACCTTGTATAAATTGGATAATGAAGGCCAATTACATACTATAGTATCTCTCCAGGCAGACTATTCCATAAATCTCTTAGCAATCCATGGGAACGGTTTAATTTATGAACTTGCAACAAAGGGTGATCACAGGGTAAGATGGTTGTCTTTAGAGCAAGATTGAATAGAGATTTCGATACAACCCATACTGACGAGTTTGGAGTCAGGTAAGCAGTTATGATAAAGAAGGCGATTTAAGTTAATGTACCTTATGGGAAGAGAGCGCCGAGTTAGCTTCGTGCTCTCTTCCCATGCGCGTTTTCTTTCCGGAGCCCATGAAGGGCAATGGGACGGCGATACAGGTTTGTATTACCTTGGAGCACGCTTTTATGACCCTTCCCTTGGACGTTTTATCCAGGAAGATACGGTGGAAGGATCTGCCGATCATCCTGCTTCTCAGAATCGCTACGTCTATTGTCAAAACGATCCGGTATCCTTGATTGATCCTACGGGTTATTCCCCTGAGAATACGGGGACGCCTCCCCGATTCACTCCAATGAACTACTCCAATATTCAAAGCAGTGAAGGAGGCATGAACTCCTGCTATATGGAAGACTATACCCCAATGGTAGCTGTAGTTCAAGACGCTGCAGGTTGGGATCATCGTTTTAGCCCAATCAGTATGGCTGAAGCTGGAAGACAGGCAGCTGCACGCGATGCTGCACAACGTCGAAATGAACATCAAGACCTGCTTATTGAAGGTATGTTTGAAAGCAACGATGGGTGTAAAGATGGATATTGGGTAACTATGTATATCGATGGGGAAAGAATAGATATTACAATCGATAAATATGGTTTTATAACAGGAAAAACTTATTCGGAAAAAGGCAAAGCTATTTTTGATGCAATAAAAAATGCACTTATAGAATTGATTTTTGAAGGCGGAAGATTGATTAGCGCATCAGAAGTACGAAATCTTCTTGTATCTGTACAATCCTTTTATGATCAAAATTACTTTATATGGTCTGAAATTACCCGATATAAAGAAGGGGCAGTAACCGAATTTATCCATCATGCTATGATAGGAGGCTTTATTGCTACCCAAATGCAGAAATACGGGAAAGGATCAAGTGGATATGATTATGATCAGCATGATATGTCATTTGGATTCTGGGCAAGTTATTATTCTTCACAAACTGGAATTCCAATACCATTATTACCAAGCAAAAAAGGCATACCATCACCCAATGATCCCTTAAGCTTAGTTGATGTTGCGAATCTACTAAAAGCTAAAGGTTATCAGGAATCACGACTTGGAGAAGATGATAAATCAAAAGGCGACAATGGTAGTGGATTTGGTGGCATTATGCAAGTGCCATTAAATGGTGAATCAAAAAAAGGTGGATTATTTATTTTTGATGAAGATGCAACTGATGGTGGAGATTGGGCTTCTGTTATTAAAGGTGCCCCAAAACTTTTTAATGGAGGTGTAAAATTTTTCAACCCTTTTAATAATATTGGCATTGGTGCTGGGTATTTATTCGGAAAATTGATTGGTGCTACACCATACCCATATTGGGATCATATAACTAAAACTCCCAAAGGAAACCCAAGTACGCCAACTCTGGATCAATGGACAGCAGCAATAATAAAATATGGAGATCCAAAGCAGGGAGACTATTCAAAAGATATTTTAAATCTATTTTTAACAGGTCAGCACCCATATGAAAGTACTCGGGTATTATTTGATCCAAACAACTATTTTAATAATCGACGAATAAAATTCAAACCCATGAGTATGATTCGAAAAGAAGATGAGCATGAAAGGAGATAAATCTATTGTGCTTTTGCCAATTAAAACATTTCTGATTCTCTTGTGCTCTTTTTCTATTCTTGTATGCCCAGGATGCAAAAGCAAGGATATTAGCAATCCCATTGTGATGAATCCTGAAGAACTTGTTGTCTGGGAATACGATCCCATCGATCAACCTTTGAATCATAACAAGTATATCTATCAGGACTGGTATTTCATAGATGTGTTTACTCAGGGTCAAAGAGTAGCGTTCACGGCCTATGATATCCAAAACGGTAAGATCTTGTGGCAAGCCCCTGAAGAATTTTTCAAAGTACCCGTAGATTTTGCTCCCTTTTTTGGACAAAAGTATTCTTCTGTAGTTTTCAGCGAAAATCTCATGATCCTTCCTAATCAGAAACAAGAGCTGGTTGCTTTTGACTTAGCCTCTTTTACCCCAAAATGGCGTTTACCTTCGCAAGATCAAGCTATCACTCTTCTGGGTACCAATGATACCTATCTTTTC
This sequence comes from Caldisericia bacterium, assembly GCA_035363255.1. GTDB lineage: Bacteria > Caldisericota > Caldisericia > UBA6126 > UBA6126 > T3SED10-260. Next base: position 126,163 of record DAOSES010000002.1, on the reverse strand, counting down.
TTGTCCACTGAAGATCATACCCTTCTTGCGGTGGATTTGAAAACAGGAAGCATAATGCACAAAGAGGTATTCCAAAAGCATGTCGATTTTGTGTTAGATCTTGATTTCAATCAAATAGCCCTGGTGTCAGAAGATAAACATCACCTATGGATATGGGATACTGAATCCTGGGAGTCTATTTTTCATTTTTCCCAAAGCACGGATAAAGTTGTTACCTCCACGCTTATGTCAAACCAAAGAAAGCTATACTTTTTGACCTATACTTTTGGTACATCAATCTATGCCTTGGACTTGAACCTTCAAAAGATCATTTGGAAACAAAGCTTTTCGGAGGAGTGTTATTACAAATTTTCAGAGCTCAAACTCTTCCTATATCAAGATATCCTTCTTGTACCTTTTTGGAAGCTCAACAATGAACCGAATGTTAAATTGTTGAGTATTTCCGATGGAAAGCAAATTCATCACCCTAAGTGGAAAGAGCTCTTTTTTTCAACAAAAATCCATGAGAAAAAAAGCAACGAAGGTGAGTACATGATTATATGCGGGATCCACGAATCCAAGCTTATTCTCACCTCTCCTTTTACATTCAGATCAAAGTTGTTTTGTTATGATCTGGAAAGGAATGAGTTGGATTGGAAGCTAACTTTTATGGAACTCATTGACGGTCCGATAGTGATAAATGAAAAGTATTTGTTCGTATCTGATAGAACAGGTTCACGATCATCTGATCCTCATCAGGGTTACTATCTCATCGAGATTTTATCAGGAAAGAATCTGTGGCAAACGAGAACAGAGCGTGGTTCATTTAATCAATTTTATCAATACTTCGAATCTCCCCACTGGAATACCCTGGTGTTTCCATATGATAGCAACAAGATCTTGGATTTAGCCCCTATTATTCAATCCTGGGAGGCAAGAAAACCGTAGAAGTATATGAAATCATATGAACCTTTTACACAAGAGAGTATGGGAATCACCCATGTTCTCTTGTGTCTATCATAAGGAAACGAATGTCGCTGGGACCTTTTAGGAAGAGAGCGACGAATTGTCTTCGTACTCTCTTCTTATGCTCGTTTTCTTTCCGGAGCATGCGAAGGACAATGGGTAACACCACATGGCAAGAACATTTGACACAGTGCTTCAAAATGATAGACTTGCTTTAAAAATCGAATACGAAAGAGGGTTTTTGTGATTCATGGAAAGCAGGGTAGTTTATCAATGAAAAAGATTCTTGCAATAGCTTTAGTCGAAGATTATTCCTCTGAGTATGAAACACAAATCACTCTCCATGTCGACTCTGGGACTGATTCCATTTTTCATTTCATAACCCTCTTGCCTCCTATAAAAGATAAAAAAGCGAACGTAAAATGAGTCTTACCTAAGCGGTGGAATTGGAATGAGCCAAAGCTCATAGAAAACCACAGGCTTAGCACTGTCTTTGATTTGTGTTGGAAATGATAAAGGAAAGAAAACAAGAACAGCGTGTCGCAAGGGGAAGTGATGATATTTTCATTCACACTCAGGAAGGAAACCATGGCTTATGCTAAAATCAAAAGTCGGATTTCTTGTTATAATATTTGCTTTTAGTTTTGCAAACTTAAGCTGTAAACCGCCAAACAACACACCTTTGCAGAAAAACCTGGAACTCGAGCTTAAAGTCAAACAAGAAGAAGAGATGAGCCCTGAGAAAAAAACTTTATCCACTGAGGAGCTGTTTCGCTGGAAAAAGCATCTTGGGGATAGAGCAGAATTTTCTTCGAAATCAATCCATGAAAATCAACTTTTTTATTATGCTAATGGATCGATTGTTGGAATAAATTTAGAAAATGGGGAAGAAATATGGAAAGAAACCCTATTGCTTGAAGGATCATTTCATGAAATACTTTTTAAAGATACGATGCTTTTTATTCGAACAGTGAAAGATTCATATGATTATCTTAGTGCATGGAATATAAAAACCAAAGAAAAAAGCTGGTCACAAAAGATGGATCATCCCAATCATTCAACGGTCACCTTGTATGAAGACATGATCCTCTATGGCTCTTTTAGTGGCTTTATTTATGCGCTGGATGCTAATAATGGAAGCTTACGATGGCGGTTTTCTTTTGAAGAGGCTGTTGGAAAAGGATTTTATCCTCAACAACACACTGAAGATATTAAATCCTATCGATCAAGCGACATAACGCCTCAGGGAATAGAAGACTATTCCATAAATCTTTCCTCTGAACTTTGGATAATGAATGGCGTTCTTTACTGCTATTATAACGGTGATTTACCAAATTATTATCCTGATAATAAAGGTCTAATCTATGCTATTGATTTATCCACACAAAGCTTACAATGGAAAGCCTTGCTCCCCGAGATAATCACGAGTGATATCTTGTTTGAATCCCATCAGGACTACAATATGCTTTATGTCGGCACATGGAAGTCTATGTATGAAATAGATTCCCGAACTGGAGAATTTATTGAAATTCCTGTGGAAAGTTTGGGTATTACCAAAGCTCTTGTGGGATTAACTAAGGATTTTTTTGTCATAAAAGAAGGATCCTTTGTCTATTGGGTTTCACGATCAGATCATACTACCAAAAAAAGAGAGTATGGGGAGTTACAGTCGTTATCTGGATGGATGCCATTATGGTATCGAAATGTTACCCAAATACTCATTAATAATCAATCCTATCAAGATATCGTGCATGATGTTTTAATTATATCCAACTGCAACCGAAGTTTAGTCATGCTGGATTTAAATATTGGAGAAATCATTTTTCACTGGATAAATACCAATGCTCGAAGTAGTGAAGGTTGGGTTGATGCATTTCAACATCAGGATATTTTTATTGCCTCGGACGGATTTGGCATATATGCTTTAGATTTCAAAAAAGTATTTCTACAATGGTTGGATACAAAAGAGAAGATCGAAATTGTTACAGGGCGAGAATAGTGATTGGATTTTTTTAAGCAGAAGATATTTGTCGCACGGGGACCTTGCATTTGCTACATTATTCATCTATTGACAGCTTGGTTTTGTAGTGCTAAGCTACCATTATAGGGTAACCCGTTACGTATAGGTGAGTGAATCTTGTCGATCAGCAGATCAAAAGGCTTTACCGTGCTTTATCCTTTGCACAAGAAAATTGATAGACTCTGAAAGGAAGACGATGAACATCAATCGTAAAACTCACTTGAGTTTCCAGGGAAGTAAAAATATCAAGTGCATTTTGGGTTTGGGACTTATTCTAATTATATTGTTCGGATTTTTTTCTTGCGCTGATCGTAAAGCTCAAAGTAATAATTCTCCTTCCTTAGATGCAGAAAAAGACCAGAAGGTCAATCCACGTTTAATCTGGAGCTTGGACACAGGCAGTCTGATTTCTACTTCACCCGCATTTGATAAAGGAATAGTATATTTTACCAACAGTGCTGGGTATCTTTATGCCTTAAACGCCATAGATGGATCAATCAAGTGGATCTACCGAAACATCACATTTGGAATTCCTTCCACTCCTGTGGTGGGAGAGCATGCGATCTTTTTTGGAACCAACGGGGAACATCTGTATGCGATTGACAAAGAAACTGGAATAGAGTTGTGGCAATACAAGACCTATAGTCAAAAGAACTCAACTCCCTTGTATCATAAGGGGAAGGTATATATTGGCAGATTTGACTACCGAAGGTACGTGGAACCCAAAGAAACGGCGTTTATGTTGGCAGTAAATGCCAAAACAGGTCAGGAAGTATGGAAATACTCAGGAGCAACTGGTGACCCTCAGATTTTTGATGATAAGCTATATTGCGGTTTTCTATCTATGCTTAATCCTGAGACTGGCAAACTAATTCAACATATGAAGCTTTTCGATTTTGTTAATCATGTGAAGTTTGGTCCGACAATAACAGAAGATATGATGTTTCTTGCTACATACAATCCTTCCCTTTCTGCCTTCGATCCCATTAATAAGAAAATCCTCTGGACTTTCTCAACTGATGAGAGGATTGTAGCTCCCCCCGTGTTGGAGGAAAAGACCCTATATGTCATCACTGAATATGGAATGCTCTATGCTTTGGAAGCTTCATCGGGAAAAGAAATTTGGAAAGCTGACAAAGAAGACAGCTTCTATGAAAACTTCACAGCACCGCCAGTGGTATCCCAGGATACGATTTTTTTATGCAGTAGCTCAGGAGTACTTTATGCACTCGACAAACAAGATGGTACAATAAAATGGACCTATTATGCATCGTCAAAGGGTATTCAATCAACCCCATTCATTGATAACAATCGTCTCTATTTTGCAGATAGGGCAGGGGTTATCTATGCTTTGGATATTGCTATTCAAGAGAAATATAATGAGTAAATGAAAGAAGCTTATCACTTTATATGGAGTTAACTTTCATCGAGTGTATGGGGAAGAGTTTAGAGCAAGGAGGAAAAGAATGATTTGTATAAAAAACCAATCGATAGCTTGGATAATATGCTTGTCTTTATTGCTTTCTGCATGTCAAGCTCCTGGTTCTCAGAAAAGTGACCAAGACCAAGATACTCCTGCACAGACCATTAATTCGATTGAGCTTGCTACACCAAACGATTTAACCATTAATATCGGAGAAGAAATCATAGAAACTCATATAGGTAACTCAACTGGAAATATCAGTAACAGTTCATCGGTGGCTTATTATGATGGGTGGGTGTATGTTAATTTTGGAAAAATCTTTAAAATGCGACCCGATGGAAGCGAGAAAACCATTATCAGTAACATGAAGGGGAGTTGTATCAATGTTACCGAGCAGGGGATTTTTTTTATTGATCGCTCAGGGGGGTATCGAGGTAGCACTTATTATATCTATCGCATGAATCATGATGGCACTAACATACAACAGCTCAATCGTCTGTTTTCCCATAACTTAAATGTAATCAAGGATTGGGTCTACTATACTGCTGATCCATCTGGAACTCCAGGTCCTGATCATTTCATTTATCGTATGAAAACGGATGGAAGCAATCAAGAACAACTCACTGACGAATATGCTATGGATATGATCGTGGTTGATGACTGGATTTATTACGCCAATGTCGCGAAAGGTCATACTATCTGGAAAATGAGACTGGATGGTAGTGAAAAAAAAGCATTCTTTGGATATGCAATGAGCTTGAGTGCAAGAAGCATAATATACTCTGATCATTGGATATACTGCATCAATCGAAACGATGGCATATTGTATCGCATCAGTTTGGACGGCGAACAAATTGAAGCTGTCATCAATCATCGGAAAGCTTACTTTTATAATATACAGGGGGAATGGATCTACTATACTGTTTTTGGTAACGAAGATGGACCTACTATCTATGGATATCGCATAGATAGTAAAGAAACCCAGTTTATTAAAAAACCATCAGATGCATTACATTACAACTTATACCGAATAGAAAAAATTGAAGAACGTATTCTTTATCATCAACAGGGCGGTTTTCTATGCATTGCTGGGGGATACTTATATTTTATAGGTGGGCGATCAGCTCGAGAAGTCGAGTTTCATCGTGTCCCTCTGATGGGTGGAGAGGTAGAAAATCTCGATTTAGACCACACCTGAAGCTATGATGGATTGAAAATCGTGGTAAGCTGGGTTTAAACTGAACGCAGAGAATGAAAAGCTAATCCAAAAAATCTTCCAAAAAGAGAGTATTGAGATATCTTAATACTCTCTTTTTGTATGTATCGCTCAGGGACCTTGCACTTGCGACATAAGATTTCCTATTTAGCATTGTTTTAAGCTTGACGCTAACAAAATAAGTGACATAAATATATACAAATAGAACATCTTGTTAATTTTGGAGGAAATATATGAAAAAGTATTTTGTGATGGTTTTGCTGATAGCTTTAGTAGGCACTGCAAGCGCATGTATGAAGCCAAAAGCTCTTGAGGATGATATGCCTAAAGAAGAAGTCACTGTTGAAACTAAAGTAGTTGAAATTCAGTTGGGTCAAAACTTGGAAATCGTTCTTGAAGGTAATGCCACCACTGGTTATCTTTGGAGTTTTTCGTCTGAATTTGATCCTCTGATGATGGAGTTTGTTGAACAGAAAACTTTGAGAGATGAAAGCAAGGACATCGTTGGATCTCCTGAAAACAATATTTGGATTTTCAAAGCTATTAAAGCTGGACAAGCCAACGCCACTTTGGTCTATAAAAGGCCTTGGGAAGAAAATGTTGAGCCATTAAAAACTATGAACTATCAAGTGACTATATTACCTTAGATCTTTAAATGCCAGCCTCTGCTTCTTATATTGAGAAGCAGAGGCTTTTTTTATTGATTAGTATTTCTGCAAATCATAATTTACAGCCATACTTATACTACGATGTCTTTAGTTAGGAAAAGAGCATAACGAGAAAAACTAGCTCTTGAATATTTTAAATCTTAAACATCTTTACACTACACTATAAATTGTTACAATCCAATCTGAGCTGTACTAATTCATACGGGTGAGTTTGTGTTGTCGATCAATAGATCAAAAGGCTTTACCGTGCTGAATCTTTGTTTTGTTAATCTTTTTTTAGATGTTAAAAAAAAACGGGTGGACAAGATATGATTAAGCTATTAGCAAAGGCTGTTCAAATGTGCTTTTTAGGCATTATGATGGTTTGCATGATCAGTTGTAGCATGACTCCCGTTCAAAAAAATCCTCCTTTAGAAGAACTTGAGACCACTAATCACCAAATACCCGAAGAAACACCTTCCTCTAACCTGTCCTTTCGAAAACTATGGATTTTCTTTAAAAACAGAGATGGTTCTCCTATTTCAGTTTTAGATCCTCTGAATCAGCCGAACAAAGATCTAAACAAAGTGTATGTTCATGCATCTATGGCTGGACTCTATGCCCTGGATCTTAAGACAGGACAAGAAATCTGGCATTTTAAAACTAGTGGTGGAAGTGGCTATTCGATTGCTGCAAACGAAAAAGTCGTGTGTGTAGGAGGCTGGGATTTTTATGCAGTTAATGCGGAGGATGGAACCTTACTTTGGAGCATTCCCTCAGGCGGGGCATGTGACTCCTGGGATCACCCTTTGATCGTGGGTGAAACCTTGTACCTGGCGCAAGGAGGTCAAATCCAAAGCACAGGACAGGATTTTCTCCATGCTTTGGAGCTTGAGACCGGAAAAAGCAAGTGGAAATACCAAGCATCATCATCAATAATTGGACCCCCAGCCATAGGAAACGGTTTAGTATATTTTGGCTCCTCCAATGGATGGTTTTATGCCCTGGATGAGATGACGGGAAAGGAAAAATGGAAAACTCAACTCCCCTATTGGATAGATTCCCCACCGGTTGTTGATGAAAATAAAGTATACTTTCAAACCACGGCAGTTACCCCTGAATATATAAGCAAGGTTTATGCTCTGGATGCTTTTACAGGGAAAGAGCAATGGAATTTCTCCACCGTTGGCAATAATACAGTTAACATTCCCCCTCTTGTTTACCAGGGTATGCTCTATGTTGCTGGAGGTTCTCTGTATGCGATTGACACCCAAACAGGGAAAGAAGTATGGAATTATCCTTCCTGGGGGAAAACTCCTTTCACCATTGCTAATGATCAGGTGTACATTGGAGGCGATGCCTTATATGTCCTGGATCCTAAAACAGGAAGCACTATAAAAGTCTTTCATCAAGATATTTTTTCTCCAGCAACACCTATTTTAGTGGAAAAAGATATCATTATATTCGGAGATGAGTATGGCACATTGTATGCCATCCAGGAAAAATGAAGCAGCTTTGTCACTGAATAGCTTTGAGCAAAAGATTCTGGTGAATTGGGATTAGAGGAGAACGGAAGGAAGGATGTGTTGCCATTGAAGTTTGTGAGTAACCTTAAAGATTCAGTATGGCTTAAGCTTTGCTCTATCCTGATTGTTTTGTTTTCTCTGATCCCGACCCCAAGCTTCGGTATAGCTGATCAAGCGAAAGCAAAAACACCCAGCTCTGTGGAATATTTCTATCCCTTCGCCAAAAACTTATCCGAAATCAGGATTCATACTGCTGCAACAGATACCGAAGGATGCGTATACCTAGCAGGATCGATTCCTGATACTCCTCGTATCAGTTTCTTTCCCATAGGAGGAGCCATTCCAGGGTTTTCGAAGGAATATAATGGTGGATCTTCGGATGGCTTTGTCATGAAGTTGGATCCCAGTGGTACCAAGCTCCTCTTTTCTACCTTTATTGGAGGGTCGGATTTCGATGAAATTGCATCTATCCATGTGAATGATTCAGGGATGGTGTATCTTGCTGGTCACACTCATAGTCGTCCTGAAGATGGTTTTCCCATAGGAGGAGACATTCCAGGATTGCAACGCACTTCCCCTGGGATGATCGATGGTTTCCTGATGATATTGGATCCTTCGGGCACAAAAGTGCTGTATAGCTCCTATATTGGAGGAGGCTCAAGTGAAGACATTGAAGGGTTAGCTCTGGATGCTGAAGGCAATATCTATCTTTCTGGAAAAACTCTAAGCACCGAGAAGGATGCTTTTCCTATTGGAGGATCTATCCCTGGCTATGACTCTACTTTCAATGGGGAATTATATGATATCGTCGGAGAGCCAGCATTTGATGCTTTTGTCATGAAATTTGATCCTACGGGCATGAAAGTCCTGTATTCCACCTACCTGGGAGGGAAGGGATACAACTGGACCAATGGCCTGAAAGTAGATTCCCTGGGCAGGGCTCATGTAACTGGGTCTTTGGGAAAGTTAAATACCCCCGATAGCAGCTCTGAAGGAGTAAGCATTGCTTATCAGCAGATATGGGAGCATGACTATGAAAAGGAAGAACATACCAATTATCTCCTATTAGATCCCACGGGAAGCAAAGTGATCTTTTCCGCTTTACTTCCCTATGAAACCTTTATCAACACCGTGAACGACCATCTCCTGATCTGTGGAGTTTCGGGACAGGATATTCTGGCAGATTTCAGAATTACCGAGGAAACTACTGGTTTTTTGCACGAACACCATGGAAGAAACGATATCTATACTGTTATCCTCGATGATTCTCAAAGGAAAGTACTGGCGGCCACTTATTTGGGAGGAGGATCGCTTTCTATTAATCAGGTAACACTGGATTCCAAAGGACAAGTGTATATTCTTGGTCATACCTATCAAGTGTCTTATCTTGGCTGGGAAAGCGATGACCTGAAAGTTACCGATTCTTATTACCCAACAACTCAAATTGGATTTATTGTCAAACTTGACCCTACTTTGGAAACTATTCTCTATGCAGGACATTTTAAAAGCAGCAATGAATACCCCAATTATCCTCGTTTGGCAGTGGACAATCATGAAAGTGTTTATATCTCTGGCTTGATCAAGCCTGGCAGTTCATTGGGTGAACATGCCTATGTAATGAAAGTAAACACCCAAAAAAGCAGTGAACTTGAAATAGAAACACAGGGAACTACAGAAATTACTACTAATACTGACAATGAAGTTGTTTTAGATACTCCAAAGCAAGGAAATGAAGCAACAAAAAAGGAACGAGTTTCGAGCACAACCATTGTCTGGGTCATTGGTATCTTTGGTTTATTCTTGCTAATAAGCGCCTTGATCCTTTTTGCTAAATCATCGTTTTCCAGGAGGTCGTAAACCATGAAAAAAGTAGGCAAGAGCATCATTAGGTTTTTTCTTGTTTGGATGCTTATCTTTGGTATAAGTAATTGCGCAAAAAAAGAAACCAGCACACCTGTAAGTCCCTCCCCCGATATTTCTACTCCATCTAACATGGATAAAAATCCCTTTTATACCTTTCCCTATATGGATGAAAATCCTTTTTATACCTTGCTTTGGTCAGCATTTATCGAGTCCACCTCCATCCACAACAGCATTTCCCAGCCTTTAATTGATCAAAATATTTTAGTTTTTACGAAAACTTCTCCTGCAGAAAATTTTGCATTTTTATATGGACTCGACATAGATACGGGAAAAACTCTTTGGAAAGAGCAATTGAAGCAAGGAGGGATGTGGGGAGGTGTGATTTGGAATGGTACCTTGTTCTTTGGTGGAACCCACCTCTATGCTTATGATGTAAAATCCGGGAAAGAACTGTGGAGCATTCCCTCAAAGGGTGAGATTAGTTACTCTGCCCCTGCACTCTCAGATTCTACCTTATTCGCTTGTAAATACCTACCTAACGATTATCGAAGGAAATATGGATCTTCTGAATCCAGAATCAAAGATTCTATGGTTGCAGTTGATGCAAAAACAGGAGAAATCCTTTGGGAAAAAAATATCGAAGATGGGCTTGTTAATGCTCCTGCAATTGGGAACGGTTTAGTCTACTTTGGTACCTTTGATGGTCACTTTTATGCATTGGAGGCTGAGACTGGAATTGAGCGATGGAAAATCAAAAAACCTGACTGGAGAATCACCGCTACACCAGCAGTAGATGATGAAAATGTGTATCTCGTAAGTTGGAAGGACGCTGATGATTCTGTTTATGCTTTGGATGCATTTACTGGCAAAGAAAGATGGATATTTACTCCCTCTTCCATATTGAAAATTGATGAGGATATAAATATGGATAAATCCACCCCAGTTCTATCTGAAGGAATTTTGTTTGTTTCCGCAAGACCTTCTTATCTTGGAGTGGTGTTTGCTATCCAATCCAAAACCGGATCAATGGTCTGGAAGTCAATGCCTTTGGATGGCAGTTTGGAAACTCCCACCATTGCACAAAACAAAGTTTATGTTGGAAGTCTATATGCTCTGGATGTTGATACTGGAGAAGCATACAAGGTAAATATCAAAACAGAAGCGCAAACTACAATTACTGCCTATGAAGACAAGGTGTTTATTGGAGACTCTTACGGTGCAATACATGCCCTCCAGGAAAAATGAAACAGCTTTGTCACAGAAAACTTTGGAGCTCTGGTGGATTGGAATCCAACGGAACAGAAGATTCTGATGAGTTGGGAATAATTTGCCCCAGCCATACTATACTTCGATGTCTTTAGTCAGGAAAAGGGCATAACTTAGCCAGGTTGAAAACAGAATATAGCTCAACACCACCGCCCAGCTAAGCCAAATCTCATTTTGAAGAGGATAGGTCTCGCCAATCAACTTGGTGGATGCTGAAAAATAGCTAGTAATCATATATGGCTGTACTTTTTTAAAAAGATCCCCAACAATACTCATCGCAAAGATACCAATAATGGAAACCGTGATAAAAGTGCCATTGCTTCTAATAAACATAGCCAAAATTCCTAGCAAAAGCCCGAACGCAAGCATAGGAATAACAGAAACCAAATACACCAGGAAAGTCTGGAACATATCATTAAAAAACATTGACCAACCACCCTCATTATCCAGTACCATATGAAAACCTATCATAGTGCCACCAAGAATATAGGATAAAACAAAGGTAAATAGGTATAAGGATGCAATCAAAAGGAGTAAGCAAGAGAGCTTGGCAAAAAACAATTGCTTTCGAGAAATAGGACGAGTGAGAAGCATCTTCATATTGCCATCGCGAAATTCACTGATAAACAAATCGGTTTGAAAAATAATGGTGAAAATTGGAATGATAAGAGATACTACTGTTTGCAGTAATAGCAAGGGGATAGTCGTTCCATCAGCAGATGGTAAGTTTCTGGTGACATAGACAAACAGGAAAGAAAAGGTCAAAATGATGATATAGAAGACATAAATTCGTCGTTGATGAAAGATCTTGTAAAGCTCAATATAGAGTAGATTAAGCATTTTCCTTCTCTCCTTTGGTAATCTCGATAAAGAAATCTTCAAGAGATGGGTTTTTGGGTACAAGATATTCCAAGTCGATCCCTCCTTGATGGAGGTAGCGATTCAACTCTGAGCTACGTCCCCGTTCCAGGCTTATGGTGATAAAATGAGAGGCTGACTCAATCCGTTTCACATAGTCTAAAGGGGAAAGAAGTGAGTTCAGCTTATCTAAATCAGATCCATAAAGCTCTACTATTTCTTCATTTGGGTTCAGGGTGTCCGAAACCCTGCCCTCATAAATCATGAGGCCTTTTTTCAAAATCCCCACCCGATTGCAAATTTGCTCCACCTCATTCAAAATGTGCGTGGAAACAAAAATCGTGATTCCCTGTTCCTGGCGAAGGCGTATTAAAAGATCCCTGATTTCTTTCATACCCTGAGGGTCAAGGGCTATGGTGGGTTCATCCAGGATCAACACTTCAGGATCATTTAATATTGCCAGAGCAATACCAAGACGTTGCTTCATTCCAAGTGAAAATGTGGAGACTCTTTGTCGTGAATGTTTAGCCAATTCCACCAGTTCCAAGCTGTTCATTATCTCTTTAGAAGTGCAATTCTCAAGAAGTCTAGCAGATAGCATCATATTTTCATAAGCACTCAAGTAAGAATAAAACTTGGGAGTCTCCACCAAAGATCCAATCTTTCGAAGAGCTTGGTGTGGATTGTTAAAAACATTTTCCCCCTGGAGCAAAACTTCCCCAGAAGAGGGTCTGATCAAACCAAGAATCAGTTTGATTGCAGTAGTTTTACCCGAACCATTCGGCCCCAAAAAACCATATATATCTCCTCTTTCAACATTGATGCTCAAATCGTTCAAGGCATGGGTTGTTTTATAGTGCTTATGCAAAGCCAGGGTCTGTATCACTTTTTCAGTTCCCATCAATCAACAGCCTCCTTCAAGATAATCTTGCAATAGTATAGCAGATTCAACTCCTGATGAATTAGAGCATTAAACGTGGTATATTTTTATAAAAGTTTTTTGGTGAAAATAATCTAAAAGGAGTGAACAGATGGGATTGCTAATGTGGATAATATTTGGTGCGCTCGTGGGTCTGGCAGCTTCTGCTATCATGAAATCAAGCAATGGGCTTATTCTTGATACCCTCCTTGGCATTGTAGGTGCTTTTTTAGGAGGCTGGATCATGAGCTTCTTCAATAAAAGTGGTGTCACAGGTTTCAATCTATATAGCTTTCTGGTAGCCCTCCTTGGAGCAGTCATTTTGATTGCTATCGTTCGAGGAATCCGCAACTAAAAAAGCAATTCACCTACCACTCAAAGGGGTCGAAGTCGATCGTATCCTGGCGCACAAACACTGCTGGATTACTCTTGGGAGCAATGGGGAATATCACTAGATTATTGCGATAAACTCCATCCTCAGGACTTCCAATGTATTTAGCCAAAAAGTGTACAGGTACATTCAAATCTTCTGTTTGAGGGTTTTGAAACACCTTTTCCAAGGCTTCAGCTTCGTCGAAAACATAAATGGAAACATTTTCAGGACGCTTCTCAAGAACAACCAGCTTTTTAATAAGGTTTTTAATCTGAGTCACATGGTTTCGTAGTTCCAGATCGACAGAAGGAACGAGCACAAACAGCGTTTCTCCGCCATCTTGACGCAAATCCTTACTGCTTTTAACAATATCAAATGAAGCAAATTGCTCTGGAGTCAAGAGATGTTCCTGGGATTCTATCGCTTTATCCAGATCCACCAGATCTTTCTCAATATCTTTTACCACTTCCTGAGCTGAAGTATCCTCTTTCGAGGGTGGTACAGGGTTTTCTTTTGGTATTACACAAGAAATCGTAGAAAGACATAGCACAAGAAGCACCATCCAAGGAAACAAATGCAACTTTCTCATCCCTACCCCCTTAAAATATGCGTATAAAATCAAAGTAGCATCTTTTTTGCTTCAGGCAATAGAGAATAGGTACCATTTTGACTATAATGAAAAAAAAGGCTAAAAGGAGGAGTTATGGAAATTCCCATCATCCCTGAAAATGAAATAGAAGTACTTTTTTCCAGATCTTCTGGCCCTGGGGGTCAGAATGTCAACAAAACAAGCACCAAAGTACAATTGCAATGGAACGTCGCCAACTCCTCCCTGCTATCCGAGGAACAAAAAGCTAAAATCATCTCATTCTATAAAAGTGAAATCCTTTATGTCAGCAACCAGGAAACACGAAGTCAGATTGAAAACAGAATTCGAGCGATAAAAAAACTACAGCATATGGTAGAACTTGCTCTTCAAGAAGAAAAAAAACGGATAGCCACCAAACCATCCTTTGCCTCGCGCCTCAAGCGCTTAATCCAAAAACAACGTCACTCGCAAGTGAAGCAACTTAGAAAAAAACCAGATCTGGACTGAATAGCATTTTGTATCTTACAGATATAAATGTATTAGATGAAAATATCTATTGTTTTACGGTTATATCTGTATCCTTTGCGGGATACTGAATTAAAAAAGCTTTTATTCGCTTAGGTAATGATCTTTGATAGTGCTTAAGAAAGGTCGAATAATTCTATCCGCTTGAGCTATAAAGAATTTTAGAGCATCCCATTTGATATCGAGATATTGATGAGCAAGTATATTGCGTAATCGAGCAATATCGGCAATCTCAGAAGCATGAGCAGGATCAAGAGATTCGAGCTCTCCTGCTTTGAGAATAATATCACGATAAGTGTCAGGAATGGCTTGAGTAGTATTGGAGAGTAGAATTTTGCATAAGTCGATAATGGCATTCGCAATATTTTCAGCAATTCTTTCCAAATTGCGCTGAAGTTTCCTGTTAGAAGTATAATCGTTAAAACTTATCTGTTGGTATTCTGCTAAATCTTCCAACTCTGCTTGAATAAAATCTACTCGTTTCATGATAAAAAAACGGTCAGCAGGACTTAGCATGAGTCATTTTCCTTTTTTCTTTTCGTTCGTAGATTTCTTGAGCTAAAACACGAAAATCCTCTGCTTCACGGGAAATATCTAATAAAAATCGCAGGTAAAGCGATTGATCTCTTATTAGTAACTTCTTTCCTTTTAAAGCTTCCCAGGCAATGGTAGCTGAAGCTTCATTCAATACTACCAGGTCAATATCTTTTTTAAGCTCTTTTTCCAAGGTTTCCCAAAGCTTAGCAATGTCTTTTTTATGATATGGATGAAGGTAAACAGCAATATCAACATCAGACCTTTTGGTATGATAGCCTTTAAAGCTTGAACCAAACAAAAATGCCATCATAACTTGTTTATAATCATTTAAACAACGCTGAAGAATCTGCTCCAAAGTATCCATAGCCTTATTATAATTGAATCAGCTCAATTGAAAACAAGCAATCACCTGCGCGGGATAGATAATCGTCACCTTCATCGCCTGGCCATTCCAATCCACCTTACAGCCCAGGGCCTCGGTCACAAAACGTAAAGGAATTACGGTACGTCCCTGTACAATCTTGGGAGCTACATCCAGGTAAACCGTGCGACCATTCACTAGAGCATCTTTCCTGCCGATGTAGAGGATAATGGAAGTGGATCCCAGTTTATAGGTCACCGTAGCCACTCTTCCTGAAGCATCGGTGGTATAGTCTACTTCAGCTCCCAGGGATTCGCCCACAAAACGAAAAGGAACAAAGGTACGCCCTGAGTCAATAAAGGGAGCCACGTCGAGAACCACCAACTGCTGATTGACATAGGCATTCTTACTGCCAATGGTGAGAATAATGGTGATTTTGCCATCATTCAAGTCGGATGCAACTGGGTTAATTATACTGATAAACGCATCACAACCCCCACCATGATTACTCTTTTGATAAGGTTTCTGGGATATAGGAAAGTTAGTGCTGTTCGTTTGACCGGTAATATACGCATTCCCAGTTGAATCTACCGCAATACCATAAGCGATATCTCCATAATATCCGCCAAAATACGTTGAATAGAGTATGCCGGAAGCATCTGATTTAAGTTTACTCACAAATGCATCATGACCCCCGTTGATACTCTTTTGATAGGCCCCAGGTGTCGTTGGAAAATTATTGCTCTGGGTTTCCCCCGTGATATATGCATTTCCAATATTGTCCAGTGCAATACTTCGAGCAATATCTGAGCCAGATCCACCAAAATAGGTGGAATACAGAAGTTTAGCTCCGTTTTCACAGAATTTTACTACAAATCCATCCAAGCTACCGTTTAGCTTTTTTTGATAAGCTCCCGTAGAAATCGGAAAGTCTGTACTTTGTGTGCTACCAGAAATATAGGCACATTTATTGCTATCTAAGGCGATACTATATGCAATATCATTATCTGATCCTCCTAGATAGCTTGAGTAAATAAGAGTGCTTCCCGAGGAGTCCAGTATGGTGAAAAAAATATCAGCGTAACCTTTATTTTGGTTCTGATAGGATCCAGGAGTCGTCGGGAAATCAGTGCTCTGGGTTCTACCGGTGACATAGGTATGTCCATTATTGTCTACTTTTATACCGAAGGCAATATCCTGGATAGATCCTCCTAAAAAAGTGGAATAGAGAAGAGCGGTTCCTTTCGGATTGAGTTTGGTAATAAAAGCATTTTGGCCTTTATTCTTCGTTTGATAGGCTCCTTCCGTTACCGGAAAATCAAGACTTTTGGCACTACCTGCAATATAAGCATTATAGCTTTCATCTACCGATATATCATAAGCAGTATCAGACCATGTTCCACCTAAATAGGTCGAGTAGTGGAGGGCTGATCCCGAAGTATTGAATTTTACCGAAAAAGTATCCGCTACTCCTTTAAACTCCTTTTGATAGGATCCAGGAGTCGTTGGAAAATCAGTGCTTTGGGTTTCCCCCGTGATATATGCATTTCCAATATTGTCCAGTGCAATACTTCGAGCAATATCTGAGCCAGATCCACCAAAATAGGTGGAATAAAGAGGCTCCCTTCCATTAGCGCTGAGTTTTATGACATATGCATCCTGATTCCCTTTTTTGCCTTTCTGATAAGACCCAGGTGTTGTTGGAAAATCAGTGCTATAAGTAGCACCAACGACATAAGCCTTCGCTGTACCATCCAAAGCTATGTCATAAGCATAATCCTGGAGAGATCCACCTAAAAAAGTGGAGTATAACAAAGCACCTGTCTCTTGCGTGTTACACTTAATTTCATTTTCTCCCTGAATAGAAAAAATATTGTCGAGATAGGGAAATTCTGACCCATAGACTACATCATGAGTCCCTTCGACCTGGAATTGCAAATCTTTCCACTGAGTTTCCTGGTTTCCGTAAAATGAATGTTGTAAGCCTTGTTCTGTATAAAAGTATCTCAGATCAATATTTTGCCAGATATTTGTATACTTTATTTCTGTAAAGTTTCGACAGTGAGAAACCCATTTAGAAGAGTCACTGCCAATAAAGTAATTGTTGTAATGAGGGAGTATATTCTTGCCGTGTATCGAAGGAGTAAGATGATTCAAAAAGTTAAGTTTGACTATCTCAGAATTATCATTGTCTAGCTTTTGGTAAAACACAGCATCCTGTGTAAACGCTATTCTTCCAAAATCAGTAGTTCCTACAAAGAGAATATTCGAATCCCACTGACCTTTATTTTCAGTGAAAAAACCTGGGGTCTGAGAAAGGGAAGGTTTAGTTTTCGTAATACCAGGAGGCAAAGATGAATATGCAACTAGTAAGCAAAGAGATAAAGCCAATAAAAAAGACAAGAGCTTTCTAAATTTCATCACTACCTCCAATGATCTGGAAAATACCCTTAAGCGGGATAGATAATCGTCACCTTCATCGCTTGGCCATCCCAATCCACCTTACAGCCCAGGGCTTCGGTCACAAAACGTAAAGGAATTACGGTACGTCCCTGTACAATCTTGGGAGCTACATCCAGGTAAACCGTGCGACCATTCACTAGAGCATCTTTCCTGCCGATGTAGAGGATAATGGAAGTGGATCCCAGTTTATAGGTCACCGTAGCCACTCTTCCTGAAGCATCGGTGGTATAGCCTACTTCAGCTCCCAGGGATTCTCCCACAAAGCGGAAAGGGACAAAGGTACGCCCCGAGTCAATAAAGGGAGCCACGTCCAGAACGACTAACTGCTGGTTGACATAGGCATTCTTACTGCCAATGGTGAGAATAATGGTGATTTTGCCATCAGCTCCTGTAGTCAGCGTCACTGTATGGGTGCTGGTGATCGTCTCTCCCGTCTTGGTTTTGACCACTATGGAAATGGTATTCTTTCCAGGGTTGAGTTTAACAGTAGCCGTAAAGCTTCCATCCGGTCCTACCGTCACCGGTATCCCATTGACCATGACCGTAGATCCTGGAGGGACTTTCCCGGTAAAGGTATAGCTGGATTGGGTAGTGGTGGCATTGGCAGGAATGTTGATGGTGGCTTTGGGAGCATTGGGTGTGACGCATACTTCATTGGAAGCAGAGGATTCGGTTTTGTCACTATAGACTGCTTTCATATAATAACAGGCTTGCATCCCATTATCCACATTCATATCCATATGGTTCAAGCCTTTGATAGGAAAATC
Organism: Caldisericia bacterium; assembly: GCA_035363255.1. Taxonomy (GTDB): domain Bacteria; phylum Caldisericota; class Caldisericia; order UBA6126; family UBA6126; genus T3SED10-260. The sequence continues at coordinate 107,865 of DAOSES010000002.1, read as the reverse complement.
GGTAATGGGAGAGCCATAGGGAATGCGAGAAGTCTTGCGGTAGAGATTGTAGCCAATGACCTTACTGGTGTTTTGGGGGGGTGTCCATTCAAGAAACACTTTTCCGTCACCAGGGTAGGCACGGAGCGTGAAAGGTTTGTCAGGAGCTGGAGGAGGAGGATCGGGGGTAGGGGGTGGAGGTGGGGGAGGAGTATCCCCTGGTCCCTGATCCACGGGAGGGGGAGGTCCATTTTTTGGGATGAAGGCCTGGGTTTTAGCGAGTAGAACATTCTTGTCATTTCTGGCAAACAATCTTAGCTCGTATGTATCAGTTTCATTAGGGCAAGTAAGCTCCAATGCTCCACTTGTTTTACCGCTAAGCCACAGATATTGTATTTCTTGCTCAGTGGGTTGAACACGTACTAAACGAATGATGTCGGTAGAATATCCTGGAGCGCCACCATATTGTACCGTAAGTTTTCTTTTTCCCTGAGCATCAGCACTATGGACAGCCACTTTGATAGAGACGGGTCCCCACTGAACCTTGAAGCTAGTGCTTTTTCCAAGCATCACTTTCATATCGTTTCTGGCAAACATGCGAAACTCATAGGTGCCAGGCTCTTCAGGAGCATTAAAATTAGCAACACCACTTTTTTTGCTACTCAGCCACTGGTAGGCAAGCTCTTTTTCACTGGGGCTGACTTGATAGAATCTAATAATATCGGTGCTATAGCCAGGAGCATCAGTAAAACTCACTTCCACTTTTTTTGAAGGCCCAATATTATGAGTACCGATCTTATGGCTCAGTTTGACGGGTTTCCATTCTGTTTTAAAGCTAGTGCTTTTTCCAAGCATCACTTTCATATCGTTTCTGGCAAACATGCGAAACTCATAGGTGCCAGGCTCTTCAGGAGCATTAAAATTAGCAACACCACTTTTTTTGCTACTCAGCCACTGGTAGGCAAGCTCTTTTTCACTGGGGCTGACTTGATAGAATCTAATAATATCGGTGCTATAGCCAGGAGCATCAGTAAAACTCACTTCCACTTTTTTTGAAGGCTCAATATAATGGGTACCGATCTTATGGCTCAGTTTGACGGGTTTCCATTCTGTAACAATTCGATTGCTCCTTGCAATGGGATTGCCTTTATTGCTGGCAAACATACGAAACTCATAGGTGCCAGGCTCTTCAGGCGCATTAAAACTCAAGGATCCACTTTTTTTGCTACTAAGCCACTGATAGGCTAACTCTTTTTCGCTGGGACTAATTTGATAAAATCTTACTATATCCGTACTATTGCCAGGCGCACCTGAAAAATTGACTGTAATTTTTTGTCCAGGAGCAACAAAAATTTTATCGGGGCTTGCGCTCAAGCTTTGTGCTTGAACAAGAGATACATTAGAAACAAAAAACATCGAAGAATAAACGAATAAAACACAAAAGATTATTATAAAACGATTCGTTTTCATAAGACAAATTCCTCCTTGTTCTGTTAACACCACCCTTGATAGATAGATTATATTTTTAATGTAACATATTTAGAAACAAATGAAAGGTTTTTGAGTAAAAACTTCCTTCTCATACAATCACTTATTTGACAAGCTGTTGTCGTCCTTTATAGTAGAGAGTAAATAAGCAAAATGCTTGGGAGAGGCAAAAATGATACGCATTGAAGGCATAAGAATCCAAAACTTTCGCACCTTGCATGATATCAGCCTTGGTCGATTGCAGGAATCCAGCGACCTTGAACCTTTAAGCCCCCTTACAGTGGTAATAGGCAAAAATGGAGTAGGCAAAAGCTCTCTCTTTGATGCTTTTGGTTTTCTTTCCGACTGCCTGAAACTTGGAGTGGAAGATGCATGTAACGCCCGTGAACGAGGGGGATATATGAAAGTTCATACCCTCAACCAAGCTGGGCCAATAAAATTTGAAATCAGTTATAAAGACAGCTCTGATCAAAGTATTTATACCTATCAGCTATGTATCGATCTTGACCAGCGTTCCCGTCCCATGGTCTTGTCAGAAAGACTGAAACAAAGCAATCCCAATGCAAAACCTTCAGAAAGCCATTCCTTCATGATTCTAAACTCCGGTCAAGGCTTGGCATGGAAGGAAAACTACCCAGGTTGGGAGGATAAGCACTCACCAGAAAAAGAAACTGAGCTTTTCAATCAACTTAGAGCTGATAAAAACTCCTGCCAGTCAGAGAATGAACTCATCGAACTGGAAGATAAAAGAAAACTAGGTCTTGCCACTCTTGGATCGCTCAAACAACACCCTCGCATCTCGGCATTAAAAAACTTCATGGAAGACTGGCATATCAATTATTTCACAGCTTCAGCCGCACGAAGTTTGTTTTTTGCTGGTCCTCAAAAACATCTCAACATCCATGGAGACAATTTAGGAAACATCGTGCAATATCTTGAAAGAGAATACCCCGAAAATTTCGAATACCTCTTGCAACGCATCGCCCAAAAAATCCCCGGACTTGAACGGATTGATACAGAAAAGACAGCCGATGGAAGGCTTATGCTTCGTTTTTACGAAACGGGATACCAAGACCCCTTTTACGCCCAGCAGATGTCAGACGGAACGCTCAAAGTGTTTGCCTACCTGGTCTTGCTCGAGGATCCCTCCCCTCCTGCTTTGTTATGTTTGGAAGAGCCCGAAAACGGCCTTTATCACAAACTCCTTGAAACCCTTGCCAAAGAATTTCGCTCGCATAGTTCAGACAAAACCAACACCTCACAACTCTTTATCACCACGCATCAGCCCTATTTCGTTGATGCGCTCGATCCAAAGGAAGTCTGGATACTGGACAAAAAAAGAGATGGTTTTGCCAAAATTACCCGTGCCAGCGACATTGAAATTGTACGAAACATGGTAGAAGAGGGTTTGCCTTTGGGAAGCCTTTGGTATAGCGACTATCTGGATCCAAGATAAACGAAATGCACTTTCATATCCTAAGTGAAGACTTATCAGGAAAAAAAGCATTAGAGATCCTGGTACCCAAAATTATCAGTCAGGGTAACAGCTTTGAAATCCACTCCTACAAAGGACTGGGAAGCCTACCCAAACACCTGGATCAAAAAGTGGACCCCAAGGTGGAAACTTTGCTCAACAAGCTCCCCATGATACTCAGAGCTTTAGGGAAGACCTACCTTCACAAAAATGCCTGTGTCTTTGTGATTTGCGATTTGGATCGGAAAGACTTGAAAAACTTCCGACAAGAATTATTAAAAACTTTGAATCAATGCCATCCCAAACCTTTAACCAGATTTTGCGTGGCAATAGAAGAAAATGAAGCATGGTATCTGGGGGATATTCCCGCCATCAAATCAGCCTACCCCCACGCAAAGGATGAAATTCTAAGCTCCTATATCAACGACTCCATCTGTGGCACCTGGGAATACCTTGCCAGCGCTACCGTGGAAGGAGGGCCACAAAAGCTCATAAATAAAGGCTGGTGGGCCATAGGAGAGCAGAAATTCTATTGGGCCGAAAACATCAGCCCTTTGATGAGAGTGGATCAAAATCGCTCTCCTAGTTTTTGCTACTTCAGAGACTGCTTAAGAGAGCTATCAGACTAAAGGGTCAAAAGAACTTCTTGCAGTTTGGCATCCCAGTAGATTTCGGCTCCAATCAACTCTGCAATCGCTCGAAGCGGTACAAAAGTTCGATTATTAACAATAATAGGAGGACTATCCAAAAAGATCTCTTTCCCATTCGCTATAGCGGATTTATTTCCCACCTGCATCGTGATTCTACCATTGTAAAAAATCAATTCGATGGTCTGATTTTGAGCCCCATAGTTGACCTGAGCGCCAAAAGATTCTGCAATAAAGCGCAAAGGCACCATAGTACGGTTTTCTTTGGAGATAAAGGGAGCAACGTCCATCATTTGCATTTCCTTGTTTTTACCAAGTAGATGAGAGTTGATCTTGAGCTTTAATGTCAAAGGTCGATGAATAAAGAGCTCAAGCTCGGATGCATCCCCATTTTTTTGAAAAAGCTTGACAAGATAACGACGTTTTCCAGGATAGATCTTGAGCTGATGGAAGCGCACCCCCGCAAAAGAATCTTCTTCCACCTCTTTGGGATCAAAGCCAACACTTCCACACGAGGTCCAGCACAAATTGAGCTTATCATCATTGCAAACAAAACCTTTTTCACTTTCCAATGCGATCGGGGGCGGGAAAAGTAAACGGCTCCTATCCATAGCTTTTTTTTCATCAAATAGGCTTAGAGTAAGCTCCTTTTCTTTGTCTGAGCGCAAACTTCGAACCCGCAAGCCAATGCTCCTTGTCTTATCCAAACCAAGAGGTAGCACCAAAGCAAAGCATCGCTTTTCCCCTGGATTCATCTCTTTGCTCTCAAGGCTTAGCCCCTTTTCCTGACTAAGCAGGTCCTGGAGATAGACTTCTTTTGTAAAATCTTCCTCCCTCTGCAAAGTTAGCTCATATCGATCCAAGACATTGCCAGTGTTTTGAAGCTCAAAATATAGTTTGGAAGGCTGATGGGTGACCATAAAATAATGCATCAAAGGGCTGGAAAGATCAAAATCCACTACTGACTCGGAGCTATTTTTTAGAGGAAGATACAAGGTTTGATACACTTTTTTTGACTGATAATCCTGCACAAAGAGCAAGACATAGGCCTGAGAAAGATCAATCAAGTCATCAATTCGGGCTTGCAAATGAAAGTCATTTCGTAAAGATTTGCTTAGTGTTGTGCCCTCAATGGCAACTCTTTCAGAAGAATCCAAAGAGATAAACTGCCTGGCTACAAAATTGTGCTGGGTCTGACCTGTGGATACAAGAAGCTCAATGTCATTTTCAGCTATTACGGCGTACAGACGAAGATGATTGAGCTCCTGGGGATAAGTCTGAATCACCGTTGCTCCAATATCCAACATACGCTGGTCTGGATCCAACTCAAGGCTGGCAGAAATAGACAGGGGTGTATATTGTTTCAAGAGGGGATCAATAGCATCACGGTATTCCTTGAGCATGGTGGCATCCGGAGCATTGATTCCTCCATGAATCGGGTCTCCTCCATTGAGAAATAAGGAAACATGAGTCCCCTGAGGCATATACCAACGCATTCTCTGTTCGGATCCAGAAAAACACAAACGTTCTGGAGTCTCTTCCAGACAATCGTTGTAATAAGTTAGTGAATTTAATTGAGTTCTGGGGTAAAGATCTCGCAATTCCAAAAAAGCGCGGTGGCCTGAAGGGCAGAATCGGCACCAATCTGCCGCAAAATATTCAGCCAATACCGTTGCATTTAAAAAATTTTCCGGGCTTCGATACAAGAAGTTAAAGCTAAAGTAGCGAACGCTTCGAATGATAGGAGATCGCACTTGAAATCGGAGAGTATAAAAACCAGGATCAGGGTCGCCCTGGATGTGAATGCGAAACACACCCTTTTTAAGCTTTTTCAAAATAAAGGGATCGCTTTCTTTAAAATTGATCAACTCATATTCATCCTCAAGCTTGTGTTGTCCAAGAATCGTTACTTCAGGAGCTTTGTCCAGCCTTGAAAAAGCAGGAGGAAAGGGGAAACGTACGCGAAAATCGGGTTGAGATAACACTTTCGCTTTGACAGGCAGGCTAACTTTCTGAGCATTCTCAAATTCAACCAGCACCTTGGCATTAAGCTCCATGCCAGCCTTAAGATATCCTGGATCAAGAGTCACGGAAATAGCATTCTCACTTCCAGAAAACTCAGAAGGATTTATCCATACCGCAGGGTGATCCGAACTCAGCTTTCCTTTTATGGGTAGTCCATCAGGGCTATATATCATCAGCTTTTCCTGCACAGGATCATTCAGGGATATGCTTCCATAATCGATATTTTCATGAGAAAAGAAAGGAGCCAGGTTGGGAGATGCCTCTTGACTCAATGGAAAAGAATACACCTTATCGGAGTTTGCAGAACAAAGATAAAGCCGCTTTTCTGCTACCAAAACATCAGCATAAGGAGAGGAAGAAGCATCCAAACCGCGCAATTGTACAGCTCCAGTCAAAAGGTGGTGCTCTTCAAATCCTGCTTTTGCGATATCACAAAGCCACAGCTTGCCATACACTGCCAAACCACTAAGCTTTTTATGCCTACCTGTTTCACTGCCATATCCGCCCATGCTTGCCAAATAGGTGAAATATCCCTCTTGAGAAAGAGAAGAATAAACATAGACTTCCTGGTGAATACTGCATGCGATATAAAGGCGATGGTGGTACCATGCCATAGACTCAATCTTATATGCGTTTTCATCAGATAGCCCAGGGTAGGCTATCAATTGCATGATTTGAAGCTGGGCATCCAAGACCCAGACACCCATCTGATCGGCAATTAGCAAGTATTCTCCCATGGCTTCAATAGCAGTGGGCTTCATTATAGACGGATTCAATGGTATCTGCTGAATAAAAGCACCTGATGAGCTGTAAACGAAAAGAAAAGGAAGATCAGAGAAAATGACCCAAAGCTTGTTCTGAAAAGCAGTAAAATCCACTGCATCAAGGGGTGGTTTCAGATCAAATGAAGATATTCTGTCACCAGATAGCTTATACTGATGGAAAGCTTTTTCCCTGGGTGAAAGCACATAAAGTTTTCCCTCCAGAAAGCTCATCTTCTTGGGATTAGAAGCCTTTTCATCGCTGGACGAAACAGAAAACAGAGGCAGTAGAAACAAAAGCAATCCCAGAAAGATTGCGAGTTTTTTCTTCATCTTACTCCTCCTTTGAGTTTTTTTAACTATTATTTATAAGTTCTTCCCTTAGTTTGCGATATTCCACAATGGGCAGGTCTCCCTGAATGAGTTTCTCATCCATACTTAGACTCGTTTTTCGAGGCTCCTGAGTCATTACCACTCGCTTGTCCTGATGCAAGATCTTGCGATTCATAGGCTTGCTCAACCATCCCACCAAATCTCTCAGGATGGGAAGTTTCATAAAGCTTTGGTAAAAACGGATATACACCACCGTATTTTCTTCATCCACTGGCACAAAAGCAGCAGATATTCGCACCTGGTCGGAGATCATGTTTTGCCAGCAATTGGGAGCCATAAATTGAAGCTGAAATAGCTTTTCATAATCATGGATTTCAGAGGGCTTTTGAGCTTTGGTCTTTTCATCGTCCACCACATTATGCACAAAAAAACGTATCAGTTGACCTTCTCGCTTCACCACAGGCCCATGCACCAGAGTTTTGCACCCTTTGCCAATAGTATCAGTATGCACAAAAGGCAGATGCACCACATCCAACTGGTTTTCAATAGCGCGAGTATAGTGGATATTCCAGGGATCCTGAAAAGTGGTATAAGCATATCCTTCCTTGAGATCGTCAAAATAAAGAGGCTCAGGAAGATCGGCCCGGGGGTCTCCCCACCAAAGCCATATCCAGCCAAATTTTTCCACAACCGTATAAGCTTGCACGCGATAGGAATCAGCCACAGGAGCTTTCCATCCCTGCGCCGGAATCACCTTTACCTTGCCCTGGGCATCATAGCGAAAACCATGAAAAGGGCACTGCACCATACCTTCTTTGACCTTTCCCAATCCCAGCGAAGCACCTCGATGGCAACACTGGTCTGCAATGCAGGCCAGCTTGCCCTCGGAGTCTCGCCAAAGCACCATCTTTTGCCCCATACGCTTCACACTCAAAGGGCGGTTTTTGCCCACCTCTTTGGCATCCATAATCACATACCATTGATTTCGTATCATTGTTTTATGCTCCTATCAAAAGCTCATGATAAAAAAATCTGAGCTGTTTTGCTAAAATGAACAGCATCTATAATCTCTTTATTAAATTCGAGCTCACCAGCATAAATCAGATAAGCTTTTTTAGCTGAAACTTTTTTTGCAAATGAATCCAGTTTTTGATGCAAGTCTGGATGATAGGTCATGGCAGATTTGATTTCGATAGGTATGAGCTCTGTTCCTTTTTGCCAAAGCAAATCAACTTCAAATTGCTTGCTGTCGCGAAAAAAGTATAGATTTGGCTCTTTTCCTTGATTGTTGAGGGTTTTTATTGCCTCCATCACCACCATATTTTCAAACAAAGAGCCCAGAAGAGGGTCACGAGAAATCTGATATAGCTCAGAAATACCCAGCAAATAGCATGCCAGGCCAACATCAGTAAAATAAAGTTTTGGCGACTTGATGCTTCGCTTTCCAAAATTATCATAAAAGGGCTTGAGGCGGTAAATGATAAAAGAAGCTTCCAGGGCAGACAACCACTCATTGAGCGTAGTTCCTGAAACACCTACATCAGAGGCAAGCGATTGAAGATTAATGACTTGCCCAACTCTTCCTGCAAGGAGTCTCACAAATTTATCAAACAACAGCATATTGCGAACATTGATGATCTGCCGAACATCACGCTCCACATAGCTTTGATAATAGTTGCGATAGGCACGATGTGGTTCTTGTCGATCCTGGTATATCCTGGGATAAAAACCTTGAAACAGATATTCGTCTCGCTGAAGCTTAAATCCAGACTGTTGGAGCTCTTTTATGCTGAGAGGATACAAGCTCAAGAGAGCAGTTCTCCCAGCCAGGGATTGACTCACAGCTTCATGCAGATGAAACTGTTGGCTTCCCGTCAAAATATACTGCGCCATTTGCTGGTTTTCATCTACCATGACCTGGATATAAGATAATAGGGAGGGTACATGCTGTATTTCATCGATAATGAGCGGAGATGGAAACGCTGAAAAAAAAGCCTGGGGGTCATCCTGCGCCAATCTTCTCAAATCAGGAAGCTCAAGGTTGGCATATGCATACTGGGGAAAAACCATCCTTGCCAGCGTAGTTTTGCCAGCTTGTCTGGGGCCAATAATCGTAACTACGGGGTATTGCTCAGATACATAGCGCAATTCCTTTTCGATATCTCGTGTAATCATATCAGAATTATAAGCATCCTGGTACATATTTCAAGTTCAACTTGAATATTGTACTTTTCTTTTCTGACTTACAGATGAATGCTCGCAAATGCTTGGTGGTTCAACTTCCAACAAACCGATAATCTGCCCATACCTCTGGCAACACAGGATAGGCTTCCCTAACTGGAGCCATGATTTGCATAAGCACTTCCTGATTTGAAGCAACTTTTTCTTTCCAATATACCATGTTCTGAGCATCATGGGCATCCACTCGCTCTTTAAACTTCGACTCAAACAATCTTACCTGCTGGTTTTCTTCGATCAAAAAATCAACTTCCCTCTTGGTAGAATCTCTCCAAAACCAAAGAGGAGGATTTGGAATCCCTCGGTGATTAAAATAACTCACCAAACTAATAAAGCAAAAAGTTTCCCAAATGGCCCCCTTAAACGGAGAGCGCAACAAACTATCCGTGTTGGTGATCCCCAGCAAATAACACAACAATCCAGTGTCCATGAAATAAAGCTTGGGAGATTTTGTCAGCCTTTTCCCATGGTTGCAGTAATAGGGCTCCAGTAATCGCACTATTCCAGACCCAATCAATACTGATATCCATGATTTAACGGTACTATTGGTTTTGCCCAGATCTCTGGAAAGATTGGACATATTGAGAATTTGTCCACTATAAGTAGCCAAAAGCCTTAAAAAAATAGAGAAATCTCTTAAATCTCTGATATTGAGAATATTTCGTACATCTCGTTCCAAATAAGTGGAAACATACGAAGGGAAAAACTCATTCGGAAGGATATTCTTCTTGTATACGCCTGGATAGCCTCCCTGCAAGATAAAATCATAAAGTTGAAGAGAGGTATTTTCCCGACTGGCCTCTTCGTAAGACAGGGTATTCATTTCGAGGATATGGATTCGACCAGAAAGGGACTCGGATACATTCTGCATCATAGAAAACTGCTGAGAACCTGTTAAGAAAAAATGAGTTTTATCGCTCTGTTGATCCACATAGATTTTGATATAACGAAACAAATCTTTCACATATTGAACTTCATCCAAAATTATAGGAGTCTGGATATTCTCAAGGAATTGACTCGGAGCGTTTTCTGCTTGAGCCACTTTCAAGGGATCATCAAATGTAATATAGGGCAAATCGGGAAATAAATGCTTAAGAATGCTGGTTTTACCAACTTGCCTAGCTCCCGTAATAAGTATTACAGGGAACTTGTCTTTTATTTTCTTTATATGATCTTGTATATTTCTTTCAATCCACATATAGATATTTTACAATCCAATTGGAAATTTGCAAAAAATACTTACTGATACTCCGTTTCATCTTCATCTTCCCTGCATTTGAGGGCTATGGATGCAATAAATCGCTTCAAATTAGGGTTAATCCCTTTGATCTGTGGTTTCTCAATAGGTTTGTTTTTTATGGCTTTTGCTAATAGGTCAATCATCCCACCCTTGCTGGCATATCCTATCATCACTTCGTCTGCCAAATCAATCACCATCTGATTTCTGGTTTTTGCTCTTTCTCGATTGGGAAAAGCAAACTCATCCGTAAAAGGAGATACAAATAGGATTCTTCCAACATCGAAGGCTTTCTGAATTGTTGGATCAAGTTTTTTGTTAATTCCGCAGGCCATAACCAGTATGATGGCTTGTTTTCCACTTAGCAGAATTTCTAAAACACTCTTCTCAGTTTTTGAATGAAAACCACTGATGACGCATTTTCCGAGGTCTCTTTGCTTGACTGCCCAATCCATGCACTTTCTTTCAGATGATTCAGGAGTCTCTCGACTACACAAAAAAGCAGTTTTATGTAAAGCTAAATGCTCTTGGTTACCATAAGTGTCTTGTATTGCAATTGGTTGCATTTTGAATTTTCTACATTTTTCCATGCTTCAATATCCTTTCCTGAAATAATCAACAGGTAAAATCAAACAAAAAAAACACAAGAGTTCTACTGAGCAACTAAGAGTAACATTCATTTTAAGAATTCGTAATTATTTTAAGTCTTTGACACTATATGCCTTATTTTTATACAAAGAATAAAGAATAATGTCATCCAAATAATCTTTTTCAATTTTATCAAGTTTAATATGGAAATCATTTGCTATAATTATTGGTGTAATCATATTAAATTGCTCTGGTGGAGTAACTTTTTGTAACCATTTCATATATCTACATACTTGGTTGAATGACTTGTAGGTTGCAATATCTCTTTTTAGTTCGATTACTACATTTGGTAAAGTTCCTTTTCTAATGGGATTATTAACACTGTAAAGACAAATATCTGAACGATCCATATTGTAAGGTTTGAAAGGAGATATTGGTACTTGCCTGCATAAAACATAATCTTTATCGGGCAGTAGTTTTGAGATTGGTTGCAAATCGGCTATTAATGAATACTCTAAATTTGCCTCATTAATAATGCTTGTTAAGTCAATCATATCAGTATGAAATATTGTTTTTTCTTCTCCTTGAATCATGCTCTCTTGGCATAAGTTACTAAATCTTTTTTCCGAACTAGCAAATAAATCAATTGCAATTTTTGTTTCTCCGGGAGTTAATGTACAAAATCCCATTCCTTGTATTGAATTTGATGGTAGAGGAAAAGGGAATTGCCCTACTTCATCATAAAACTCATCAGAACTGATTTGTTTTCCAGTAAGGTTGCTAACTTTATCAAACAACAACATAAATGGTTGGGCTTTTTCTTTTTCATCAACAAAGAATACTCCTTCTTTTGATGTTGATTTGTATCTACTTGATTCATCCCAAAACAGAGGAGCTTTTGCTTTTATGCCAAGTGGGCTAGTTGTACCATTTAAATAAAAAGATGCACAAGTATTGTTTCCAGAAATTATCCCACCATAAATGATTTTTCTTTTTAAAAAAAACAAAACATGTGATCCCTTTCTTGTGCAGGCATAATCAGCCAATATGGAAAAATGTTTACTTCGTGAGGATACTTTATCAGTACAAACTGGTTTCATTAAAAAACCATAAACTCCATATTTTAAATAAAGAGCTAAAGATTTTTCGTCGTAAAGCGTAACAAATAAACCGCCTAACATTTCCCTCTTCTTTCTCTAAAACAAAAAACTCTTAATTACTTCTATAGTACATGTTGTCACTACGAAGCATTTGAAATTGCTTAATATAGCAATGATAATTGTTTTTTTTGAAAAATGAACTTGTTTGCATATATTTATTCTCATGAAGAAAAATGAAAATTATACTTATGCAAAATATGATACACCTGTCTTTCCTCTTGTTGTCATGGAAAAATCTGACTACTCACCCAACTACTGCTATTACAAAAATGACGTTACGGGAGTTTGGCTCTACTATGCAAATTGCTTGGAGTTTATGGATTCACTCATCAGAAAATATCCTGATGGAATCTTTGATATGATTTTTGCTGATCCTCCCTATTTTCTATCAAATGGAGGTATCACTTGCCAATCAGGAAAAATGGTAAAAGTTGACAAAGGGCAATGGGACAAATCCAAAGGTCCAGAAATGAATCATGAATTCAACAAGGAATGGCTATCTCGATGCCAAAAAGTATTAAAACCTAATGGCACAATATGGGTATCAGGGACAAACCATGTTATCTTTTCAGTTGGATACGCAATGCAACAACTAGGTTTTAAAATTCTAAATGATATATCCTGGGAGAAGCCAAACCCTCCCCCAAACCTATCTTGTCGATATTTTACCCATTCTACAGAGACCATTATATGGGCTGCAAAAGACATCAAATCTAAACATTGCTTTAATTATCAATCTATGCGAACTCAAAATAACGGAAAGCAAATGAAAACAGTATGGTCAATTTATCCCCCTAACGGAGATGAAAAAGACTTTGGAAAACATCCTACTCAAAAACCTGTTAGGCTTCTTGAAAGAATAATACTCGCATCTACAAATGAAGGTAATATTATTTACGACCCATTTTCAGGAAGCTCAACCACTGGTGTTGCTGCAATAAAAAATAAAAGACGCTTTGTTGGAACAGAGCTTGAAGAAGACTTCCTGGAATTGTCAAAAAAGAGGCTTGAAAAGACTGTCGAGGAGAAGGAAAATAGTCTACTATTTTAGCTAATCTACAAAAGATTATTTTATTTGTTCTGATTTAACTCTATGCCAAGTATTGAGGATACAAATTGTGTTCTTGCATAAAAAGCTCTTGAACTAGATCCATGCCCAGGACCCTTGGTTCTCGGTTGCACTAATGTTCCCATTTTTCCCGTGAGATAATCGAAACCCTTTGATACAACGCAATCTCGTGTTTCGTTGTAATCATTTTTTACTTGATTGTAAATGGTAGGATCAGACAAGTCAAACGAAGATACATAAAGCAACAATGAACTTACTTCTTGTTGAGATTCGAACATACGAGCACATATTACTATTTTTCTTAGTTTTGATAGTAAATGACTTTGTTCAAAAGGGGTTATTTTTATGTTATATGGATCAATCATTGTAATCGCCATTGTTTCTTTTATTGAAATTTTTCCATTTTTTAGTTTTTTCAATGGAATGACTTTTAACTCCCATGATCCAAAATTTGGAGATTGGGCAGAATTCAAAGGTAATCCTAGATATCGTTCTATAACATGTCCAGCCCATCCTTTATTTTTTTTTCCATCTTTCCAAATTGTTACCTCAAATTTATGTGCCAAAGGCACTAAATCAATTCCTTCGAGTTTTTTTAATTTAATTATTGCTTCATTTCGTTCCATTTTTTACCTCGCTTAGAAATAATGAGTTTTCACCAGTTCATGGTTCAAAAAATTAGCTATCTCATTTTAATAATATTGGATACTTGTATAGAGCTAGTTTAAAGTTTCTCGGAACTTTAAAACTTTGGGCGTTTTCAAAGTCATCGCCCATGCTTTGGTAGGTTTTGACCGATACTTCCAGTTGGATATTTGCGGAACCATGCTCATTTTCTTCAAAACGCCAGCCTGCTTCTTCCAATAGTCGATTGATCTTGATGCGTGCTGCTGCCTCTTTTTTGGAGGGCATGGCTAGAGCATTTTCCTTGCAGTAGTATCAACCATTGCTCAGGCTCCTTTTGGAAACAGTGGTGTAGGAATAGGTAAATCCAAAATCTTACGAATTCCTTTGATTAAATTTTTAAAACTTTTAGATCGTTGGTTTTCTGGGTCAAGAAAAGGGCCTATAAGCCTTGAACCTGATACTTTTTGGTACTCAGGCACTATTTCCTTCAATAGTTGCTCTGGGTTTGTCTTTTCATCAGGATTTCGATATTTACTTTTTTCCTGATATGTTGAAATATTGGGCTTCTCAAATCCCTGCCCAATAGCTTTTAAATCAGCTAAATAGAATGTTTCCAATGCATGGCAGGCAATTCGCACCATGCAAGACTCAGCTTTATTTGAAGGGCATAAACTATTGAGCCTTGTTTTAATTGTTTTACAGTCTCCATTATCCTGATCTCGCAAAACAACAAATTTTGCATTCGGATTCAGATAATTTCTCAATTTTCTGTCAAGTTGTTTTTCCAGATCCTGCTTACCTTCAAAAACAATATAGCGTATAACAACTTCATTAGGAATTATCTTGGGAAGCACACCCAGTAGCATCTCTTTTGCTGATCTTTCTTCGAGCAGGAAAACCAGTTCTTTCATAGAGGATCAACCCCTGGAAAAAAGCCTTGTTTCCAGAGATATCCCATTTTATCACCTTCAGTCATATAGGCTTTGATTTGTTCATCGCCAGATGCAGGAAAGATATGAGCAAAACCATCTTTTTTAACTATCCAAAACACTTCGTTAATTTTGGCAGCATTGAGCAGGTCGGGAGAATGGGTTGAGACAAAGATCTGCCCCCCTAAACGGGTATATTCTCGAAATTCTTCCACAAGCTCATCCAAAAGCTTTGGATAAAGTTGATTCTCGGGTTCTTCAATGCAAAGCAAGGGATAAGGATTTGGATCGTGGAGAAGTATGAGATAAGCAAACATTTTGATTGTACCATCTGAAACAAACTTATCAATAAACGGATCCTTGAATGAGCCATCATGAAATCGTAGTATTAAGCGTCCATCGGGCGTGGGTTCAGTGGTTATATCTCCCACTCCTGGTACACGTTGTTTCATTTTGTTAAGGATTTTGGTAAAAATCTCAGGGTAGTTTTCTTTGATATTGTTGGCTACCAATTGAAGGTTGTCACCTTCAATTGATAAGTGCTCTGAGAATCCTGCAGCATCTTTACTCCCCCGAGCTAAATTGATATGAAAATCTGATACATGCCAACCCTCAATAAGTTGTCGAAAGGCATTAGCAGCTTTAAATCTTTCAAATTGACCCAATCCTTTGATAGCAAGGATATCTGGTGAGTCAAGATTTTGTACTTCTTTCTGGAGCTCTTCATCAGGTTTGGAAAAATCTTCTTCATTCAGAATGGCATCACCTTTTCCATTTCTAAAGTCAAGAAAATGAAAAGGAGACCCTGATGAACCACGTTTATACCGTAAAATTTCTCTTTTAACTGAGATTTTCTTTTCGATTCTTCCGATTATTAGTAGATAGGTTACTAATCGTTCTTTGTCTGCAATTTTCATACGATATTTTAATTCAATTTCAATATCCTGGTTAGTATATCCTCGTGAGACCAACTCGTTGTAGCCCCCCCGACTTTGTATAGCTTTAGTTACATTATGTATCAGACAATCTTTTAAAAATCCAAATACATCAAATAGAGTTGTTTTTCCTGTGCCATTTGCACCCACAAAGATGTTTAAATTGGATAGCGTATTGATTTCGATATCTTTCAATGCCTTGAAATTTTTTACTTTTATGGACTCTATTTTCATCGCTTATCCCCTTATAAACTGCTATCAATCTACAACTTGATCATGTTTCAGTAGTTTCATGGTAATACTGTAATCAGTAGGATAGGATAAATCAATAGTTAGGGGATGAAAGCTTGGGGTTGTTATGTATTATTTGGATTTGAAAAACTCTGAATGAAAACCATTTTCATTTTCCCAGAATATAGCCGACGATATACTCTGCATGGCAGCGAAGTGAATCAATAGTGGGCAATGAAGTTTCCAAGCCTTTCAGAAGCAGGGGGATTTCGGTACAACCAAGAATCACAGCTTGAGCACCTTTATCTGAAAGATTGTCAATCGCTTGAAGGAAGCATTGTTGAGCTTTGGAGCTAAAGATACCCAGGGAAAGATCTTCTGCTATCCAACGGTGCAACTCAGCTTGTTCTTCTACTTCTGGTACCACCACTTCGATAGCATTACCTATCGCAATTTTATCTTTTAGAAAGTTTTCTGCCATAGTGAAGCGAGTGCCAAGGAGACCCACCTTGCTCCAACCTTGAAAATGGATGTTTTCCACCATAGCATCAGCAATATGTAAGAAGGGAATCCGGAGTCGATCTTGAATAAGGGGGATGACCTTGTGAGGAGTATTGGCGCAAAAAGCTAAAGCTTCCATGCCCATGGTTTCGAGCTTTTGAGCATGAGATAAAATAAGCTGGGCGATTTGGTCCCATTGACCTGCTTGCTGAAGGGAATGAATTTCCTCTTGGTTGAGATTGACCAAACAAAGGGGTGGATTGGTATTATTACCAAAGAAATCGTTGCATTGCTGATTGATTATACGATAATACTCCAAACTGGAATACCATGAAGTCCCACCGATGAGCCCTACTTTTTTCATTGACTCAACTCACCCACTGGATGGCTAATGCGATGCCACCGCAATCAGCGGAGGAAAACCAATTTTTATGTCTTTTTAAGCGTAATATCTTTATCAATGGCAACATTTGCATTGTAGTTAACTTGTACGGACAAGTTTGAGGATAATAAATATAACATCAACTGGTTTAAGCTGGTATTTTCTTTTTCTGCCTCTTCGGATAAATGCTTATGGAGAGTTTTGGGCATACGCAGAATAACCTTTCCGCTATATTCTTTTTCTTCAATTTTTGGTGTTGGAACTTTTATTCCCCGCTCAATAGCTGAGGAAATCCATAATTTTATCGCATCCATGGTATTGCGATATGCTTCATCAGGAGTCTTTCCTTCTGACCAGCATCCAGAAAGTTCTTCAACTTCAGTGTGAAAGGTATCGTCTTCATTGACCATTTTAATTGTATAAGGTAATTTTAGGTAGTTATCTATTCTTTCCATAATCTTCAAATTAACTCCATCAAGTATTCTTAGTTATTTAATTGAAAATATGGTACTGCATATAGTATCAATTGTCAAAATATTTTTAGAGCTTGATTTTTTTACCTTAACCACTGGGTAACCACCACGACGACTTGATATAAACCAAAGAAGAGTAAAAGGTAGAAAGCGATTGGCACCAAGCAACAATTACTGATTAACTTGTATAGAGTTAAAAAACGCTGTAGTATTACTATATTTTTCCTATATACTATAAGCAGTTTTTCATATTTTCTCAAAAGGAGAGGCAACATGAAAAAAACGTTTGTATTGGTACTTATGGCTTCTATACTAAGCTTTTTTGTGGTACACGCTCCTGGTCAAATTTTTGCTAGAAATGAGTTTGTTTTTTACAAAACAAGTGTGCCAAAAAAAGCACCAACTTATCCAAAGCTAAAAGAGTTTCTTCAGATGCAAAAAGAATGGATAAAAATAGAAACCACCATGGGTGCCATTATCATTGAGCTCAACCCTCAAGCTGCCCCAAAAACATGCGTCAATTTTCGCAGCCTAATAAAAGCTGGCTTTTATGATGGAGTTATCTTTCATCGTGTTATTGAAGATTTCATGATTCAGGCAGGGGGATATACTTCAGACACAACATTAAAATTGAAATATTCTTTTGAGGATGAGATCAATCCCTTAGGTTTGGGTTTGGAAGTAGATGATATTATTGATAATGAAAGAAGTGGCTATCGTTATGACTTCAATCTGCCCTCGATGAAGCACCTGCAAGGCGTAATCTCAATGGCCAATGCTGGTCCAAAAACTAACGGATCGCAGTTTTTTATTATGAGTCGTGAAGAAGAAGCTTATTGGCTCAATGGAAAACATACGGTTTTTGGTCATGTGGTAAAGGGGATGGATATCGTGCTAGCCATAGAAAAAGTAGCAACAGATGAAACTGACAAGCCCCTGGAAGATGTTACGATACTTTCAATTCAAATCATCGAAAAACCTGAAGAATAGAATCAAATTGTAGGAAATATCTAGCTAAGTCAACTATGCAGAATATAGCTGACGATATACTCTGCATGGCAGCGAAGTGAATCAATAGTGGGTAATGAAGTGTCCAGGCCTTTCAGAAGCAAGGGGATTTCGGTGCAACCAAGAATCACAGCTTGTGCACCCTTAGCTGATAGATTGTCGATCGCTTGAAGGAAGCATTGTTGAGCTTTGGAGCTAAAGATACCCAGGGAAAGATCTTCTGCTATCCAACGGTGCAACTCAGCTTGTTCTTCTACTTCTGGTACCACCACTTCGATAGCATTACCTATCGCAATTTTATCTTTTAGAAAGTTTTCTGCCATAGTGAAGCGAGTGCCAAGGAGACCCACCTTGCTCCAACCTTGAAAATGGATGTTTTCCACCATAGCATCAGCAATATGTAAGAAGGGAATCCGGAGTCGATCTTGAATAAGGGGGATGACCTTGTGAGGAGTATTGGCGCAAAAAGCTAAAGCTTCCATGCCCATGGTTTCGAGCTTTTGAGCATGAGATAAAATAAGCTGGGCGATTTGGTCCCATTGACCTGCTTGCTGAAGGGAATGAATTTCCTCTTGGTTGAGATTGACCAAACAAAGGGGTGGATTGGTATTATTACCAAAGAAATCGTTGCATTGCTGATTGATTATACGATAATACTCCAAACTGGAATACCATGAAGTCCCACCGATGAGCCCTACTTTTTTCATAAGTGATTCTCCGTACTCTGCCTCTTTTGTCCGCAAGTGGGGCAAAGATTGTCTTTTATCTTATTGAAAGCTAAAGCTTCAGAAAAACCGCTGGCGAGGATTCCTGCAGGAAGGGCAAACAAGCCTATTCCTAGAATTGCTGAAACTACTCCCAGCATTTTTCCCAAGGTGGTAATGGGAGTAACGTCGCCATAACCTACAGTAGTTAATGCTGCGGCGGCCCACCACATAGCATCAGGAATGCTCTTGAATACATGGGGTTGTGCTTCATTTTCAAAGTAATACATCAAGCTGGAAGATATTAACAAAAGAAATAAAACTGCGATTACAGCAACAACGAGCTCTTCCTTTTTTCCTTTGAGCACCTGGGAGAAAGTTTGAACTGCTTTGGAGTATCGACCCATTTTTAACAAACGAGCCATTCTGAATAAACGGAATAAACGTAAAAATCTAAGATCCATCGGGAAAATAATAGGGAGAATGCTTGGTAAAATAGCAAACAAATCCACCAGGGCCATGAATGAAAAAATGTATCGGATACGATACTTGATCAAGGAAGTTTTTTTTGATTTTTCTACTACTGTCCATATCCTCAGGATATATTCCAAGGTAAAGATTTTGACAGAAAAGAATTCAAACCAATCCAGATATATGCCCATAGCATTTCGAACAGCTTCAACCGTACCAAATACCATCGCTAATACGTTGACCAAAATCAATACCACTAGGAAAATATCTGTAGCTTTGCTAGCTTTATCCCCTGGTTTTGCTACTTCAAGCAGTTCAAAGGTTCTTTTACGGGTTTTTAACCATGCTTGTTTCATGATCATCCCATCCATTGTTTTCTGCTTCGTCTTCTTACCATGGTTTCCTCCTGCTTACTAACATAAACAGAAAAAATTATGTTTACATAGCAGGAAATAGCAATAGTTTTACCAGTTTATTACTTTATAATTAAAGTAGTTTTTAGTATTTCTCAAAAGGAGAGCTAACATGAAAAAAACCATTGAGGAAATAAATAAACTTGCTATCAAGCATCATTTAGAACTCGACACAAAAAGCATAAACTGCAATGAATCCGGCTTGGATTTTTGGGTAGCTTTTGCTAATGATGTGAAAGGTCAGCCATGGGTATTGCGTTTGCCAAGAAGAGTAGACGTAATTCAATCAAGCGCGACAGAAAAAAAAGTCCTTGATTTTCTACTTCACCGCTTTCCAATACCTGTTCCTCAGTGGAAAGTGTTTTCGGATGATTTGATTGCTTATCCAAGCATGGAAGGTATTCCTGTAGGCACTATCAATCTTAAGCTAAAAGTATATGAGTGGAAGCTGGATGAAAAAAATCTACCCGAAGAATTTATTCATTCGATGGCTGTTGGTTTAAAAAATCTCCATCAACTTTCAGGAATAGAGCTTGATTTTTTAGGGGATAAAGTAATCAAAGCCAGGGATTTGAAAAAACATATGCACAAGCGAATGAAATGGGCTAATGATAAGTTTTCTATTTACAAGGCTCTGTGGAATCGTTGGCAAAACTGGTTGGAAAGTGATTCATATTGGCCCGAAACAACAGGATTAATACATGGAGATCTTCATCCTGGCCATATCTTTATAGATTCATCGTATCAGGTGTGCGGTATTATTGACTGGACCGAAGCTATGGTCTCAGATGTTTCAAAGGATTTCATCGCTTTTTATCGGTGTTTTGGTGAAAATGCACTTCAAAGGCTCATTCAGGAATATGAAAAATCAGGAGCTTATGTCTGGCCAAAGATGTATGATCATATCCTGGAGTTAAATTCAACGGTGGCCATCGATATTGCTGAGTTTGCTAATCGGTCTGGTTTGGATGAATACTGGCAATATGCAAAAAACCTGCTTGAAAATGAAGCATCATCCACCTCAGAGCAGTGATGTTACGATCAGTGGTTAAAAGGAGTTTAGAAAATGCCGAAAACGCGCAAGATGTTGAGTGACTGGAATGCACCATATATTCAATCGCTAGTAAAACTGATTGAAACACAGAGCAAGCCCACCCTCGCTCTTTGGGCAATCGATTATTCAGAAAAAGTCATGTTACCTTTGTGGTTGAAATATTATCCAAAGGATCTACGTCCATTGAATGCATTGCAAGTTGCCAGGGAATGGTTATCAGGTTCCATAAAACTGCCCCAGGCTAAAGTTTTTATCCTGGAAAGCCATGCAGCAGCGCGTGAGTCCGAGGATAACCCTGTTGCACAAGCTGCAGCAAGAGCGATAGGTCAGAGTGCATCGACTATTCATTCTGCATCACATTGTATTGGATTAGCCCTTTATGGTGCTTTAGCTGTTGCATACGATACACTTGGAATTAAGGCTCCCTGGGACCAGTTAGAACAATCTGCCGCTGAAGAATGCAATCGTATGCTTGATGCTCTTTGTGCAATAGCTGTTGAGCAAGAACCTTTTCCTGCAAAAATAAATTGGAAATGCTGATGCTTAAAAATAGTTCAAGGTTGTTTTAGTTCATTCAGGATATAGCCTACGATACTTCTACAAAGTAACGAAGAGGATTAATTTTGGTAACTTTCTGAAGCAGGGGAATTTCAATGCACCCCCCCTAAAATAAACGAAAAAAGGTGTATGTTAATTATTGACTTAAACTAACACTGGCATATATATCTTTCACATGTTCGTTGTTTTGGAGGACTTGCAATGAATAAAAGATGCATTGGTCTCTTATTGCTGTTTCTTCTAAGTGTGGATTATGCCATCAAACAATCTGCCTGGGCAACTCCAGGGGGAGGCTCAGGAGGAGGAGGATCAGGAATTGCTTCCTCTTCAGGTCCACAATGCGGTTCATTTGGACTTGGAAGTGGTTTTATCCTCTTTTTATTTATCCTTGCTTTGTTGTTATTACTGTATCAAAAAAATAGTGGTTTTTTCAACAAATCATCTAATGATGATGGTCTTTATGGTGTTGGCGAAGCAACAGTACAACAAGCTGATGGTAGTTTGCAAAAAGCCCGTTTGCACCCTGGAAGCAATATGATAGGAAGGAATCCAGACAGCCCTATTTTTTTAAATGATCAAAAAGTATCAGGGAAACATGCCGATTTGTTTGTGTCAGAGAATCGTTATGTGTTAACTGATTTGAATAGTCGTAATGGAACCAAAGTCAATGGTCAAAATATCAGCCAACAGGATGTTTACCAAGGAGATGAGATTCAAATAGGAGATTCCTTCATCTGGGTATAAATAAGTCAATACGGTTGAAAACAGCTAGACCTGATCTTAATCTTCCTTGAGATTACCTATGCCTCAAGACTTCAGAAATGCCTTCAGCATATCTCGGTCTGTTTTGTCTTCCGTTTTTCCACCCATTTTTTTAATGATAAAGCGGTCAAAAAAGCCCATTTTATCCAAGTCCATTCTTCCTGGAAGTTTGATGTAGGCACTAATTCCCTGGCGTATTTCCTCGGGAAGAAGCTGAAAGGAGGGCTTGGAATCTTTGGTGTCTAGCTCCATCCCAACTGCAATAAGAAAGACCTTTTTTTGACTTAGCATTGGCCAGTTTCGGGTAATAAAGCCTGTAGCACTCATCCGACCAATATATACGCAGCTTAGTATGATTATTCGATCATAGGATGAAAGTTGGGTTGCTTTGACTGAACGGATATCAAGCAAGTCAGCGGAACCGAGTTCTTCTTTTGCCCACTCGGCATATTGCTTGGTGCAACCATATTTGCTTCGATACACAATCAGTGTTTTCATATATCTTTCTCCTTGTCTTAGGATTACCTTATACTGTTTAATAGTTTAGTAAAATCCTTGTGGATAACAATTCCTGGTGTAAACTGGAATAGTCATACTAGCAATGAATAATATTTTCGAGTAAAAACTCCAAAAGGAACAACTTGTTTCTTTTCCAGAAGGTTCTTTTTAAACTGTGCAGTCTGGAGATAGAGTTGTGAATTTAAGTCAGTTATATGACCAAAGCGCTCTTCAAAAATAAGATATAACTCCATTTGCCTTATAGCAACAAATACTGGCATCATATCTAACCATTCTTTCAAGAAGTGATATTCAGTTTGGTATCCTGTTATAAAATTTTTAAGGAAATGGATGGATATATCTTTTCTGCGATTATCATCATTTTGTAATTCTAGTTTCATAATATCTACCATCCAAAGCCAGTAATAGAGAGAAATAGCAATATCATATGCAAACCTATGGGGATAGTGTAAAAGATTATGGTTGTTTAGTAAAATCCTTGTGGATAACAATTCCTGGTGTAAGCTAAAGAAAGGCTGTTTCAAAGAGTGAAAAACATTTTGCATCGTGCTTCCATCTGAATATAATTTGCCAATATTAAGACCGAATGGCTAGCATGCAGGATAGGATGGGGCAATTATGAAAAAGCGTAACTACTTGAATTGTCGATTTAAGTATTTATCACTCTTGAGTGTTTTGCTATTGCTAAGCATACTGCTATTATCTGAAAGCTCAATGGGTCCATTTAGAAGCAGGCTGGAACGATATCTTTCCAAAGTAACCTTGGAATCGCTTGACCCTTTATCAAGCTCCCAGCAAGAACGTTTGCTCATCATAGCTCCGCATCCGGATGATGAAACGATTGGCTCCGCTGGAATTATTCAAAAAGCCATACAAAATAATGATGAGGTTCGTGTAGTACTTGTTAGCAATGGAGATGGTTTTGGAGATATTCTGGACGAGACGATTATCGCCAAATTCAGATCTCAGGACCACGGTCTTAAGATAGGATACCGTCGTCAAGAAGAATCGATACGCGCCTTGGAAACCATCGGTCTTTTACGGAAACATATTACCTTTTTGGGGTATCCAGATGGGGGGCTTAAGCATTTGTGGTTTGAAAACTGGGAAAAACCTTTTTATTCTATTCATACAAAATCAGATTACTCCCCTTACAACAATAGTTTTACGCTTTCCGCTCCCTACCATGGTCAAGCTATTTCCAAGGATCTATCTTATATATTGGAGGAATTTCAACCCACCCTCATTGTAACTCCTTCTTATTATGATTTTCATCCAGATCATCGAGCTAGTACCAATTTTGTTATCGCTGAAGTGGAAAAATTCAAGATTCAAAACATCCCCTGGGCAAAAGAAATTAAAATCCACTACTACTTGGTTCACCATGGAAAACTCAGATGGCCCAGACCCTGGGGTTTTCATCCCAAGGAAGTTTTGCTTCCTCCTGAGTCGATGCTGGGTATGGACGTGAAATGGTATCACTCGCCACTAAATGAAGTTTCGATTGATATAAAAAAGAATGCTATGGATCAATACACCAGTCAGATTAAAATGATTGGAGGGTATATGTATGCTTTTGTTCGAGATACTGAATTGTTTAACATTCATGAGTGGGACACTCACCTTATGATGGATCCCTCTAATGATTACTTTATCAAAGATCTGATTCGTGGGGGTGATTTTGTCTCCCTCAGGCTTGAATCTGAGCCTGATCATTTGATACTTCAGGTTGAAACCTTTCCCAAGGGTCTTCCTGGCAACTTAAGCTATGGCTTACAAGTAGTATTCTACGAGCAATTGGCAAATGGCGAAATAGTAGAACACCGAAAAAAATGGAAATTTCAGAAAAAAGAAGTCTATCTTCGCGAAGACCAGCTACAATTTACTATTCCCATCCAAGATTTTACTAATCTGTATGGATGTTTTGTAAGTTTGGAATCATACGACCAACATCACACTATCTTAATTGACCACTTTCCCTGGTCTTTTTTTAGGCTTAAAGATCTTCCCTTGTCTTAATTCACAGCCTCCAAATAACTTTTGAACGAGCTTATTTTGTGGAAATTCTCATCGATGCGTTCGAGTAGCAGTTGATCCTGAGAGGCTGCCTGGAGTATGTTTTCAACGATGGAGCGAGTATCGGGCAGATGGTGGGAAAACATTATCAGATGATGACCTGCCATGATTGCACGTATTCCTGCATCAGTCAGGTCCAGATTTTCAATAGCCAAAGGCATATCGGACAAATCATCACTCACGATGATGCCTTGAAAATCGAGCTCTTGTTGGAGCATGGTAGTAATGATTTGGTGTGAAAAAGTAGAAGGATTGCTGTCATCGAAACTATCATACTGGGCATGACAACTCATGATAAAATGAGCTCCATGATCTATCCCATCTTGAAACAAATCCATGGAACGCAATAGAAGCTCTGGGGGAGAATCGGTACGAATATAGGTATAATGAGGATCATCAGTAAACAAACCCAGGCCAGGAAAATGCTTTAAAGTGGCGTGAATTCCGTTTTCTTGAAGAAGACGAATAAAGGTTTGATTGAAAGCTTTCAGATCTTCAGGATCCTGAAAAGGAATACGCCTCGAAATGAAGGCATTGGGGACAAAGGGGAAATCTGCCAAAGGAGCCAGAAGCACATTTATACCAAGGTGCTTGAGCGTTTTTATATCTTTTTCGATAGTGGCCCACTGGGGATTCCCCAGGGTAAAGATATTTTTTAGCAGTCCCAGACGGTTAGCGCCTTCAGGCTCTTCGTCCAGCATGATAAAATAATGCGATTTAGTGGATTGTTGAGCCAGATCCTGTAAGTCGCTGATCAGTTTTTTAAGTTGTTCTTGCGAGGTAAAATTGCGCTGATAAAGCACAATTCCAGCAGGTTTTAGTTGTTCCAGGATTTCTCTGCTTTCATCATCTAAAACAGTGGAAGGAATGCCGACTATCAAGTTTTGCCCAAACTTTTCCTGGAGTGGTATTTCTATTTCTGACGTTTCGATTGGAATTGAAAGGGCTTCAGAACGCACAGTCATGGGAGTTATACCAAGACGTGGATAAAGGAAAAGGATTGCAACAAATAACAGTAAAGCTGCCAGATAAACCAAAGAGTTATACTTTTTCTTCATCATGGGTAAGCAAAATTAATCCCTAAAACTGAGTTCAAGTTGATCATTGGTTTGGAGCTTTTTCCAAAGATAGCTCTTGGAAGAAGCAGAAAAGTATTCATATGGATTATTATTTATAATCCAGGATAGGATTTTATCTGGTTTAGGGGGAGTTAGCGGGTTATCAGTACGCAACAAATATACTTCATATGTTTGATTGGGAGCTATTTCGTTTTGTTCTAAGAGCGGAAAGCGAAGACAGTAGTTGGGAGGAATTTTCATACTTTCAGTATTTTTTGTCCAAAGATCTAATAAGGAAAACTTGCATAACAGTTTACCCTGCTGATCTTTAATATGAATGCTGTCAAGTAGGTTTTGTGTAATATAAAAATAGGAGTCCTCATCCAATAATATGTAGCTTTGCCCTATATTTTTGAAGCATAGAGTAAGATCGTTTTTTTCAGTAATTTGAAGCTCAATAGATCCTTTTTCAGTTTCATCAAGACTTGCAATATACATAGTGTTTAGGTGGTCGTTCAACACCTCAAGTGTTTTTGGTTTTTCTATAAACAAAGTAGCTTTTTGCCATTGTTGATTGTTGTCTAAAAAAACCATTTCTTTGAGTTGAATTTCAATCACTCCAGGTTGGTTGACGGTTAAAAATTCCATCTGCATGATACTTGCAGATTTTCCGACTAAAAAAGGTTCTTTGAGCTTGTACCAGCAAATTTGGTTATTGATGCTGACTAATTCCAGATGAGATTCTCCTAAATCTATATAAGAATAAAGTGGAGCACATGCTGAAGCTATAGGCATAAGCCAGTTCAACCATCCAATTTTCCAGGAATTGTGCTCCTTATGGTTCCTTAAGTCGTTATAATCTGCATACCATGAAAAAGATATCTTTAGGTCTTTTATTAAGTCGGGGTCATTTACTCGAAGACCCACATATTGCAATAAGTAATGATTATCTATGGATACTTCAGTTCCAATATGAGAATAAAAATGAGAACTAATGCCAAAGATGGGTTGATGCCATTCATAGTTCCATATTCTATTAACAAGATCTCCCGTTGTTCTGCTAGGGCTTGTATGAATTTCGCTATTGTCTCCATGGTACGATAAGGGTGTCGCATAGAGGGTATTGATACGTATGCCTGGATTGGTTGGTAGCTTTGGAATTTGATTAAAATTGATAGATTTATCGATGGATTCATTGCTTTTTGCTGTTTCTTCTTCCCCAATGTTAGTTTTTGGCAGGTAATACTTTCGATGATTAAACTGATGAGCGAGTTTCACTTCGCTTTGAGTGAGAGTTTTATCGTAAATACGTATCGCTTCCAAATAGCCTGAATATCCAAGAAGTTTGTTTTTGGCATAATAGCCCCCAAAATGCAATTTACCAAGTTCTGGCAATGATTTCCATTGAAAGTTTGAGTTAGGTTTGGATTTTGGAATTTCTTTGCCATAAACAAAGAGCTGGGTGTTCTTTGTATCAAAATCCCAATTGATTATGATATGGTACCAATAGCCTTGCTTGATATTTGCATCCCAATGTATTTTGTTGTTTGGACTTCCTGCTTGTAAGTATATTCCTCCGTTATGAAGGAGCCCTATCGAGAAATTTTCCTTATCGTTAACGACTATTTGTTGAGTATAATCCTGCATGATATGATAGGGCTTTATCCAGAACTCCATAGCTCCACATTTTGCTAAAGAAGGATGTTTTTCGGTGGGGATAGAGAAATAAAGACTATCTCCGTAACGCCTTTCAGAATCACTGTCTTTCTCAAAATTATACAATCGTTTCCAATCGTTAAAAAAAGTATAGTAAGTGGGTTCATTTTTAAATTCCCCCATATGCCAATACATATAAAAATCCAATCGGGACAGGTCTCCATGATTGTTGTTACCTGAAAGGTCGTATATGTCTTTGCTCAAGGCATCGTCTATGACATACCAACCTACCAGACTATTTATTGTTGGAAATGCAGGTTTTGGATCCATATAGGCATGAAAAGCTTTAATGCTGTAATAGAGGTAGATTTTTTTGTTATGTTTTGCCTTCAGATGGGGAATACTGATCCATACTCGAGTAGTTTTTTCGCCATACCCATATGCTACAAAATGGGGTAGTATGCTTGAGCCGTCCTCGTCAGTAAAATAAATGTTTTCATAATCGATCGGCAGTTTGGATTCACGGATCCACTGCAAGGTGTTTAAGTCGAGTAAAACAGGATGCTGAAATAGATCTTTCTCCAAAAAACTTGTTTCAAGATCAATTTTCCTTCGATATACATGTTGGTTTATTTTTAGAGTGTCTGAAAGAGACCCAGAT
This sequence comes from Caldisericia bacterium, assembly GCA_035363255.1. GTDB lineage: Bacteria > Caldisericota > Caldisericia > UBA6126 > UBA6126 > T3SED10-260. The sequence continues at coordinate 79,848 of DAOSES010000002.1, read as the reverse complement.
GGAGTCAGGGGAGGTAACAATGAAAAGGGTTCTATTGGAATATCTTCCTGATAAGACACTATCTCAACTTTTTGTATTTTTTTTGAGATATTTTGGTCAAATTCATTTTCGGTGTTGATAATCTTCAATCTAGCACTTTCTCTTAACTGGTTTTGTAAATAGTCGTAAGCAAGAAAAATCATTATCGAAGCCAGCAAAAACAATAACACAAACAGAATAGGCTTTGCTTTTGATCTAGTCCACCCAATAAAAGTTTTCATGTCTAGTCCTCTATCACCAGACACTGGGCTATCATATCATGCAAGGCTTGTTTTTTACGGGTAAAGCCAGCCATCAAGTAGCCAACTGATAAAGTGATTTGGGAAATAAATTTAGCGATAAAACGGGTAGTCGCTTTCATAAAGCTTATTCGGTTTCCTTCAAGATCGGTCACTTTGATCCTTAGGAGGCTTTTTCCATATGTAGCTTGTCGATCCGAGCTCTCCATACCAGCAAAATAAAGCCAAGTCACTATCAAGCCGATGAATTGGATTAGTAAGTTTAAATGTAAGGGGATTTGTTTTACGCTAAAATCAATCTTGGTATGGAAGGCTAGAAACAAAAAAAAGAAAACAAGAAACTGGATAAAACCCAGGACAAATGAATCCACAAAACTAGCCGCAAAACGTTTCCAAAAACCAGCGTAAGCAAAAACATTGCTTGCTTCATCAAGTTGATCAGGAATTTCGAAAAGATTCAGATCGACACCTCGCTCTGTCAATATAGAAGATATAGCTTCAAAAGCTTCCGAAGACCATCTTCTTCGATCATTATTTTTCCAAATATCGAAAAGCTCCTTGGTGTCAAGTGTGCTCAATTCATTTTTTATGCTTTCGATTCTGATTGAATCCATACCTTTCTCCTATCAACATCCATGAAAATAATGTTACATCCATTATTAACAACTAATAAAAAAGACCATACCAATAATAAAAATAGCAGAAAGTATCACAAAAATCACGTCTTCGGGAGGTGGTTTGACCGATTTCCTATGATTTGAATGAAGATCTTCGCTGTTCATCAGATCAGAAAGCAGGGGAAAGCGGACGTTTGTCATTTAGGACTTTTCGAAAGGGATTGAATAGCGCTGGGTAAGGAAATAGTTCTTCCATTTGAACTTAAGGGTATAAAAACCTTTTTCAACTTTCTTGTTTGAATAGAACAGCAATAGCGTTGGGGAGTCCTGCTCATCGACCGTATGGTGGTATTGTTTGCCAACCATACCCAGGTTGATTTCAAAACTTTCCCCAGGTTGGGGAAGGTCTTTTTCATCGAAAACGATCTTGACCATAAAATCAACCTCAGTACTTGAGTCTGCCGGATCGACCACCAAGGTCAGCATAGGATAGATAGCTTCTTGCAAAGGTACAGCCTGAGTGAAAATGCTGGTCTTGGAAGCACCCTGTTTTATTTCAAGGATCAAAGCACTTGAATCGAGTGGATTGTAAAAATAGGCCTCTTTTTTAATGTGAATAAGAACTCGCTCTCCAGGATGAATAGCTTGTTCTGGATATAGCTTGAGCTCAACTCCATCCAGATAGGCTTCCGATGGTGGGAAGCCATTGATAGCGATATTGGTATTGAGAATAGCCTGGGGCAATATCATATTAGAGGGAAAAAGCAAACTCAAAGGATGCTCGAAGTCCAAAACTCCTTGTTCCATAAAGTATTCGAGGGTGTAGGATGAATTCATTCCTGCGTAAGGGAAGCCTACTTCAAGTCTGGCTTTGCCTGGTTCGAGCCCAAGGAGGGGAATGGGATCTGAAATCTGCAACTCAGGGAAAGCTTTATATCGAATAGCATACGAATATGCACCACTTTGAGGAGGGGTTACGATGCCAGCTTCAGGTGAAATATGGATGGTAAGAGTTTTCCAGAGTTCTTCCTTAGGATCCATTTCAAAATCTAAGAGAAAACGAAAATTGATACTTTGATCATCATTTTCTGTAATCATTGGAAGCCCTTGTAAAGCATGACATCCTATCGTATGCAAATGGTTTTCAAAGCTTAAGGAGTCCATGATGTCTATGAGTCGTGGGATGCTCTCTTCTCTGTTTTCTGGGATCGGAGGGTCGAAGCGAGTTCCAGCTGGAAATTGAATATCAATCCAATCCCAAGCTTTATGAATAGCTTGCAATTCATAGGTGAAAATATAATGAACAGCTTCGTTGGTATGGGGGGGATCAAGTGTAAGCTGAAAGAAAGGGAATGATAAGGGAGGGTGGAATGGAACATTTTCTCTGGCAGGAGCCTTTGGAGACAGGAAAATCATTCCTGCCATAAGGAGTGCTAAAACCCATTGTAATCGTGCTTTCATGAGATTTCCTCCTTGCTACTATCCATAATTGATACAGCAATGTGTTTAAATTATACTTAACAAAAGCATAAACACTATACTATTCAATCAATTTCTGGATATACATAAGTAAGGGGCCATTGAAAAGTATTCACTTGCAGCCCCAGATGTCGGAAAATTGTATTCACAGGAATAAGATATTTTCCTTTACGTTTCTGAACCTCGGCACCCAAATGGAAAGGGCGAGACCCTCTTTGATCCATCAAAGTAGCTTTTCCTTCTCGTGTGTTGATGATTAGAGTGTCTTTTGGCATCGTAATCATTAAATCCCCATTCAACTCTTTGCTGGTGACAGGAAGCATATTCTCCAAGGCAAATAGCTCTAAATACAAGACTCCCTGATCCATTTTGCAGGGCAAGCCCGGGTGAAAAATGTCCGCTGCTTTTTTATAAAAAAGAGAATAGACTTCTACCGTGACGGGTACTGCTTTAATATCAACTGGTATCTCCAAGCGAAGGTTTTCAGAGCGAACGATGATTTTTCCAGTAATGTCTTGTTTGATGGGGCCTTTCCCTTTCAGTTTCCATTGGATAGCACGATAGTTGTTGCTAGTTTTCCAGCTTGTATATTCCAAGTCCTTTGGATGTTCGATCTGCAAGGGAGTATCGTCATGCCAGCGCTGAATCACCATCCATTCCGACCACTCCCGTGAATAACTCGCTTTGCCTGAAAAATTCGAAGGATAAACCGACATACGGGGAGTTTTGTTTGAAGTATCTTCCAAACTGCTAAGAGTGACTTTGAGTTGTCCTGGGTCGTTGAGCAGGAGAAGACTGTCTTGAATGTCCATGCTAAGGGGATGAGATAGGTTTTCATAAAGGTCATAAACAGCACCATGATCAAAAAACAGGATTCGAGCTTTTTGGCTGTCCAATAATGCTATTTTATGGTGATCCAACACTTTCATGTCGCTGATATATTGGGGTTGTCCCTGAAAAGCCATCCCCAGATCCCATTGGCTAAGAACTTTCCCTTTGGAATCAAAAACATGGACTAGTGCCCGGATGCGATCCAAAACAAAAAGATTTTCATCATAGTATCGCAGGATAAGCTCTTGGGAAAAGTACTTAAACGCAGAATTTGCTGAAGACAGATCGAAGTTCTGGACTATTCTTCCTGAAGACAGATCGTAGGCAATAGCTTTTCCGCTCAGGGCGTCCCAAATACAAGCCAAGCGTTCGTTGGCGGTAAAATACCTGGGCTGGATGGTCTTTGGATCTCCTCTGAGCTGGGTGGAGCTATATTTTGGGCGAGAGGGATCCTGGAATTGAATATGCTGAATGGTGTAGGTACCTTCTTCTATCAGGATTGCTACCGTAGATGCTCCCAGATATTGGATGCCTAAAATCTTTGCCTTATCGGAAGCAAGTTGCACATCAATATCTTGAATCCACTTTCCTTCGAAGGAAAAAAGTTTTAACACACTTTCATCAGCAGGAAAACGCTGGCTTACAAGCACTTGGTTTTGTCCCACAATCCAGCTTTGTTTCACACAGGGTAAAAAGGATGGATGGTCTTTAAGCCATTTACGGGTATCCATCAGAGGGTCTTTTTCAACGGAAAAAGTAGCGCTCAAGCGACTGACAAAACTCTCTTCGGTATCTACGTTTACAAGCAAACCGTAGCTTCCCCGGGGCAAAAAGAAGACTTGTTGAAGCTTGTAGTTGTTGCGACTCGAAAGTTGTCTTGCACTGCCTAAATAGGCCTTATCAGATCTGAGAGAAAGCTCATGGATCGCATTGGATTGCACCATCTGAACATAGAGCTTTTCTTTGTCTTGAAAAAGCGATTGGGGGTAAAACCAAGTATCAGGATCAAAGAGCTTGAGTTCGCCTTTTTTCAAATCCAGACGAAACATATGTCCATAAAAACCAGCTATAGTGACAACTTCCTTGTATATACTGAAAGCAACGGGGTAGTAGGGGACATCCATCTGATGAATGAGTTTTGCCTGCTCAAGGTCGATAATGCTAAGCCCCTCCTGAAAGCTAAGGATGTAAGCTCGATCTCCTTCAATCTGCAGGTCGTGTATCTGAGTAAACTGCTTGAGGGGATAGGGGTAGCTTGCTGAGTCAAATGCGGGGATAGAGTGTTCCAGCTGACCATTTTCCTTGTTGACTATATACAGCGTGTACTGATCGGAATAGATCAATTTGTCTTTCCATACTCGAAAAAGAGTAGAATAGGGGCAGTCTTTTGCCATAGCCAGGGATGAATTGTAAGGAAAACTGCTTTGCCACTGGCTAAAATCGATGACTTTCAGTGGTTCGGATTGAAGATCCCAATGATAGATACCCTCATGACTAGTGATCATAAGGCTTCCATCCCCTGCAAGATCCATTCCATTGGGATAGATGAGCCGATCATTACTCCTGGCATCCAGGATAGTTGCTGAGAATAGACTGCTTTGTTTTTCATCTATGCTCTGCTCCATGAGGGGAGCTTTGACTTCGAGAGCATCGGGCAGGTAGGTGATGGTAATCATTTCGAGATTAGGCTCCCAATCGACTTTAGCTCCGAAAGTCTCAGCAATGAAACGGATTGGAACAAAGGTTCGATTGTAAACAATCACACTTGGTCCTTGCAAGGGAATCGTTTTGCTCCCCTCAGCACTTTCTATCGTGGCTTGCATTTCTCCTATCACCATATGAATTTTCAAGCCTCTGTGCTGGATCAAAACTTTTCTTGCTTCTGCTTCAAAGCTAATTTCAGCTCCGAAGTTTTCTGAGATATAGCGTAAAGGCACATAGCTGATGGAATTTCGAATAAAGGGGGTGCTTCCCTCCAATGATTTTGCTTCATAGTTAACATAGGACATGGGATCGTTGATACCCAAGTGGAGGAGGAGTTCTTCTTCCCGTGTGATTTCCAACTGGATAATATCGCTCTCAAGCTTGCCATTTTTCGCTTGCAATTGAAAGGTTTGTCGCCCTTTGTTGAGTTTCAGAAGAGCAGAAAAAGTTCCGTCTGTTTCGACTGCTGTCAGGTATCCATTAAGGTAAAGCTGGGATCCGGGAGAGATTTTTCCAGTAACAATCATGCTATTTTCATGAGTTTTCAAACTCAGAGAGCCGTCCACCTTAATTTCAGGTTTTTCCAGGGCTAGTTGAGAGTGAAAATTATAGGCAAAGTGTTTTTGATGATTATGAAGGTTTCTATCTTTAATTTGATCCAGGCAGAGAAGTTCCAGCGTTATTTCCTGACTTCCTTGCTGAGAGACTCCAGGAATAGGCACATCAAAGGAAGCTTTGGATCGGGGGGCTAAAGGAGGTAAATCAAACTCCACCTGCTCGTTCACACGAAGTTTGAGCTTGTTTGCCGAAAGATTGCCTACATTTTGATAATGAAGGGTCATGACTGGAACATTTTCGCTATCTGCAATCAAGGGGGCTACTTCAACAGAATGAATCATCAAGTCCATACGATCCTTGAGGGGAATGCTTAAAAGATCACTTAAAAAAAGCATGGCATCGTCTTGAAGCTCAAGATCCTGCTCGGAGATAAAGCCCGAGTAAAAATAGCGCATGCCATAGCGAGTCATAGCAATTTGCTGGTCTTCTGAAAGAGCAATGATCTTGGTGTCAGGCATTTTAGCGTCTTTCCAGGAACGCCCGGAGGACAGATAAAAACGAGATTGCAGGGCATAACGATTTTTTGAAAATAAGTCTTCTCCATCATTCAGGATGGATAGACCCACTGAGCTATCTTTTTGTGAAAACATATAGAGGTTTTCTTTAGCTTGAATGCCAAAATAGCTTTGTAGGTCGCCAAGAGGCTTGCCATACTGGTTGCTTCCAAGATTCATGATACCCAGCACCAAACCACCTTTTTGTTCAAACTGCTCCAGATAGAATAAAAGCTCCTGAATGGGTTCTTCATAAAAATAGGGAGTATAAAGGAGGATCATTTCCATATCCAGTCGTTCCATCGAACTTTGGTGAAGATCGTCAAGCCCCAGAGGGGTGACGAAGATCTCAATCGGTAGATGCTTTTCCCTGAACAGGGCATTAAGCTCTTTGATTTTCAAACGTCCTTCGTAGTATGCTTTGGAATTTTCTTCAGAAGCCTGCAAGACTCCCACACGGGATATGGGATCTGCTGATACACGTATCTGATAGCTTGCCTGATTGTCGCTGGTTTGGCTTTCATGTTCCATGGCTTCTGCACTCATGAGAATTTCATGATCTCCAGCCTCTGTTGAATGATAGGAAAAATACATCCTATGGCTGGAATGAGGAGGTATTGCTTTAATGCTTTGCTCAAGGAGCGTTTCATGAGGACTTCTTACGCTGACATTGATATTTTGAGCTGGATGGAGTCCTTCATTGGAAACACGAAAGGTATAGTCCTTGCTTTCATTAAGATTTAACAAAGTCAGGTCATCTTCACGATGCACCACCAGATCGTAGTTGTATCGAGCATAATACACGATACGATTTTCTTTGAAATCCTCTGACTGGACTCGAATAGCCATAAAGCTCTTCCTATCAGGCTTTAATTGATGTTGGAACTGGGTGGATCCAAGTTTTTTTAGCTCTCCTTTATCTCGAAGAGCAGTATCGGAGTCGAGATAGTCAGCAATGATATAGTTTAAACGGCTTGAAGTACTACGAGCTTCTATCTGCACTCCATCATCCAGGGAAAAATACGGGAGATTGTCGTAGGAAAGAGCTGCGTCAGTCCGATAGCTCAATTGAGGAGGAGGCTGGGATTTTTTTGCATCATTGGCCATATAGGGCAAGCGGATAGTAGGGTCTCCCTGGAAGGTAAATCCAAAAAAAGTCTTGGCATGGGTGTAATAGAGCATCCAATCTTCCTTCATATACTGGAGCATGGCACTTCGAGCCAGATTGCCCAGGGTGGAAGGCTCTTTGGCATAAGCTTCAAAAAAATGAGCCACCATTCCGTTGGTGTAGTATAGGTATTGAATATTCAACACACCTTTTTGGTATTGTTTAATCCACCCTCCAAAGTTGATCCGAACTCCTCCAATATAGGCTATGCCAGCACCCTCTGAATTCATCACAGCTTCGGAAAAAGACAGAGGATCTTTGAAATGGTGACTACTGCGGTAGGCTGTTTGCACCAAACGCGAATCAAAAGCCCCATTAACACAGGACTCACTAACCACTACGGGTAGATAATCATTTTTAGGCAAATCCATCAGGTCTTTGGCATCCACTCTACCAGGTTCAAGGGCAAGGGCGTCTCCAGTGCCATGACCCAGAGCCCAGAGAAAGCCCTGTTTGCCCTCTCGAAAGCAGTCCAGTACGGGCTTGGTGCTGTATAAGCCTTCGGTGCGGAACAAGCGTTGGATTTGCATGCCCTTAAAGTAATCTTTGTTGACCGCATCGTTGGTGACCATTTCACCAAAATAGTCTCGATCAAAAGGATCTCCTCCCATGATCGTAGCTTTTTTAAACCAATCTTTGTGCAATACTTTGCGATACCTTCGAAGCTTCTCCACCATCCGGACAGCATTTTCAGGAGTTTGAACCGGCAAGCGTCCTATGTTGATATCGAAGCTAAATGAATCACCTTCTGCGTTGGGGGCCATATAAAAGTAGTCGGTGGGAAGCCACATTTCAAAGGGTCCAAGGCCATCTTCTATGGCCACATAATAGGAAGGGGGAACATAGGTGGCATCGCCCAGGATGGTTAGATAATCCACCTTTCCTTCTTTTAACAAAGAACGAAGCATAGTTCGGATTCTTAGGGCAGTATCGAAATCATACCTCAGGATATGAGTTTTTTGGTTGTTGGAATAGTCTTCAAATCCATAGATACCCCTCATCGCAGGAGGTTCAGAAGCATCATACTTCCGAGCTTCCGAAAGGGTGATGACTTTGGCTTGATATCCATCGCTCTCCTGCAGTCTGCGTAGTTCTTCTGCAGAGGATTTGAGCTCATCAGGGCATAATATAACTGCTTGGTTTTCTTTGGCCGAATTCATGAAGCTTGGAGTGCCTTCTGAAGAAGAGGTAAAGCCTACTTCTATTGAGATTTGTTGGGTGAGATACCATTGATTTTGAAAGGTATAAAGGGGGTAAACCATGAGGATGGCACTTTTTTGTCCAGATTCTGAAACCAGATGAAGCTCGAAGTTTTCTTGGGGGAAGCACATATCTGCTGAAAAGGTTTCTTCCTTGAGCAATTGAGATTGAGGGAGAGATTCATCAAAAAATATCAGAGGCTTTTCTGCGATTTGTGGGGGGCAATCTAAAGCGGTGAGCTTGAAAGAATGCAAAGAGGTGGTACGAACATAAGCCAAATCCTGGCTGGCAGAAAGCTCCAGATGATAACTTTGATAGGGTAATACGGGCTGTCCAGGAATATAGCGCATGGAAAGATTTTTTATCTGCGGGGCAAGCCCACTATCAGAAATGATCCAGTTGATATCTTTTTCAGACCAGTGGAAGTTGATTTTTCTGGTTTGGCTTGCCCTTAGATCGAGGAGAGTTTTATGGGTAAAGGGTAGAAAAGTGTTTTCTTTGTTGGGAGCTTTAGCAAAAAGAGGGGGCAAGACAGGAAATCCTGATATAAAGAGAAGCACTGCCAATAAAACGCTAAGCAAACGATGCTTCATGCAATCACCGTCCCCTTTGGATTTCCTCTATTATACCACGAACCGTTGTCTAAATAACTTGTATTTAATGATAGATAAGCTAAAGTAACATTACATGACAAAAGGAGAGAAAAATGAAGCAATTATGCTTGAGTTTACTTGTAGTGATATTATTTTTTGGTGCTTCTTGCCAAAAGCAAGTGGCTCCCCCGAATGATCTGCTTGATAAAGAATGGCGTTTGACCGACTGGTCGGCCAGCTCTTTGCATCCTGCTGACTTTATGATTACTGCTACTTTTACCAAGGATGCCATTTCCGGTAAATCTGCTGTCAACCAATATAATGGACCTTACACCTTATCCCCGAATTCAGGTATTTCAATGGGCGTACTTGCTATGACCATGATGGCAGGATCCGAAGACGAGATGAGAGCTGAACAAATCTATCATGAACTGCTGAATAAAGTCAAAAAATATGAGCTCAACCCTTCCAGTCTTCGTTTATTGGATGAAAACAACAATGAACTATTGATATTTGCGTGGTTGCATAAGTAAAATGAAAATTGTATCCATCAATGCAAGCCCAAACAAAGCAGGAAGTACTTCTCTCCTGCTCAAAACAGTAGAAGAGGAATTAAAACAACAAGGGGACGATTTTGTCCACTTTGACTTGTATGACTATCATTTTAAAGGATGCCTGGCCTGTTCCGCCTGTTCCAAACCAGACACCCATTATTGCTCTCAGCAGGATGATCTGATTCCCGTGTTGGAAGCTATTGATGGAGCACAAGCAGTATTGTTTGGAAGTCCAATCTACATTGGACATATCACTGGAACGGGGAAAACATTTATTGATCGTTTATACACCTTTTTATGCAGTAAAGAACGCTCTCAAAACCTGAAAAAGAAAGCTTATGCTTATATTCTCACACAGGGGGCAGAGCTCAAATATTTCGAATCTGTGAGAACTTATATGGATGACTGGTTTTATGAGTATTTTGGAATGAAAAATGGAGGATCACTGGTTGTTGGAGATTTAGGAGGTGCTAAAGATCTGGAAAAGCAACCCCAAGCAATGGAAAACGCCAAAGCAGTTGCGCATCAATTGCATCAAAGCCTAATCGCAGAATAAACTCTTGAGAAACAGACAAACTTAAACATCAGGGAACTATTTGAGTCTTCTTAGGCTTCAAATAGTATATTCAACATAAAAGAGGATGGATACCTAATGATAGACCTTAAAAAAGAATGCCAGGCTACTCTTGATCGCCCGAGATTAAAGTATTCCGCTATTGCAAAACTATTTTTCTGGGGCATGGATCTGGTAACAGGGAAAAAAACTAGCTTTTCCAAAGCCAAATTGTTGGAAACTTTGGCTTGCATCCCCTACCGTGAGTGGGAAATTCGAAAATATGCCCATATCACCAAGCAATATGCCCAGATTGCCAAAGTCAAATCTTCACAAGACATTATCGAATGGGCAAGATACGCTCAGGACAATGAATACTGGCATCTTTTAGTCTTGAATGAAAAGATGAAAGAAGACGGAATCAAGGATGCATGGTATCTTGCACCTCTTATCCGCTTGCTGATGGTGATGATGTATGTGATGATTGCTCGAACGGTAGCTTTCTGGAATATCCGCTGGGGATTTGACTTTAATGCCCAATTTGAAGATCATGCAGAACATGTTTATGCCCAATTTGTCAAGGATAATCCTGGTTTGGACCAGCAAAATATGAGCAATCCATTAGTTAAAGAGTATGCAGATCTTTCCACCTGGGGAGATATCTTTCGACGTATATCCCTGGATGAACGCGATCATATGAATAATAGTTTTTTGTACAGCGGACAGGAAGCAAGCATTGTTCGCTATGAGGGTATGCCTATCTAAAGCCACCACCCGAACCTCCTCCACCACCTCCGCCACCACTGGAGAAGCCTCCGCCTGTGCCTGTTCCTGAGCTGTAGGAAGATCCTGCAACTCGTTGGACTGAGTTGGATATGGTAGATATGCCTCGTATGGAATTTTGTAAGTCGCGCATATTTGGAATTGCATCCTGAGCAAAAAGCGAAGGTGTAAGAAAAGTTCCTTTGCTTTTATCGATCAGATGTGGAACTGATACACGTAAAGCCTTAAGCACAACTTTCGCAATTCCAAAAGCAGTGGCATAAACCAAATATCGCTCCCATACTATCAATGATTGTGGAGCATGTGCCTTAAGGTTGGAAAAATCTTTCATGAATGAACGAAAAGCTCGCCATTTGGAGAATTCTTCTGTACCAGTCACCGATCTTCTCTGGAGTGCTTTGCTTCCTAGCCAATACAATAGCCCGACTGGCCATAAAACATAGAAACCAAGCACTGCCTGCCTCATAAAAAATACCGATAAGATAGAAAAAACAATGGGACCCAGGAGTGTAAGAATAACTCCTAAAATAAGTGCAAATAGAGATCTATTGTCACTACTTCTATCGAAGTGCCCAATACTTTTCATCTCCTTTTTCAGACAATTTTTTAGCTCCTGAAAAACTTTCTTAAAATGATCGTGAGATTCACTAAACTGCCTGTTTAGCTCTTTAAAAGTAAGAGTTCTTTTTTGATCAAAAATCATGCGATGCAGTAAGATGAATTCGTAATCAGCCAGGCTATCTTTATCGTTGTCCAATAGGGTAAGTTTTTTTTCCATTTGTTTTTTTTCTTTTGTGATTACCTCAAATTTGATGCGTTTTCGCCTAATTAAGTCGAGTATCGTTGCTTGAAGAAACTTGTCATCCCATCGATTCATATTGCATAGAAGGCCAGCCAAAGCTGGTTTTAACTCGGATGGAGGCTCTCGGTAATAAATGTGCTGTTTTTCAGCAAAACGTTCTTTTCCAAAAACTAGATAAAGATAGACATAGAGCAAAAGTAGGAGCAAGGCAAGCAAATTCATAGCTTGAATTAATTGTTTGCCAATTTCGCTTCGTATTTTGTTTCTTTGTTCCTGAATTTCAAGGAGTTTTTTCGCTTCATCTCTCTTACGATTTGCTTCTTCAGCATTTTTTATTTCTTGCTCTAAGATTTGCTCCAATAGACTTCCTGTATGGGTTTGTTTCATTGTAAAATACGATGAAGGCAGTAGAAGACGAACTTCAACAAAACTGTTGCGTGGAACGTGAGTCACCTTGACACTTGCATGCTGATCATCAACTCGCAAAGCTTCGCCCCAAAGAGGTCCATATGCCCATATGCGATAATCTTCTATTGGAACAGCACTTTCCCATCTTATCTCAGCATCAAATTGATCAACCACAAAATCCCAGCCATCGCCCTGGAGCTTCCAGTAGAACTCTCCAAAATCGTCATAGAGATCGATGACTTGGCGTATCTGATATCGAAAAATAAATGTTTTTTGGGTGTCATTAGCCTGGTAATAAAACTCTATCCTCACACTGTCAGAGTTTTCAGATCGATGAAAAGTACGACTTTTTTTGTTTAGTGATAGATCTTCTAAGTATTCTCCCTCTTCGTCTGAAAGAGAGAAATCGCTAAAAACATAGTCTGATTTTTTTAGTTCGTAAAATCCCTCTGTGAAAGAACCCTCAAAGCGAATCGTACGATGTTCTTCTATGAGCACTGTGCCGTCAGCTTTGATCGTAGCTTCTATCTGCACTGAAGGAATAGAAATTGAACGAGCTAAAACTTTGCATTGAGGAATAAAACAAAGCAATATCAATAAACAGCTTGCAGAAATAATAATTTTTTTCATCGTTCCTCCCAAGCTTGTTACTTATTTTGGAATCATTCTTTGTAATCGTTTTTGACTAAGTTGAATCAAATACCACATTGCCATCACCCAGAGAGAAAGAATGCCAGTGTAGATTGCATTACCAAAAAAAGAAGATTGAGTAGGTACTAACTGGGGATCTTTATAGATATGGATAGCTTTGATGTGTTTAAAAGGTATATTTTCCGAGGTGTTATCACCAATTAAAAGCTCTGGGGTAAACTGTATTTTTGGGCTAAGTTGGATTTGCTGGAGATAGGCTTTTATGCCTCCCGAACCACCCACTGAATATTGCTTCCAGAATCTGTCAGGAAACTGGGTGCTAATGATATGCCCATGATAGTTATAGGAATAGCTTCCTTGCATTTCGTGGGGATAACTTAAAAGCTCAAGACTCTGATCTAACAGGATTAGATTGTCGCTTAATACTGCTAGTGCTTCCCTTTGGTTATATTGGCAAGGTAAAATTTCTCGAATTTGTTGAATTTTTTCAAATGGTGAGATAAAGGGGCTTTCAGAATAGTTGGCTTGACTTAGAAAACTTTTAGCAAACTGGTGAATATACTGGTTTCGCTTTTCAAGAAAAACCTGAACATTATAGGGAATATCGCTTGGTAAGCCAAGATATAAGGGGGGAAGAAAGGGATATTGATTTACTTGATAGGGCTTAAGATCCAAGGTGGGCATATCTATGAACAGCAAATCCTGAGAAATATTTCCTTGAAAGAGTTCGAGTTCGTTTGTTTGAAAGGGTTTCAGACTTTGCTTTGGGCCAAACTGAAATAGAAGTAGTAAAAAAATCCAAACACCTGCAAAATACACCATTACTTTTTTGTTTTGTTTCATTCGTTGATCTCCATGGTTTTTATTATACTTAAAAAAGAAAAATGGAGGATAAAATGAAAAAGAGAATCAGAATCACGATAGGAGTGAATCTTATTTTACTGCTTTCACTTCTTTTCTTTAATGCTTGCAAGATTGATAATGTAAGCACTCAGCCCAGTCTTGATACCACCAACAGCCACTTTCTTGTCAAAGAAGTGATAGATGGCGATACTATAAGACTGCAGGATGGTCGTCTAATACGATATTTAGGCATCAATACCCCAGAAAAAGGGCAAGCATATTACCAGGAAGCAAAAGATCTGAATCTTAGACTTATTCAAGAAACGGGTATGTCTATCGACTTGGATATCATCAAAAAAGATCAATATGATCGAAACCTGGCTTATGTCTATGCTGGAGACTTTATGGTCAATCTCAAGCTAATTGAAGAAGGTTTGGCTTTTTGTTTTTCGGATTCGAGCAACAAAAATAAACGAGCTCAGTTTAGACACACTCAGCAGGAAGCTCAGGAGCTGGAACGGGGAATATGGAAAAAATCCCCTCATAAGCTATCTATCAGTAAAGTTCAATACGATGCCCCAGGAGATGATGGAACAAACATTAACGGTGAATGGCTGAGATTAAAGAACCTTGGAAGTAGGTCCATCCAGCTCCAGGGCTTCTTTCTTCATGATGAGTCACATCAACGCTTTGTTTTTCCCAAAAAAGACCTTGCTCCAGGAGAAGAAATAAGCTTATTTTCTGGAAAAGGTAGCCATGAAGTGGATTCGTTTTTTTGGGGTTCGGACAAACCGATATGGAATAACGATGGTGATACCGTCTTTCTATTCGATCCCGAAGGAAAACTCGTGGATAGTTGGTTTTGGGAAACGTAATCTATGGGTTGAGCTGATCATCCCTGTTAAAAAAGGTCTTGTAACCCCATTGTAAGAGAAGTATTACTGATAGCGATACCGCTCCTAAAATACCCAACATGATAGCAATTTGATAAGATATTGCTGTTAGAGGAGATACTCCGGAAAGAATCTGACCTGTCATCATACCAGGCAAAAAGATGATTCCCATGCCCATCATCGAATTCAAAGTAGGGAGAATAGCTGAATCAAAGGTGCGATTGATGATGCTTTTTGTAGCCGCTTGAGGATTGGCACCCAACACCAGGGCTTCTTCCACCATAGCACGTTGGATAGTCATAGCATCCATAAGAGATTTGACTCCGAGTGAAATGCCCGTCATCGAATTGCCAATGAGCATTCCAGCAATGGGTATGAAATATTGTGGATTGTACCATGGAAAAATACGAACCACCACAAGTAAAAAATAGAACAAACAACTCATAGTACCTATAGACAAGGATGCAATAATAACTTTTTTAAGTTGGGGTGAAATAGTTTTTTGATATTTATGCAAAACAGTATGAATTGCAAAAGCCTCCATCAGCAAAATAATACCAAGGGTAAGCCAGGGATTGGGTCGTTTAAAAATATACACCAGAACAAACCCTGTAAGAACTAGTTGAAGGCTCATTCTTATGGAAGATATTAAAATCTCCTTTTCTCTGTTGATTCCTCGAAGGCGTACGATAGCCAAGACCATCAAGGCAAAGGCATATGCCAGCAAGACTTGAAAAAAGCTGAGATCTAAAACACTATCCATGCTTTGCTCCCGATATGGAAGGACTTTGCTCTTCTGAAAAGTGAATGATATATTCTCCATACTTTTGGGCAATCAAGCTCGAATGAGTAACCATGATGAGAGATTTTTGAGCGTTTCTTGCTTCCTGGGTGACCCTTTCAATGATCAGTTCTTCGGTGGCATCATCAAGGGAGGAGGAGGGTTCATCCAGAAGAAACACCTCAGGTTTCAACAAGAGGATACGAGCTAAAGCAAGACGTTGCTTTTCACCCCCTGAAAAACGCACACAATCTTCCTCCAATCCTTTGCCCAGTTTAACTTGATGAAGAGTTGTTTTTAATACTTCGTCTGAGGGGAAGGGTTTTTGGTGAAAGCGAATACCTTGCAAAAGGTTATCTCTAACATTTCCTTCAAAGATTCTTGGCTCTTGAGATAGCAGACACACCCTTCGCCTGAGGAATACCGATTTGATTTGTTTTATATCCTCGGATTGGTAATAAATATTTCCTGAATCGGGAGATATCATCTTGTTTAGCAGGCGAAGAAAAGTAGTTTTTCCACTCCCGCTGGGTCCAAGAATACAAGTTATTCTACCAGTAGGAACACTCAATTCAGGTATCGACAGGATATGCTTGTATCGAACCTGATCAAGATAAAACAAGCTTTGTTGATCGATGGTATTCAAAACTTTTTCGCTAGCCAAAGCCTCCGCCAGAACCTCCACCGCCACCGCCACCGCCACTGGAGAAACCGCCACCGCCACCAGAACCCGAGCTGGAAGACGAGGATGCAGTACGAGCAATAGAACCAGCCATGGAAGAGATTCCCGAAAGCGCACTATTGAGACTGGTAAAAGAAGGCATTGTGCCTGCAGTAAACATAGCAGGAGCAAGAAGAGTGCCTTTATCCATATCATTCAAAGTGGGTGCCACAATTTTCAAGACTTTTAAAATAATGGAAGCAATTCCAAAAACGGTAGCATATACTAGAAAACGTTCCCATATAATAAGGGATTTAGGACCATATTCCTTAAGATTTGAAAAATCCTTCATAAACAAACGAAAAGCTTTCCACTTGGAGTATTCCTGCTTACCAAGTTCAGTTCGACGTTTGAGAGCACTGTGTCCAAAAGCATAGAAAAAGCCTACAGGAACCAGCGACATGAAGCCCCAGGTTGGATTCCCAAGCAGTATGGTTGGAATAAGTAATCCAGCCAAACCTCCAATGAAGATCAGAAATATACCCCACCACAAAACAGAAGTTGAAATCGAATTGCTCTTGTCATCAAAATAGCCCAATTTTCTAGCCTGCTTCTGAATTTTACTCTTAAAATCATTGAATAGGTAGTAATATCTAGTATTGCCAGCGTTGAATTTCTTTTTTAGTCCTTTGAGGGTTACTTGAGTTTTGCCTTCAAAGATAATTTTATTAAGAAGTAGATCTTCGAAATCTTCCAGTTTGTCTTCTTTGTTGGTTAAAAGGGTTAGTTGGTGATCTCTGGTAAGAATATTTCCCTTAATTTCATCATATTGGAGATGTTTTCGACGAATAAGATCAATCATCGTGGCTTGCAGGTATTTTTCATCATATTTCTGGAAATTGTACAGCATTCCCACTATGGCAGGCTTTAAGTCGGAGGGGGGTTCGCGGTAATAGATCGATTCATTGGCAATTTGGTGTTCTTTGCCATACTTTGAATATAAGCGGAAATAGTTCCATGCTAAAAACAGAGCCAAAAGAATGAAAAAGATTTGAAGGAAGTATCCCATTTTCAACAGGTTTTTGGTTCTATTGCGAATAGCATTTGCTTGGTCTGCCCATTTAGTTTCTTCTTTGAGTGCTTTGTCGTAAATAGTGCCTTCAATTTTGTTGGCAGTGAAATAGGAGGAAGGCAACATTACTCGTACTTCTACAAAAGTATTGGAGGGAACGGGAGCAACTTCAAGATAGGAGCTTCGTTCATTAGTTTTTGTAAAGTTTCCCCATAAAGATCCATGAGACCAAACATGATAGTTTTCGGTAGGGATTGAATCTTTCCAATTGAGGGTAGCAGTAAATGAATCAACTTGGGAGTCCCAACCCTTTCCCTGTAGCTTCCAGTAAAATTGACCATAATCTTGATAAACTTTAACACCTTCAGCTATGAGATAGGTAAAAGTAAAAGTTCTGCTTTCATTAAGCGCGTTGAAGAAAAAGTCTACTCTGGTTTTGTCGGGTAAATCGGTGATTACATAGGTGCCTGGCATTCTACTGGCAACGGTTTCAAGAGCGTAGTCTTTATTTCCCTCGCTAACTTTGAGATTGGTAACCTTGCCCATATCACTTTTAGGGAGCTCATAGAAGCCAAAGGTAAAGTCTCCATCAAATTTGATGGTACGATTTTCTACTATCAAAACAGAGGCATCTTTGTTGATGGTGCCAGTGATATTGACCGAAGGGATACTAACCGATTTAGCAAGCACCGATGGGCTTGCAAAAATGGAAGTAATTACAAAAAAACTTAAAACCAGAAATAAACCTTTTTTCATTATTTCCTCCTATGCCACCAAATAAGCAAAAATAAACAATTCTTAACAATCAAAGCAGGAGTATCAAGAGGAACAACGTGCCCGTATTTTATAATTCCATGCAGTTCCACCTTCGGGCCCATATACTATGACTCGAATGGTATTGTCGCCTGCTTTGGTGAACATATTGTCTGCTGTTCCGGGTCCAGGGCCTGCAATTCCACCAGGATACAAGGAAGGTTTGCTCTGAACGTAGGATCCATCACCTCGCCAACCACTATCAAAAACGGTTACTCCCTTGTATTGAACCACAAAACGATCGGGCATACTGTAAGCATCAAAGCTAAGATCAAGCTTTGCACCTTCGGGTAATGCGGATATATCCCAGAGATTGAGGGTTGTGCCATAACCTCCACTTTGTGCCACCGACCACTGATCGCACTCTTTAAGGTCGTACTTTTTCAGATCCTGGATGATAGTTACCATTACTTGATTTGATGCCAGCAAATCTCCTGTTTTTACATCAAAAAGCTTAACTTCAGTGGTATAAAAACCATCCTTAAAGGTATTGCTGGCTTTGGAGTTTTGTCCTGCGGTTTGTTTGTCGCTGAAGGTTTTGCTATCACCAAAACTCCACTCATAGCGATATTCTCCAGGTGGATCTGCTTGAGCTTCAAATGTATGCTTATACTCTTTCTCATCTTTTTTCATTTCATACTCAACATTTCCACCCAGGATAGTGACATTGATGCCAAAAGCGATCGTGGCTGTGGTTTTTGCGAGTTCTTCACCTGTTTTGCTGTCTTTCACAACAGCAGTGATGGTACATTTGGGTGGAGGCTTTTTGTAGGTATGAGCAATTTCTATTTCAGCTTTTCCTTGCTTGACGCTTTCTCCTTTTTGCTCATCTTTGCTGTCGTTTTCTCCATCGCCAAAATCCCATTCAAAATCCACTTCTGTGATCTTTTTGGAGATACCCTCCGCTTTAAGCTCAAAAGTATATTCTTCCTCAGCTTTTCCGTCAGGAATATCATTTGGAGTGATGGTCAGGACCACTTCACTTTTATCAAGTTTGATTGCCCATAGTTTTGCAGAATGATTCCCAGGAAGATTGAAGGTATGGCTGATTTCTTCTCCATCTTGCTTGTCCACCTTCACTGTAATAGTGGTTTGATCATTATCAGTGTGGGTATTGCTAGCTAAAATGTATAACACATCACCAGGTTTGATATTTTTTGCTGGAATAGTGACTTCGTCAGTTAAGACGTAGTTGTTGACATAGGTGTTGCCAGTAAATTTGCTATCTTCACGCAAAACAAGCACATCCACCCAGGCTTTGCCATTATTTATTTCGAGCTTGACTGCTTCTTTTTCGTTAAGACTGAGAGTATCTTTTTTTTCTGCTATTTCAATATTTCTATCGGAAGTGTCATCCTTGAAAGAAGCCAGAATGGATTTTTTTAAAATACCTTTATCTGAAAAAACTGCCCAATTGGCAAAATAAGCATAATAATAACCCAAGCGATCGTCTGGGCTAACTGATCGAACATAAGCATCCAATTGGCTCAAAGCAGAACCTTTGGCAAGCATCTCAAACATATCCTTGAACTTTAAACCTTTTTGCTCCACCATATAGCGAATAAAGGCAGCGCTGGCATATTCGTAATCCCTCGTCCAAAGCGGTCCTTTTAAGCCAGTGGAAGTAATAGGATAATCAAGAAAATCGGGCTTAAAACCTTCTTCAAGGAAATGTCCATACTGAACATTCCCCCAGGCTTCCATACAACTGGCATATTCAGCTGAGGATTCAATCCACCAATAATCACCGGTACCAAGAGAGCCATTGAGATAGCTTCTACGTCCATAGTACTCTGCTTGAAAACGATGAAAAAGTTCGTGTGCAATGGCTGTATAGGCTTTATCAGGATTAGAAGACATATTCATGAATAGCTTTGCAGGAAAATGGATAGCGCCAAAAAGTTTCCCATACTGGGGATCTTCTTCACCAGTAGCTACTTTGGTTAAAGTTGACCACACTCCACTAATCTTGACTGTAATAGGGGTATGCCAGGTGCCCCAAATTCTACCAGGAACATCAACTGGATTTTTAAATCCCTTGCCAATGTAATTTTTAAAGGCAGTTTCCATAACTTCACCAATATCTTGAATGTAGTTGGGGTGTTTGGGGTTGTAGCTTGCCAAACCTGAGGCCATGGAAGGTTTTTGCCAGGTAGAATACTTCTCAAACACATCCCATACTTTTTTGTTGTAATATAGTTTGAAGTTGCCCTGGGGGGTGGTATAGCTGGTAAAACATAGTTTTTCAGCTATGTATAAACCTCCAACAGTGGCTCCCACTACAGCGGCCGTGCCTGCAACTGTCTTGATGACAGCTATCTTGGTTGGCCAGGCAAAGAATCCTTTTATCCAGGTTAAATGGTTGGTAATAAACTCGATGGATTGCTGAGTTTCGTTGAGTTGACAGGGAAGAGTTTCCCAGTTTTTAAACTTTTCATCCCAACGCATCATGGTAAGTTGATCGACCACAGGATGATCAGGATCTACATCGTCTGGAGTATATTTCATGGATACTTTGATATAGTCTGGTAGCTGTTCCATACCCTCTAAGCTAATATCATACGCTATAGAAGAGCCAAAAGGTTCCATCGGACTAGCAGGGGTGTTTTCGAGTTTACTTATGGATAACTTTCTTGGTTTATCAAGAAATCCTGGAGGTAAAGTAACACTGACCTCATCTTTGTAGCTTATGGTTTGCATTTGATTGGAGGGCTGAACCTCCTGAGAAATCAAAGGAGTAGTGATGAGGCTGTCAACTGTAAAATTAACATTCTTACTTGACGCTTTATCCGATTTAATCAGTATGCTCCCACTACTCGCATCAACAGGAACTTCCACCTGAACAATATCTTCGCTGATGCCAGTTAGAGGCACTTGTTGCTGTCCATACCAGGCTGTCAGGTTTTCAGCCTGATCTAAAACTGATTGATCAAATTGAAGATACACTTTGGAGCTAACAGGTCCATTTTCCGGAAAAACTCCAACAATATCAGGCAATTTTGCTGATGTTACACGTCGGATTCCTGCATAATAAGTGGGTCTTCGCAAATAGTTTTGTAAGACATAAGCCACACTCCCGAGAACAAGCAATGCAACTAAACTGAGAGAAACGATCAAAGTAGTTTTGTTGCCAAGAAAACTACTTTTTGGGGTATGGTAACTTTGAACTTGCTGAGGAGGAATTCTTAGTTCTGGAATCTGGTCGGCTCTGGTCCAGGTATTGGTGGTTTGATTCCAAAGTTGGTCATGACCTACAATATGCCCTGTATGATACATTTCATAAACCTTTTCCCAAGTATAAGGTCCATATTGAGTGTTGTCCCTTGAAAGATACCATTGATCGCTCATATCAACGCTCTCCTCTCTTGCAATAAAAGCATTCTAGCGCTTTTAGCAACAAGTACAATTTAACAGCATTTTGACAATACTTTTTGATATAATAGATAAGCTAAATCAAGGAATTGTCAATCAATTAAAGTAAAAAAAGGCTTTCGTTTTCTTGCAATTGATTGGTATGATTTTACAATAACTATCAAAGCGATCAATTTATTTATTTACAGAAGGAGTGGACGATGGAAGAATTTAAAAATGAAGTATCAAGTGAACTAAAAAAAATGGGCTCTTTCAATGATTGGCTTTTTCTAAAAAAGATGATTACCCCCGTGGTAATCCAAATCATCTATTGGCTTGGAATCCTTGTAGTTATCATCTTGGGTCTGATTGCTATTATCAGATCTTTTGGAGCTTTTGGTGGGGGAGCTATCGGGCTTCTTTCAGGCATACTCATGATTATTCTGGGTCCTATCATGGTGAGAGTTTATTGCGAAATCCTCGTTGTTATGTTCAATATCTACGAAGAGCTTAAAAAACTCAACGCAAAATAGCGCGATTTAAAAAAAGAGTTAAAAGGGGGGGCAAAACTCCCCCTTTTTTTATTTCTTCAGCAAAACCTTGATAGCTTCTTCCAAGGGAGGAATATCTACTTCTTTGCTTGTGAAACCTGAGCTTTCATAGCGAATCTTGCCTTGCTTGTCGATAAGGTAAGTCACGGGGATGGCGCCGATACCAAAGCTATTCATCACAGCCTTATCATGATCCCATAAAATAGGGTAGGAAAGTTGGTATTGGAGCATTCTGTCTTGAATCTGAGCAAGCAAGACATCATTTTTTTCATCAATAGTTATACCAAGCACTATTAAACCCTTATCCAGGTATTTTTGATAGAGCGCTTCATATGAGGGCATTAAAGCACCTGCTGGTTGGTCCCAACTGGCCCAAAAATGAAGAAGAATAACTTGAATGTTCTCATTGTTCAATAAATCCTGAATATTCATTGGATCATCCGAGGCATGCTCTCCAGGTAGGAAAACTTGATTCAAACCCCAATCCCCAGCTTCCATAGCCTTTTGGGAAGGTATCAGCATGAAGTCTTGTTGAAGCTCTGGTGCTGTATTTTTCTTACAAGAGAAACTAGTTAGCAGAAAAGGAATAAATATAAAAAAAGAGATGAAGCAAACGAGGACTTTTTTCATTTATCTACCTCCAATAGCATATAAGCCCATTATAAAGGAATTCACTTTTTTGCAATAAATAAGCGTGTGATTCCAAAAGTCATGGGCAAAACAAGCTCCAGTCTGACTCTATTTTCTTCAATCATAGCACAAAAATCTGAAAGCTTGGGAAAATCCAAAATCGATTGACCCAGATATCGATATGCCTTGGGGTGATGTGAAAACAGGCTGGCAATATGTGGCAAAGCCTTACAAAGATATGTTTGATACCATTTTTGGAAATGTCGATCTTGTTGCGAGACCATCTCGAGAATCATCAATTGACCTCCAGGTACCAAGACCCTGATCATTTCTTTGAGAGCTGTTTTTTTGTCGGGAATATTCCGAATGCCAAAAGAGATAATTGCCACATCAAAGGAATGATCGGGAAAATCAAGACAGGTAGCGTCGCCATGTTGAAAATAAACCTGTCTTGGATAGTTCGATTTTTGGCCTTTTTTTTTGGCTATTGCTATCATTGCAGGAGAAAAATCAACCCCCGTGATAGAAACCTGAGGATATGTACGAGATACTGCTAAAGCCACATCACCCGTTCCTGTAGCAACATCAAGACATCGAAAAGTATGAAAAAATTGCATGCGTCGAACTGCCTGGTTTCTCCAGCGAATATCCTGCCCAAAACTCAGAAGATGGTTGAGAAAATCGTAGCGTGGGGCAATATGGGCAAAAATGTCTTGCACCACTTGAGTTTGATTTTCTGGGGTGTAAAGGGAGTTTGCCGACATCAAAGCCTTCTTAGGAGAGCCATCGAGTCAGGATGAAGGCAAGAGCAAGCAAAATTTGAGTGAGATGAATATGAGCAACATTCATAGGTAGTATTTTTGAGAAATCCATATCACCAGTTTTATTAGCTACTTTTTGAATTGAAAAAACAAGGGGAGCAACAAAAAAGCTCAAGATACAGAGGAGAGGAAGAGCTCCCAATGATACCCCGGCAGATATAAAGATATACATCAGTAGAGATAAATAAACATAATATTTGATAGTAGCCTGGGGACCATACAAGATAGGGAAGGTCTTTCGATGAGCGGTTTTATCTGCGTTCTCGTCAGGTATTTCATTGAGGAGGAGCAAATTATGTACTAAAATTGCTGATGGTATTGAAACAGCAAGCATTTCCCAGGAATAGAACTTCATTTGTACGAAAATAGTACCTATCACAGGAAAAGCCCCAAGACCAAGACCTGCTGACCATTCCCCCATACGCTGTTTTAAAATCAAAGGAGAGTATGCAAGGATAAAAAAAGCAGAAATCAGCAACAAAATCACAAGCTGCCAATGAGTGATAATAATGAAATAGACTCCAATTCCAGCAGACAGGGCAAGCAAAACCAGACCAACAGTCAATGCTGTTCGAGGAGGTATAAGCCCTTCCACTATCGATCCACTGCCACCACTAAAGGGGCTCCTTTTTGTCTTTAAGTCTATTCCGCTTTTGTAATCAAAATAATCGTTGATCACATTGACACTCATATGAGCCAGCATAAGTCCGATTAAGGCTATGATCGCGGTGCTCCATTGAAAATAACCTCGATAATAGGCATAGGCATTGCCAAGCAAGCTGAGTACAATGGGAAGGGTAAGGTATTGCGCACGAACGATTTGAGCCCAATGCTTTAGAATGTGCTTCATTTGTCTCCTCCAAGTATTACAAAAAAAAATCATTTGTTTTTCAGGGTGAAGTATTCATTTACTTTAACCATCAATTCAGGAATGTTTAATTGATGTGGACACTTTTCAAGACATTCTCCACAAGAAACACAATTCTCTGCTTTTATTTCGGGAGAAAGCGACTGATAATAACGTATCAGAGAGCTTGGATCATCAAAACGATGTGCTTCATTCATTAATGAAAACACCAAGGGGATTGCCACGCCATAGGGGCAAGGCATGCAATATGCACAAGCCGCACAATGAATCTGGATGCGTTCGTCAAATATAGCTCTGACTTGCTGGATGACACTCATTTCATGATTGCTCAGTGAGGATGCTTGAGCACTTGAAGCTACTTGGCAGTTTTCTTCCACCTGTTCCATCGAATTCATTCCACTCAAGAGTATGGCGATTTCGGGAAAATTCCATACCCATCGAAGAGCCCATTCAGCGGGACTCCAGTCAGATTTGGCAAGCTTAAAGGTATCCAGAGCTTTTTGAGGAAGTTTGGTGGCAAGCTTACCTCCGAGTAATGGTTCCATCGAAACAATACCCATCCCTTTTTCATGCGCTTTGTACATTCCCTTTAAACCAGCTTGATATTCAGTGTCAAGATAGTTTAGCTGAAGCTGGCAAAAATCCCAATCCCAGGCGTATAAAATGGGCTCAAATGAACGATACAAATCATGAAAAGAAAAACCTATCGATCGAACTTTCCCTGATGCCTTGATCTGATCAAGAAAAGACAAGATATCAAGCTCCATTGCTTTTTGCCAGCTTTCGCCCGTGAGGCTATGCACCAGGTAATAATCTATGTAATCGGTCTGAAGACGTTTTAGTTGCTCATCCAGAAAAACCATGTAATCTTTATGTTCGGTAGCTTTCCATACAGGAAGCTTGGTGGCGAGGAAAGCCTTTTGACGTTTAGCACCTTGGAAATTTCTTCCAAGAATGCTCTCACTCATGCCTCCAAGATAGATATATGCAGTGTCATAATAATTCACACCAAGATCCAATGCTCTATCCATAAGACGATGAGCAAGTTTTTCATCTACAGGTTTGTCTTTGTCCATTAAATCCAAGCTACCATCCTGACGATAAAAACGCATGCAACCGAATCCAAGAACAGATACTGGAGGCATATGCTTGCTTAAGATTCTATACTGCATATCATGCTCCTTTCATACTTATTTAGCCATTTTACAATAAAGATGCTGGTCTACCAATAGGAAATAAAAATGTGAAATTAAAAAAAAATACTTTTTCGTGAAAATAACTTGAATTTTATTTGAACTTTTTTTTTTATGTGCTATTTTATTGAGTGTTATCATTTCTGCATGGTTGGTAGAGTTTTTTGGCTCCAGCATGATAGGGTTGATGATTAAATAAAATGTTGGAGGCAACAAAATGAATATTTATGTAGGAAACTTATCCTTCGAGACCACTGATGAAGATTTACGCAATGAATTCGCCGCATTTGGCGAAATCACTTCTGCAAATGTCATCAAAGACAGAATGACCAATCGCTCACGCGGTTTTGGTTTTGTCGAAATGGCAAACAAAGAAGAAGCTATGAAAGCTATTGCAGCCCTTCATGGTAAGAGCGTTGATGGTCGCACCATCACTGCTAGCGAAGCCAAACCCAGAGAAGACAGACCCGCAAGGTCCAACACCTCTCGTGGTGGTTTTGGTGGCGGAGCTCCTCGCACCCGCACTTGGTAGTTTCTACCAACAAGCTAATTGACTAACACTTAATTAGACTAACAAAAAGGCCAGCTTTTCAGCTGGCCTTTTTTTATTTGCATTTTCATACCACAGAAACTTACTGTGGATACAACCTATAAATCCACTCTTAGGCTTTGTAGGACTTCTTTTGATTTTTTATCCTGAATAAAGATGATCAGATCGTATAGGGAAGAATCTGGGGTGGCAAGCGTAATAGGTATAGAAAAAGGTTTTTGGATGTTTTCGGAGTTCAGTTCAATTCCAAAGGATTGATTTTCAACTGGGGTAAGAAACTTCTGCATAACATCATAGTGATTTTTGTCTTTACTCAATGCTTCGTAAAAAATCTGTTTTTTCAATAGTGCAACATTGAGCCCTAAACCAGGAGTAAGGTTTGCTTGTTCGCTGATAACTTGAATCGTAAGCATCCCTTCGCTGGCGGAAGACCAATTGACCAAACAGTCAAAAGCAAAAGGGGTATAGGCGTTAAAGTCTTTGAGATAAGCTGAATAATAGGCACGAAAAGTAGCTTCTACTGCTTCTTTAGATGTAGAGCCACGAATTCCTTTCAAGTAATCCGAACCGTTAAAGTAATAAGTAGGTATGCCCTGATCTGATTGATACCACTTTAAGCGTATTTCACTATCCTCACAGCATAAGCCAGCTTCTTCTTTGGATGCTACGTAATAGCAAATATTAGTTAAAGCATAAGGATACAAAGCTTTTTTAAGTTTTAAGGTAGCTTCTTGGGTAATTGGTGATTTTATCAGCCAGGTGGCATCAAAGCCTTCCATCAAGGTTTCACGGGGAATATAGTCTTCGGTGGCGCGGATGTATATGGGGATGGGGATGATGAGCTCTGAATATTGAGGATTGGGATGCTCTTTAACATAGGGAATCAGAGTGAGTTGAGCTAGAAAATAACCAGGGCTTAGGAAACCTTCAGAGGTGACTTTAAGCTGAGGAGGATCAGCATCGGGGGCTGGACGAACTTGAACTGGCTTTCCAGGAATCCCAGTCAGGGAATAGTGATAGTATCTTGGTAGATCTTCCATTTGGATAGGTAGATAGAAGTCTTTGCTAGTCTTGCCTGCAAAACCTCCAACGGAAATAGCTGGAAAAGTGGCTTTAAGGCCTTTGGCTTGAACTGCGATGCATAGGGCAGGTTTTTTGTCCTGATGGAATTTGATCACTTGAGACCAGTTTTGATCCAGATAGCTTTCGGGGAGAGTAATAGTGACGGTGACCTGATGGGCATGGGGATGCACTTGATGGTCAGAAAACTGGATATAGGGGACTTCCGCACTGAAAGTTCCATGATCGCTTTGAGCCTTGGAAGTAAGGATGAGAAGGCTTCGGGAAACGGCTTTACCAATGGGGATAGACCCAAAATCAAGCAAGGAAGGCAGAGCTTGGAATTCAGGTATGGGAAGTTGGGGGAGATCCTGAACTTGGAAAGAGGGAGTACCTGGGAGTCCATGAGCTATTTTATTGCCTGAGATGGCAAAGTTTTGGGAATGGAAAGGTATATGCCAGGGAATATGGGTAAAGCTGGGAAAACAGGTAAGTTTTTGGGACACAGGGTCATGAATAAAGACATTGCTGGAAGTATCTATCCAAAAATTTCCCACGGTTTGCATCATCCCACGAGAAGAGCCTTTTCGTCCAAAACGATGAAGCTTATGCCCCTGGAGATCCATCATGAGGACGCTCCGACTTCGTTCATCGCTCAGATAGAGTTTTTCATTTCTGTAGCTGAGATAGCGTGGTTGTAGACTTTCGGGAAGGGGGATACTGCGGAGATGTTTTCCCTGGAGATCAAAACACTCTATGGAAGGAAGCGCTCGATCCAGCACAAAGAGTTGGCTTGAGCTGAGGGTCATATCGATGGGATCTTTCCAGCGGAAGGGAGGCTCTCCAAAGGGACCAAAGGGAAGGGTTTCCTGGGTGGCAAAGGTATAGATATATCCTTCGTGAAGAGCATTGATCCAATAAAAGGTTTCCGGTTGGGCGCTGTAGGTAAGCAGGTCGGTGGCCTGGGGAAAGTAGCTTTTTTGAATCAGCTTGAAGGAGGCATCCCATTGACTGAGTTCGTTTTCCTGAAAACTAAAGAGATACTGTTCGTAGCTTTTCCATTGGGTATCTTGTATCGAAAGCAGAGAAGCAGGAAGGAAAAGCAAAGCAAGGATAAGGCAGGAAAGACCCACAGCAATTGCACGAAACACAGCCTGTAACTTCATGAATTCACCTCCTGTATGCAGGATTTACATGTTTAGTAATATTCTAAGCAGGTACTGTTAAAATGCAAGGGAAAACAAAGATTAATGAAGCTCAGTAAATTGACATTGGGCAAAGCTCATATAAAGTTTTTATCATGGATATTCAAGTTCGGAGCTTTCTAAGGGGAGGATGCCATGCAAGTTGCTTTTATTGTTTTAAACAATACCGATCGTTTGGATGAACTTTTGAAAGAGTTTGTAAACATAGGAATAAAAGGAGCTACAATATTAGATTCGATGGGCATGGGTGGGTTTTTGGTTTCATCGGATAGTGTAGGTGTTCCTTTTTTTTCGACTTTACGCATGTTGCTTAATGAAGGTAAACCATTAAACAAAACCATATTTTCAGTGATAGAAGATGAGCAGGTTTCTCCTTTGGTGAAAGCCTTCGAATCAGTTGTTGGAGCGCTCAACAAACCCAATACAGGCATTATCTTTACTATGCCGATCAACTACGTTAAAGGTGGAGAATTGAGTTAAGGAGATTGATTTAATGCCTGAAATATTGTATCTGGCTATCATGTTGATAGCTGGAGTCTTGATGGCAAAAGCAGTATCAATCATAAAGATGCCAAAAGTGACTGGATACTTGCTTGCCGGTCTTGTGATAGGTCCGTCCTTTTTAAATCTTGTTCCAGAGAGCATTGCTGTCAACATGGGAATCATTACTCAAATGACTTTAGGTTTTATTGCTTTCACCATTGGCAACGAAATGAATGTTGCTTCTTTAAAAAAAATAGGTCCAAAAGCATTTATAGTTAGTTTTTATCAAGCCTTTAGCGCTGGTCTTGCTGTTTTTCTCGCAATGTTTTTTCTGTTCAGACAATCTCTACCATTCAGCTTGGTGCTAGGAGCTATTGCAATGAGCACAGCTCCAACTGCAACCCTCCTGGTCATACGACAATATAAAGCTAAAGGTCCTTTAGTTAATATGCTACTCTTTGTGGTAGCTATTGATGATGTGATAGGTATTGTTTTTTTTAGTATTGCTATGGCTGTTGCGGGAGCTCTTCTTCATCAAACAGCTCAGACCTCTCTTTTTATGAGTATCATTTCTCCTGTTTGGGAAATAGGAGGATCAGTCATAGTTGGATTTCTGTTGGGAGTCCTTCTCACCTGGGTAAACCAAAAAATTAAAAATGATACAGAGCTATTGGTCTTGTCGATTGCTTTTGTGTTTCTTGGTGCTGGACTCGCTATTGTAATTCACTTATCTTCCTTGTTGCTTTGTATGGCAATGGGAGCCTCTTTTGCTAGTTTAGCCCAACAAAAGGATCGCATGATGTTTAAGCTGGAAAATTTTGTTCCTCCCATTTATATCGCTTTTTACACACTAGCAGGTATCAATCTTCATATCTCAACCGTGAAAGAAGTGGGTTTAGTAGGAATTGGATACATAGTCATTCGTATTATTGGTAAAGTTGCTGGGGCTTGGTTTGGAGCATGGAAAACTAATTCTCCTGAGGTTATTCGAAAGTATCTTGGTTTCACCCTTCTGACTCAAGCAGGAGTCGTAATCGGTTTGGCTATGCTTGCCAGTGCAGCCTTTCCAGACTTTGGTCAGCAGATCCAGACCATCATTCTTGGAGCCACTGTTATTTATGAATTGATAGGTCCTTTTTTAGCCAAAACCTGTCTTTTCAAAGCAGGGGAGATTGATTTGGAAACATTTAAAAACAACGGCTAAAAGAAAATTTGATAGGCTAGGAGAAAAAGAATACATGTCAGAAATTTTATATATTGCAATCATCATCTTTTCAGGAGTGTTTTGCGCTAAAGCACTTTCTTACTTCAAGCTACCCGATGTAACAGGCTATCTTGTGGCTGGTTTAATTATTGGCCCTTCCCTTTTGGGTCTGGTGCCTGCCACTATTGCTGATGGTATGGGGAGCATAACTCAAGTTGCATTGGGGTTTATCGCTTTTAGTATTGGAAGTGAAATCAATTTTCAGAGTTTAAAAAAGATTGGATCAAAAGTACTAATCATCACCTTTTCTCAGGCCTTGGGAGCTTGGTTTGCTGTTTTTGCAGGTATGTTTTTATTATTTCATCAAAGTCTTTCTTTTAGCCTTGTTATTGCAGCTATCGCGGTGGCAACTGCTCCTGCAGCTACTTTGATGGTAATCAAACAATATCAAGCAAGAGGACCTGTAGTGAATATGCTGCTACCAGTAGTTGCGATAGATGATGCCATAGGAGTGATTATATTTGGCCTCTCGGTAAGTATAGCAAAATCGCTAAGTGTCTCGTCTTCTGATAATTTTTCATTGTTTCAAAGCATTTTACAACCCGTTTGGGAAATCACAGGATCTATTCTTGCTGGATTCTTGTTTGGCTTATTAATGGCATGGATCAACAAAAAACTAAAAAATGATAGTGAATTGCTTTCTATCACAATAGCATTTGTTTTTCTTGGTGCTGGTTTTGCTCTGAGCTTTCATTTATCCCCTTTACTCTTATGTATGGCAATGGGTTCATTTTTCTCAAGCTTCACCAACAGCGTTGACCGAATGTTGTTTAAAATTGAAAATTTCACTCCTCCCATTTATGTAGCTTTTTTTACACTCGCAGGAATAAACCTACATTTATCCATGTTAAAAGAAGTGGGTTGGATTGGACTTGCATACGTGATTATGCGCGTGATAGGCAAAGTGGGTGGAGCATGGTTTGGAGCATGGAAAACACAAGCACCTAAAACCATACAGAAATATCTGGGATTTACACTCATACCACAGGCAGGAGTTGCCATTGGTCTGGCTATGCTTGCCAGCGCAGCTTTTCCTGAATTTGGATCTCGGATTCGCACCATCATCCTTGGAGCCACGGTTATTTACGAATTAGTAGGACCCTATATTACAAAGATATGTTTGTACAAAGCTGGTGAAATCAATCTTCAAACATCAAAAGCTACTTAAAAAATGTTGAACTATTCGCTCTTTTCTATACTCTATTGATATCGGATAGCTTACAGATTTTTTTATAAGGAGATGACAGTTTGGACAAGATAAGCAGTCAACGTATGTTTGCGGGCTTTTTGTCGGGTGCCAGGGAAGTCATGAACCACAAAAACATCCTTAATAAAATCAATGTTTTTCCTGTGCCAGACGGAGACACAGGAACTAACCTATTTTCTACCATGAATTCAATTTTACGGGATGCAAAATACGATGATTCAGTGAAGAATACTCTCGACTCGATAGCAGATTCCGCTTTAAAAGGAGCAAGGGGTAATTCTGGGATCATTTTTGCTCAATATCTCTATGGATTAAGCCTTGAAACAATGCATGAAATGAGCCTTAGTACGCAAAACTTCGTAGCTGCCAACAAGAAGGCGGTTTCGTATGCTTATGGAGCCATTACCAACCCAGTGGAAGGTACGATCATCACTGTCATTAAAGAGTGGGCTGAAGCATTGCACCAGCTTCAACAACAATCACTAGGATTTGTGGATTTGTTGGGTAAAGCCTATATCGAGCTTGAAAAATCGGTTCGTCAAACTACTCAACAACTCAAGATCTTAAAACAAAATGGAGTGGTAGATTCTGGAGCCAAAGCTTTTGCTTTTTTTATCAAAGGATTTTTAGACTTTATTCGAAGTGGAAAAGAAGATATAGCTCTTGAAGAACTCCAGGGGATCGAGGATGATCCTGTGTTGTCCAGCCCTGAGCATCTCCATATGGAACTAAGTCATCGTTATTGCACTGAAGCTATGCTTGAAGGAGAAACCATCGATTTTGATAGCCTGCGCCAACAAAGCTCCTCTTTTGGAGATTCTCTTATCCTGGCAGGAGGTCAGAAAAAAGCACGACTACATATTCATACCGATCAGCCCAGTAAATTTTTTGATACTATAGCTCTATTTGGAAAAATCACCTACCAGAAAATTGATGATATGAAACTTCAAATGGAAGTGGCAGAAAAAAGGAAATATGATATTGCTCTGGTGACAGACTCCATCGCAGATCTTCCTCAATCCTTTATTGACGAGGAGCAAATCCATGTGATGCCCTTAAACCTTTTATTGGATGATATCAACTATCTGGATCGACTGAGCATCCGCAACGAAAAAGTGTTGGACTATATAGACCAGCACCCCAAGCTTCCCACCTCCTCACAGCCTGATTATAAAAGCGTTGAAAACCTTTTCAGCTTTCTATCCACCTATTACAAGGCCATCGTAGTGGTTACTGTATCCAGCAAACTTAGCGGAACTCATAATGTTTTTACCAAGCTTGCAAGTGATATGAAAGATAAACTGCCTCCAGTACGTATCATTGATTCGCGCTTAAATTCTGGGGCTCAGGGTCTGCTGGTGATGAAATGCGCCCAGTATATTACCGAGGGAAACAGCCTGGATGAAATCGAAAAAAAAGCAGAGCAGGATATTGCGCATGCTAAAATTTTGGTGAATGTAAAAAATATCGACAACATGATCAAAGCTGGACGCCTCAGTACTAGAGGGGGCAAAATAGCCAAAGTGCTACATTTGAAGCCTATAGTAAGCCTTGATGCTGAGGGCAAAGGCACGCTGGGGGGCATTGCTTTTAGTTTCAAGCAAAGTAAAAGAAAAGCTGTGCAAGTCATCAAAAAAACCATGAAAAATAAAAAGATAGAAAGCTACTCTGTGGTGCATGCCCAAAACCTCGAAGAAGCCCAGGGACTGGCTCAGGAGCTCGAAATCCTGATCGGGAAAAAGCCTGCATTTATAGAAGAAATATCTTCCATCACTGCAACTTCAGCAGGGCGTGGGGCTTTGGCAGTCTCCTTTATAGCTTCGTGAAAAAGGAAAGGTAGGTAGGCTATGATTTTTTTTGAAGTAGCTATCATGTTGTTTGTTTTTTTTCTTATACTCTTTGTGCTTGGCTCAAAACTCAACAACCATGGCATTGTGGATATTGGATGGGGAACGGGTTTTGTTTTAGTTGCATGGTACACCTTTTTCCGCTTGCCCACTCAGGCTTCCACCAATTGGATCATCGTCCTGCTGGTTTCTTTTTGGGGGCTCCGCTTGGCTTATCACGTAGCCCGTCGCAACTGGGGAAAGCCGGAAGATTATCGCTATGCTGCCATGAGAAAACGCTGGGGAGACAAGTATCCTGCCTTGAAAGCTTTTATCAATGTATATATGACACAGATGGTGCTTATGTTTGTGATTGCTTTACCCATCATCTTGATAAATCGCTACACCCAATCTGCTTTTAAACCTTGGGTTTGGATCGGTCTGGCAGTCTGGATAGTGGGCTTTTTTTTTGAAGTGGTGGGAGATGCTCAATTGGCTGCATTTATCCGCAATCCTGCTAATAAAGGCAAGCTCATGACCTTGGGCTTGTGGAAATACACCCGACATCCCAACTATTTTGGAGAAGCTACCCTGTGGTGGGGAATATTCTTTATTGCTCTGTCTGTTGCTGATGGACGGTATAGCCTGATCAGTCCCCTTACTATCACCTTGCTTTTGTTGTTTGTTTCGGGAGTCCCTCTATTGGAGAAAAAATATAAGGATAGAGCGGATTTTAAGGCCTATAAAAAACGTACCAGCATTTTTATTCCCTGGTTTCCTAAAAAGATTATAGAAAAGAAAAGGAGCTGAATTCATGGCTTTGATCATTAAATCTTATGTGAGTGCTTTTTTGGTTTTTTTTGCCATTGATATGCTTTGGTTGGGATTGATTGCAAAAAACTTTTATGGTGCAAAACTTGGACATCTGATGACTCCCAAAGTTCTTTGGACTCCAGCATTCATCTTTTACATGCTCTTTGTAGCTGGAATTTTGTTTTTTGTAGTCTTCCCCGCCCTTCAAAAAGGAAGCTGGACCTATGCTTTAGGGGCAGGAGCTTTGTTTGGACTGATTACTTACGCTACCTACGACCTGACCAATCTGGCCACCTTGAAAGACTGGCCCTTGGTAGTTACGCTGGTTGATTTGGTTTGGGGCTCCGTACTTAGCGCTTCCACAGCTACCTTGAGCTTTTTGATCATTAATAAGTTTTTTTAGTGAGAAAGCAGGGAAGACTTGTCAGCTAGCTGTTTTTTGGATGCCAGGACATGGAAAAGACGCATAATTTTATGCTGAACTTCTGCGACTCCCTCTGTGTAAAGACCAGGGTTAGTGCATGATTTATCAAGTGCCCGGGAGGGGAAAACTTGGTTTTCGCAAAACTGTAAAAACATTGTAAAACTCTCTTCTTTTATCCGAAGTTACCAGAACGATTTGTTTTTGCTGCTCATTAACAAGGATATACGAAGAAGTCCCATAATCATTTACAATAACTGAGTTTTCATCCAATGTCATAGTTAATGAAACTTCTCCATTTTCATTATTAATACCGATGAGTTCATACTGTTGTTTATCATCGACTACGCTGTTTATCAACAAAATAACTTGATTCTCGCCAAAAGCATGCACAATAAAACCTTGTCCATAGCTAAGCAGAGAAAAACTATTAATGCCCCGATGTACAATAATCTTATGCCATATCTGATTTCCGTTTAAATCCAAAGCTTGCACCCGGGTGTTAAGAGTTGAATTGTGATCGACAAACTGAGACAATATCAAAACTCTTTCAATATGGGGGAAAACTCTTATATCTTCAATTACCTCTTGATCATTAAAATCTGAGTAACGCCACTTTATTTGATTATTCCATTCGAAAAACTGTAGAAATGAATTTGCTTTAAAAGGGAAAGTGGGAGTTGTGTAAAAGTTGAATTTTGTATTTAGATATATCTCTTCATCTGCATTAATGATGGTTTGTACTTTTTCGTTAAGTTTTCCAAATGCTATTTGGTTGGCATGTACCAATACTCCTCCCTGATATGCTATAGTACGAATTTGAGGAAATAGGTAAAAAGAAGAAGGATCATAGTTTACAACTCCTTGTATTTCCGTTTCACCCCCAGTTAGTGAATTTGGTATTTTTGTCCCTCTTTTATTTAGGCTGAAAAATAACGCAAAGTCATTGTATGAAGCTTCAAGTTTTGAATCTGGCGTGTCATTTTCTGAGAACAGATACTGTTTATTAAAATCTTTATCTATGCGAACTAAACTGCCTTTGTTGTCATGAGTAAAATAGGCATATAGTTCATCATTTTCGCACCAAATTCTATCTAATATACCTTTTTCTTTAATGCTCCACTTCACTTGTCCGCGAGAATTCATGGCTTTTAATCTGGAAAAATCCTCAAAAACACTTAGCATTAAAGCAAACTGGTAATTTTTTGAATCAATCATTCCAGGTTCCTTTTTTTTCCAAAGTAGTCGATTTATTGGGTCATAGGCTGTGATACAATGCTTTGAACCAATGAGTGTGACGCTATCATTAAACTCATGAAGCACAACATTTTCCGGAAAGAGGTTTTTTTTATAGTTAAAATCGATACTTACCACACCATGAAGCGTTTTTTTAAACAACAGGAGCATTGATTCCAGTATGGAGTTGGTAAATTGATTAATTAAGACTGGAACATTTTTTTCAGCTAACTTCGTTCCCTGGGAGTTGTACCGATAAAGAATATGATCTTTTGAAATAAATACTATATCACCATTAGCTTTTGATTTGATTGCTGGCTGTAGAATGTTCCTTCCTTGATCGGAATTTCTTGCGAAATTAGTATGCAATCCACTAGGAACAAAGGTTCTCCATATATTTTTGCCAATGTGGTTTTTTTCGTTGCATGAAGCTTTGGGAAGAATAGCCATAGTTGAACCAGCAAAAACCAAACACAAACAAACTGATGCACATAAAACAAAAGCATTGAAGAGAGATCTCATTTTGATGACTCCTTTCAGCTTTTCACGAAAGATGGCACGGTGGAAAGATAATAATAAATCAAAGCAATAATTACGGTTTTGCAGATAAAGTAGCTTGCTTGATAGAGCAAATTCAATGGATTTTGCCCGATAAAATACCAGAGCAATAAACATATAAAATGTACCATACTAAAAAAGAGCAATTGCCAGGGATGAATTGAGCTAAGCCAAAAGCTCATTTTAAAAGATGCCATTAGATTGGGTGTATCATCCAGAAGAATCCAGGGAGTAAGAAAAAACCTACTATAAAACCATACGCCTGGAAAAATGAAAAATATATTTAAAAATAAACTAGTCAGCAAAATCACATAGTCCAGGAAAACAAATAGCACAATCCATTGAAAGTGTTTTATGATCGATCCTAAGGAAGGAATTTTTTTAAATTGCACCATCGCTAAAGTACAAAATGAAAAGATCCCCACTACTAGGAACATGGAAATCATCAACAATATTCTTAGAATCTCAACTGCTGGAGTAAGCAAAAAATGGGCATAAATTCCCCACTGAAAAACAAACAAAGCACTCAATATAAAAAAGAAAAACCAAAGAGTTAGGCTGTATTGACAGAAGATATCTCTGAAAATCTTGAATAGTATCTTTAGTGAAATCCCGTTTTTCTTACTTCGATCCAGCTTGCTGTATTCGTTTTCGATGAGTTCTGGTTTGCCCAGGTGTTCTGTAGCTAGCTGAAAAGCTATTTCGTCACTGAGACCTTTTGCTTGATGCAGGGCAATTTCTTCCTCCAGGTGCTGGCTGAGCTCATAGATGTCCCAGGGGCTGATGCCTTTGCGATAATAAAACTGCTTTTTCCAGCTTTCGATGGATTGGGCTAACTGGAACATGGCAATCCGCTGAGTAGCTGTTGCATCAATGCATTGGCTTTTGCCCATTGCTCTTTTTCTTTGCACAGCTCTGCCTGACCTGTTTTGGTGAGACGATAGTACTTGCGCATTTTTTGGTTTTCCTGGCGTACCCAGCGCGATGAGATCAACTTTTGTTCTTCGAGGCGATGAAGCACTGGATAGATCAGGCCGTCGCTCCATTCAAGTTTACCTTCGCTCAGACAATGGACTAAACGGATAATTTCATAGCCATAGTTTTCACCTTGGGAAAGAATGGATAGGAGTATAGGCTTGGTAGTAGCAGCCATCAGTTCTCGAGATAAGTCATTCATAGGAATACCTCCTTACCTAATTCATCTATGCATATAATGTACCTAAATGATTTAGGTATGTCAAGAGGTTTTTTGGAAACGATTCACACCTTAGCTGTATTTGTTTAGATGATGTGCAGTTTTTCTTGTGTTACCTGCCAAAATAGCTCATAAGACCAAACGGAAAAATCATATCCTCTTCCTGTAAAGGCTTGAACGTCTTTGATGGCCTGATGGAAATCAAGTTCAGCAAATCTGTTTTTTAACAGCTCCAGCAAACCATCTCTATGCAGTCGCAGTTCTTCTTTTAGATATCCACTTTGCTTTAAGCGTTGCTCAAGATGGTTGAGGTCAACAGGTACGCCTCTGGACAAAAGCCATAAATAATCAAAAAAATCTCTTCCTTTTACCCTATTCTTCCATTTCCTGCACAGAATCGCATGAATTTTGCCAGCTAGAATCGAGGGAAGAGAATAAGCCTTCACACTAAATGGTATCGGGTTCAGAAGGTATTTTATCTCGGTTGAAGCTCCGGAAGGTGGGTCAGTGTCAAGCTCCAGTTTGACTTTAAGTAAATCATTAGATGAAAAAGATAGCTTGGGCTCTAAGGGAAATATGCTGATTAAATGCTTTTGAGTGTTACCTTTTAAAAAAGCTGACTGAATGGGAGAAAATCTTGTTTTATCTTTAATAATCAAATCCATTTGAAAACCATAGGCTTGAAGACTCTGTTGGATAGGATCAAAATAGTTTTTAATATTAAATTTAGCATCTTTTTCCATGAGAGAAAAATCCAAATCTTCCGAAAAGCGATCCAGTTGGTGAATAATGCGAAGCGCAGAACCACCATAAAAAACTGCTTTATGAAAAAAATCGCTCTTAGAAAGGCCAAGCAGAACTATTTCCTGAATGATCTCCAAGGCAGCATGCTTTAGATCATCCTTTGAACTTGTTTGATATCTTGATAGTAGCTCTCGCAGTAAAATACTCATAATCGCTTGGCCTTTAGCCATTGATAAAAGAGTCGACCATTGCTTTGATGATAGCGTGAACTTAAGAATTCAAGCAAAGCATGGTCCATATCTTTTATCAGATCCACATCTATTCGAAGATCATCTACTACCAACTGCTCCATGGCTTTCATCGAACGAACTCCTCGAATTTTGGACAAGGTGTCGAGTAGAGCTTTTTCCATGGAGGCAATAAGGAAGGGGTGCTTTTCGTCCTCTGCTATTCGACAAATTCCATGGGCATATACTGAAGGAGAAACATCATGATAAATAAAGTTGCCCAGAGGGGTACGATAAATTTTGCTTTTGTGCTTTTGAAAAGAGGCTGATGTAAGCCATTTTACCTGCTCTGGAATCAAACCATAATAGCTCAAGGCATATTCAAAAGAAATATATGAAGGAAAACAAATTAAATTTGCGAGGGTTTTTAAAGAATAATCTTTTGATTCAGCCTCAATGTAAAGCCCTCTTCGAAGGCGAATGAGCTTTCCATTACGTACAAGCTGGCTTATTTTTGATTTTGGATAGGCATAGTCCTTGTAACGATCAGCTAAAAGAGGATAATCCAAATAAATTGCCTTCTGGTTTTGCATATTTTTCTCCACTAAGTAGCTATTTTAACTACTATCTGGAGAATAGCAACAATATTTTTTAATTATTCCCTCTGACTCAGTTGTGGGGTTTTTTCTGGCAGGTGGGGCAATAGCCAAAGAGTATTAGTTCGTGTCCGTGGATATCGTAGTGGCTTTCTTTTTGAAGGGTTTTTTCCAATTCTTTGACAGGGCATGCGGCAATGGGATGTTTGTTGGAGCAAGTTAAGCATATTATAAAGTGTTGATGCGTTTGGCCAATAGGTCTGAAATACATTTTTCGATCACTGACTTCAAAACTCTTTTGAGCAAGATTTTTTTGGACAAATAATTCCAATATGCGATAAACCGTGGATAAATTTACGTTGGGATACTTGGTGCTGAGTTTTTGGTGTATTTGTTCTGCCGATTGGGGCTTATTCTGGGCGAGAATTTGTTGATATACTATGTGCCGTTGAGGCGTATTTTTTATACCTTTTTTTGAAAACAACTCTCTTAGCGACTTATCTTGTGGCATCATCTTGTTCCTTTTTTGGGAATATACACCAACATAAACACAACCGAGGA
This sequence comes from Caldisericia bacterium, assembly GCA_035363255.1. Lineage (GTDB taxonomy): Bacteria > Caldisericota > Caldisericia > UBA6126 > UBA6126 > T3SED10-260. The sequence goes on along the minus strand of DAOSES010000002.1, from coordinate 40,693 downwards.
TAGCAAGACGATGGTGGCGCCTGAAGGAATATTCCATAGAAATGACAAAAATAAACCACCCAGACAAAGTATCATACCCATACCTGCAGATAAAATCATTCTTCCGCCAAAGCTCCGGCTTGCTTTTGCTGAAATAGCTGTGGGAATAGTGAGTAGTGCCAGGGATAAAATGATTCCTGTGACCTTTATCAAAGCAACCACTGCCATGGCTATCAGAGTAAAGAGGATGAATTCCATCAGGGAAGTTTTTATACCCTTGATCCTGGAAAATTCAGAATCAAAGAGGAAAGCTTTCCAATAGGGAAACCATGAAACGATGATGAACAAGATAAAAGCAGTGATTAAGACCATCAAATTCAAGTCTGAGCGGGATATGGCGAGTATATTACCAAATAAATAGGATGCCAAATGGGGGGGATAGCCTGGAGTCAGAGCAATAAAAAAAACACCGAGGGCCATTCCGCTGGACCAAAAAATACCCATCAGCAAATCAAGTTGAATAGAAGAAGTTTTTTTGATCATGATCATTACCCAGGAAAAAATTAGGCTCAGTATAAAGGCTCCATAGATTGGAGGCAGGTTTAGAAAAAACCCCAAACCCACCCCAGCAAAGGCAACATGTGCCAAGCCTCCGGTCATCATCACCATTTTCTTTTCGACCACAATCACTCCTATCATTCCGCTGATGGTGCTGGCAAAAATGGCTGCGAGGATAGCATATTGGATAAACTGATACTGAAGCAAGGAATGAAGAGTGTTCATATCAACTTTGCCCCTCATGGGTTTTTAACACTCGATGTGGAACTCCATGTGCCAATAAATCCACAGGACATCCATAAAGCTGTTGGACGATTGGTCCAGTCAACTCCGAAGAACCATGATATACCAGCTTTCGGTCCAAACATGCCAGTGAACGAACATGAGCAGAAATGGCAGATAGATCGTGAGAAACAAGGATGATGGTCATGGAACTATTCAAGTCTTTTAATAGTGAAAATATCTGGTCGCGAGAGCTTGCATCGACATTGGCAGTTGGTTCATCCAGCAGAAGGATGCGAGGATTCGTTGCCAATGCTCGAGCAATGAGAAGTTTTTGAAACTCTCCACCTGAAAGTTCAGATATCATCCGATGTTGAAGATGAATTATACCTGTTTGAGACAAGAGGCGTCTGGCATGGAGTAAATCTTCTGAAGAATAGCGGTGGAAGATCTTTAAGCCTGCTGGAAGCAAGCCCATTAGGACCATCTCCAAAGCAGATATTGGAAACAAGCTTTCGACAAAAGAACTTTGAGGAACATAGCCAAGGGAAACTCTTTGAAAATTAAGCTCCTTGCCATAAATAGTTATCTGTCCATGATTAGTTGGGATGAGTCCTAAAATGGCTTTAAGAAGGGTGGTTTTTCCTCCCCCATTTGGACCAATGATGCCAAGATACTCTTTATCCTCGAGGGAAAAAGAAACATCTTCCAGGGCACAATGCTTGTCATAAAAAACGGATAAATTTGAAATTTCAAGTGCAAGAGTGCTATTTTGAAGCATTAGCTATCGTCTGAGCCATTAATCTTAGGTTGGGTATATAATCAGGAGAAAGAGGGGCTAAAGAAACTGCAGTGCCGTTGATTTCATTGGCAAAGACCTGAGCTTGTTGGCTGGCATGCTCTTCTTGATAGAAAATCACTTTGACGCCTTTTTCTTTGGCAAGCTGAATCATCTTGATCATATGGTTGGGATTGGCTTCTTTACCTTCTTCTTCCAGGGAATACATTTGCATGGAATAGTCACTCGCAAAATAGGCAAATGCAGGATGAAAAACAAAAAAAGCTTTGTTCTCCAATGGGTCCAGGAGTGTTTGGATTTCTTTGTCAAGACGTGCAAGTTCTTCCATGTATCGTAGTGTATTTTCTTGATATTTTGAAGCATTATCAGGATCTTCCTGGATCATGACTTTAGAAATATGTTGAACCATGAGCATCACTCTTTTGGGGGACAACCAAATATGAGGGTCACGCTCGCCAGGAGAAAATTCCTTTTCTGAATAAAACTCAGCTACTTTTTTGTGCAGGGGAATGACACTCATCGAAGGTACCTTTTTTGCTTCTTCCAACAAGTTGGCTGATTCGATAGGAACACCTATGGTAAAAAACAAGGAAGCTTGATGAAATTTTTCGATATCTTTTGGGAGTGGCTCGTGGCTTTCAGGGCTATATCCGGGGGGTACCATCACTACGATATCCCACATATCTCCACAAACTGCCCGAACAAAGGTCTCCTGGGGAACAATACTTACTGCAATAATTGGTTTTTGAGGCTTGCTTTCTTCAGTTTTGGAACAGGCAAAGGAAGAAGCCATAACAAGAGCCAGGATACTTGCTAAAACCATACTTTTTTTCATCATACCCTCCGCATGCAAATGCAAATCATTCGCATTTAAGATAGATTGATTGCTGCTTTTGTCAAGAAGGAATTTTTAGATCAATAAAGTTTAGTATCAATCCTTCGAAGTAATAAATAAAGCTTTAAGCTTTTGCCAAAAGCTCATTTTTCGTGATTGTTTTACATCCTCAATCGCAATTTTAGGTGCTTTGATTGCTTGAGTACGCATGATGAATTGAACAGAATCCACCTTGTTTTTTTCCGGAGATACAAAGGAAATACACTTCCCTTTGTCTTCTGAATTAAAAATACCACTCATTGTGTTTTCAACTGCGTGCAAGCTAGTAAGGATCTGACCTTGAGCGTCATAAAGCTGGCTGATTCCAGAAGGAAGCTGTCTGAACCCCTGATAAAACACATCCAACCCCTGGCTGAGTTCTGGTATACCATTCATGAGAGCTATGCTTCCCTGGAATAACACTTGCCCTTCTTGCATCATCATCGGAAGACCTTCTGCCATCTGAGAGATTCCCTGATTCATTGGGTTAAAAGCATCGGATAACTCCACAAATCCATTAGACATTGTTTCATAATGGGTGTTGGCTTCCATCATTCCTGCATGTAGCTTCTCGGTTCCGTTGAGCATGGCAGCTATGGCAAAAGCCATGGTTTGCACTTCTTCATTGGGACTAAAAAAGTACTTGGCCGCGATCTCACGAAGTTTTTCCTTTGGCTCGAGGATCTTTCCCAAACCTTGTTCCATCTCTAGATAAGCGGTTCCAAGCTCTTTGGAACCTTTGGCTAAGTCTGCTAAAGCTTGGTTTATCTGTAGTGATCCTTGGCTAAGCCTGGGAATATCTCTGGACAGATCAAGACTTACCTGTTCATACTGCTGAAGACCTTGAGCCAATAATGTGGCATTAAGAGCCATGGCGGATATTTCCTGATTAAAAAGTTTCAGGGCATCTTCAGATTCCATTGTTGCATTTCTAGTTTTTTCCATTGCCTGGTAGATTTCTTCCCATCCATTTACAAGGAGTGCTAAACTCGATATTCCCTGATCCTCCAGTTTGATGCTGAGGGGATTAATCTTGATAGCTGTGAATTCTATGGCTTCCATTTCAAAGTCATGAATAAATGCACTAAGAACAAAGCTTTGACTGTCCTGGGGGAGAACGATGTAAGAAAGATAGTTGGTACTTCCAGCAATCATTTGGGAAGCTTCTGGAGCTGAAAGATGACTTACTGATTTCATATTGAATGGAATGAGAATTTGTATCAGGTAGTTATCACGGAAAAACACAGGACTATCTGGATTTTGTTGGACTTGGATCATAATATCTAGCTTTCCAGTTTTTCCTGCTATTTGATTAGCATTCATCGCTTTCCCATCAAGTAAATAGTTCAGGGTAATGATCCATGGAAGTTCAACCTTGCCAAGCTGTCCTTCGTAATAAAAAGGCTCGGACCAATCCCCCTCTGTGCTAAGATTGAAACTTATCTTATCTCCTTGAATTAAAGGCTCCAAAGCATTAGACAGATTGGATATTTTTTGATAGGTACCATAATCTACAACACGAGTGCCAGTTTGTGGAAATACATTTACAACACTTATATCTTTTGCATAACCATTATGATCAAGTGAGACATAAACAGTTTCTGATTTTTGGCTGGCAATATCATTTTGAACTTTTTCAAGGGTTGGAGGAGAAGCTGTTGCGCTGGTTATTAAAAAGGTAAGACACAAGAAAGCTACACTAAAGAATCTGAGTAATTTTTTTTTCATTTCAAACCTCTTTTTGTTTATTAATTTTCTTTTTTTTAAAGATTAAGGGATCAGCAAGGTATAAAAACTGGGGAAGGACTAGTAATACAAGTATGCATGAAATTAAAGCTCCTCTGCCAATAAGTAATCCAATGGAAGATACTCCCGAAATAGCAGAAACAAGAGCCAGGCAAATTCCTGCTGCAGCGACAATCAATGCTGAAGTAATAATTGATATTCCTGAACTTTTTAAAGCCTCTTCGATAGAGGATATTCTGTCCATTTTCTTGCGGTTTTCGGAATAACGACTAGTCAGAAGAATAGCATAATCAATGGTTGCGCCCAATTGAACAGTATTTACAATCATAAAACCAATAAAAATCAAGGGAGTTCCTGTAAAATAGGGTATAGCCATGTTGATCCATATGGCTACTTCAATCACTAAAATCAGTAAAAAGGGAATAACAATGGATCGGAATACTAGTAGTAAAATAAGAGCGATAATGAGCATTGATGCAAGATTTATCACAAGAAAATCATATTCGACTACCTGCTTTATATCCGCAATACTGGACGAAGTGCCAATGACATAATACTTGTCATCATAATGATTTTGAGTTGTTTGTTTTATCTCATTGATAAGTGAATATACAACTTCTCCTTCCAAGGGAGTATCCAAGTAAAGGATCATGAGCGAGAAACCTTTTTGTTCAAAATGCTTTTTTAACTCTTCAGGCAACATATTGCGTGAAATAGCTGGATCTACCAGAGTAGCCAGAGCTTGTACGCTGAGTACATGTTCCATGGCTTGAAACTCCCTGGCTAAGTGGATTTCTTTGCCCAGCTGACCTGATGGAACCATGATTAGCAAAGGATTGTATCGTCCAAACACTGATTCAATTGTATGGCTATCTCTACCAGTCACCGTGCTCAGATCGTTGGATGCAGCAGCTTCACCATAAAGAAAAAAATTAGAGTTTTGAGCCAGGTAGGATGGGATAGCAATTAGTAGAAAAATAAGCGGAACTACAATTTTTAATTTAAGGATACCATTAAAAATTTTGTCCAGTCTAGGAAAGAAAGAAGCATGTCCACAACGATCAATTAAGGGTTCCAGAAGGATGATCAATGCAGGAAGTAAAAATATTACAGCCACTAGACTAAGCAATATACCTTTGACTAAGACCAATCCCATATCCATCCCAATACGGTAGCGCATAAACATTAATACCACAAAAGAAGCTATGGTGGTCATGGAGCTTCCAGAAATTGAAGAAAAAGTTTCTACCATAGCATTTTTCATCGATTCAACAGGATCATGATGAATGCTACGTTCTTCACGGTAGCGATGCATCAGGAAAATTGAGTAATCCATGGCAATCGCAAGCTGAAGGATTCCTGCGATAGTTTGTGTTAAATAGGAGATTTTGGGAAGAAAAAGATTGCTTCCCATATTGATCACCACTGATGCTCCAATGGTCAACATAAACAATAAAGGTTCGATCCAGGACTTGCTACTAAAAACAAGAACGAGTAGAAGAATTGGAATGATCCATAATATAATTCGCTTGAGCTCTGATGAAGCAACAGAACGAGTAGATATTGCATCAATGGCAGGACCTCTGAGATGTACTTTTTCTGGATCGAGTTTCTGTAATTGCTTGATAGCTTGTTCGGTTTTAGTACTATAATCATCTTCTGTAAAACTTAGCTGAAACAGCGCATTCTGCTCGATATACCACGACTTTAAAGCTGTTTCGCTAATATAATTCTGAGCTTGCCGAATATCAACAGCATCATCAAGCCATATTACTTGGGCAATCCCATTAATTTGACTAAGTTTTTCTTTCCATTCCAATGCTTGGGGAATGCTTACATTTGAAATCATCACTTGCGCAGATCCCTGAACACCAAAAGTTTCTTGTAGCTTGTTCAAAGACTTCCTAGTTTCCATATTTGGAGGAAGATAGAGGCTATTGTCATAATTTACTCGAACTAAAGGCATAGCAAATGCTGACAAGATAGAGAGAACAATAAATGTAAGTAGGATAGATTTATGGTGCCTTAAAATCCATGAACTTAGCTTACGCATAACTCAGCTCCAATCATAAATGAATATTTGTTCGCTTTTGATGCAAAAAAAATCCACCCGACAAATCATATTGACTTAAGCTCCTAATTCAAGACGTTCTTGTATATTGTCAAAGTAGAACAAAATCATCTGTTTGATTATTTTTTGAGCCACTGCGGTATCCTGGTATTTTCTTAATACTATGAATAGACCTTCTACAAAACCAGAAGAAATAACAAAACTTAATACCTGGGAAGGATCATCATTGAAAGAAATTTCTTGTTTTAATCTTTCATCGACCATCTTGATCACTGTTTTCATAAAATTCTCGTATCGAGAACCTTTGTTCTTGTCAATCAAGACAAAAAGCTCTCTTCCATGTTTTTTATAAACTTCCATGATTCCTTGCGAAACACGATGAGCAACAAGGGAAATATGGGCATGAGAGGTAGGATCGTTTTTGTACAAATCAAAAATCAATGCTGAAATTTTAATGTATACTGGTTGTACGACAGCATCAAAAAGATCATCTTTGTTTGTAAAATAACGGTAAATATTGCCAATTGAGGTCTGGGACTGAAGTGCTATCGTTCGCATTTGAGTACCTGCAAAGCCATTTTTCTCAAATTCATCCAGTGCATAACTTAGTATCAAAGCACGGATTTCATTTTTTTTCACTTGCATTAGCGAACCTCAATTCTCTATTTTTTACTATTGTAACTTATTTTTAATAATTTTACAAACGTTGACATATTTAGTAGCTTAAGAAATACTTTTCTTTGGTAGCACAAAGAATTGATGCTGAGTGGAGGTATTCATGGGTGCTAAAGCTGGACCGTTGCTGGCTCTGATAGCAGTCACCTTTTTACTGGCTGATCTTTTTCGAGGTGGTTCTACTTTAAAAGATAAGATTTTGATAATTGTCATTTTTCTATTAGTATTGGCTAGTACAATATGGTTTTATGTTGTTTTTCCATGAGATTCTATCAAGGACTATAGCTTCTGATTTAATTCTTCTCAGTCTTTTTTTGGTATTAAGATATGGGCTATTTTACATTTTGGGATGCGATATGTTTTGTTTGTAAAACAGATTGCTTTTTTCTCTCATCAAGATTGGACTGATGTGAGAAACTTATGACTCCACAAAACAAAGAAAAGCACGGGATGGGCATCCAAGCAACCCATCCTTCATGCCAAAACAAAAGAGATATTAAGCTTGTAACGCTTTTAATACTTCCTGAACTACCATCTGAGGATAAACTCCACCCTGAAACTTCAGAACTCCCCCAATAGCAGTAAAAGGAATACGATTACCAACTTCCATAGCTTTCTTTACGTCTTCGAGAGATCCGGTAGTATCATTTTCGATATCAATAAAACACAGTTCAACTTTATCTTTAACTTGACTCTCATTAATAAAGGATACTAACTCATCGTACATTTCACCCATGGTTTTGGGTGGAGCGCAATCCCCCGCAGATTTGCATCCTGCACAGGAAGAACAACCCGTGGGAGGGAGCTGGTCTTTTATACCATAAATCTCGACTTTAATTTTATCACTCATGATTCATCTCCTTTAATAAAATTACACTATATTAACCAATATTCTCTTGAATAAATTCCTTTTTTATTAGCCGATCTTCGGGTTTCAAATAATACCCTACCGCTGCTGCATCGCGCTTGTAGTATGAAATATCCTGAATATCAATCTCTTCCAGCAAATACACTTTTTCGGCATGAGTGGATGGTTTCAATTTTAAAATCTGCACTCCGCGGGAAGATTTGGTGTCTAGTGGGTTAATGATGGAAGTATTAATAATAAGGGCTTTACCGCTTGATCCTGTAAGCATGATATCGATATCTTGGGAAACATACTTAATAAAAATTAATGTTGCTTCGGTGTTGAATGCGTTTAATAGTTGTTTTCTTTCGGTTTTTGTATCGTAGGCACTTAAATTGATTTTGGCAACTTTCCCATTGGAAAAAGCAAACAACATATAACCTTGGAGCTTATCTATCCCTACCCCGTATATCACTTCATCACTCTCGGACAATTCCAGAGTTTTTAGCCAGCTGATACCTGAGCGGAATTCATATTCGCTGTTGTACCATTTATATACTTTTGCCTCTTTGGTAAAAAGGAGCACCTGTTTTTTGTCAAAGCTATTTGGTTCAAGTTTTTCAAGCACTTTATCATAATCCTGTCCCAAAACACTCATCTTGTTTTAACCTCCAACGCAAATAGTATCATCTCTTGTAATATTATGAGAACTAAAGCAGTTTAGTAAAGACGAAAAGTTAAAATAAGGAGCGAAACCATTCTTTAATGCGGTAAAAGGGATTTTTAGTATTGACTTGTTGGCTTGCTGGTTGGTCAAAAAAAGTGTTTTCATTCTTATCCTGACTGATAGAATAATCAATCTTTATCACAAGAGCCTGGTTTTTGTGCTTTTCTACAATACTTTTTTTTAGATTTAGTACATTTTTTTCCTTTAGAAACCTATCCAGAGCTTCTTTGTTAGCCCTGCTCATTGGCAGAACTCCTTGAAAACGTAGTTGTCTAAGAGAAGATATAAGCATCCTTGGAGCTTGGGATAAAGCTCTAATTCCCTCTGCTATTTCTATTCTTGCTTGCCTTAAGGGTTTTTGAGCTTCAAAAAGCTCCTGAGACCCTTTAGAAGCCTCCAATGATCCTTTTTTGCCCTGCTCCAGACCCTCTATGATTTGATGTGTTCCTTCATCCATTTGATCGATTCCAAGGATCAGCTCTTGGTAAGCTTGATAACTTTCAGTTAAAAGGGGAATATACTCTTCTTTCAGTTTTTTTTGCATCTCAATCATAAAGCTGTTGATCAAGGTAAGTTTGTTGGTCTGAGCTTGAATGAGCGATAATAGTTCTTGTTGTGATTGTGACTGAGACAATACTTGTTTTGCCAAAGTCCAAGGAGGGGAGTCTTGGGGATATGCGACTATAAGCTCATTGGCAAGCAAATCAATGGATAACTGCTGATCGACTATAGCTGTCACCAGGTTTAATGATTCCTGATGATCTGTGTTTAGCTGATTAACAGTCATTGATAACAGAAGAAGAGCTTGTTGAGTTTGTTCCATGTCTTTTTGAAGTTTTTTGAAATTTCCTTCAGCCTCATTCAAAGCAACTTGGATCTGCCTTATTCCTTCTTGAAAGGATGACATATGGAGTAGGTATTGATCAAAAGCTTGACTGATTTCGGGGAGTTTGCTGTTTAACTCCTGAAACCCAAGGTTCCACTGACGAAATCCACTTTGATAATCTCTAAAACCTAAATTGAGTTCATGAATACTCATTTCCATGATTAGCATTCCTTCAAGCATTTGTTGGATACCCGAATCCATTTTGTTTAGCCCTTGTAGTTGAATACTAATTTGAGAAGCAAAGTCAGGGATGGGGATATCCAGCATTTTTGGTATCAAGGTAAGGTTGATGGGTTCTTGATGCCATTGCTCACTATAAGCAGTCCAAGTGGCAAGCATAGTGCTTTGAAGTAATCCAGAAAAAGATAAGGTTTGAATATATCCTACACTTACGCGATCTGCCAAGGGTGCTTCGAGTAATGAGCAGACTCTTAGATCGATGGGAACTTGAATCTGCACAAGATAAGGGACTTTCTCCTGTGTACTTTCATCCAGGTGTTGATTTACCAATACGAGTTCAACCCGAAGAGTCCCGGCTTGACCAGCAATTTGATCCCAGGATTTTTCTTCGTCATTTAGCCAGTACGTTCCACTTAATATCACTGGAGCATCAGAAGTCGGAGAGGAATTTTGAACTAACAAAGGATATGAAGAAGTTGAAACTTGTTTGTCTTCTATCATCTCACCGTCAGGCTTAGACAGCATAAATCTTACTTGATACTCTTCAGTCATAGCTTCTTCTGCATTTACTGGCATAATCAAGGCAGAAAAAATTAGACTCCACAAAACTACAAAGCAGCATAATGATTTATTGATCATATTTTGGCTCCTTCGCTTTTTTAAAAACAGGATAAAGCCACAAAGGTAAAAAGAACATTACAAGAGTAAAACTGAGCAAAGCACCTCTACCCAAAAGCATAGCTATCTGGGAAGCAGTTGATAAACTTGATATGAATGAAATGCCTATGGTAGCTGAAAAAAGTATAATAGCGCTGGTAAACACAGCAGAAAATGAGTGAATCCAAGTAGAATACATGGTGTTCCAAAAGTCTTTCCCCTGCGATTTTTCTTCCATAAAACGTGAGACAAAATAGACTCCATAATCAATAGTTGCTCCCATTTGAATAGCACTAATGAATATGGGGGTCAACTGATATAGTGAAAGTCCTGAAAAGTGGCTAATACCAATATTACTCCAGATTGAAAGCTGGACCCCACCAACCACAACAACAGTTAACCAGAAAGATCTGAAACTGATTAAAATGATTAAAGCAATCAATAAAGCTGACCATAAGGTAACTCGATTTAAATCCTGCTTCAGCATCGCTTTCACTTCATGTTCCAAGCCAAGTGGTCCTGCTATATAAGATTCTGAAAACACAGCATCATTTAAATGGATGATCTTTTTTAGGTCCTCTGATGTTGAAGGATTATCTATCGAGTTTTTAAAAAAAAGTACGGCTCGTCGATAGGGCGGAACAACGAATTGATCCAAGACTACTTCCGGTAGTAAAAAGTGAGGTAAATCGGGATTGACTGAAGTATTAAAAGAAAGTATTTTTTCAACTGAGGGAAGATTGGATATTTGTTTATTCCAGGCAATTTCTTCGTTATCGCTAATAGGTGGATACAATATGAAAGCCATTTCTTTGGATCCAAAAACTGCTTCAATCTCATGAGTTGATTTCATGATAGTAGTATTTTCTTTAAACTGCTTTCGATTTGAAATGTAATAGTTAGCCTGAGTTCCTAAAAAAGCAAAATATATGCTCAAGATAAGCACTACAGGAAATAATATCTTGATAAGGAGACGGAACTGGACAATCAGTTTTTTAGGATTCGTCTTTTGTTGGAGTAACTTTTTAGCTTCCCAAAGATCCTGGGTGGAATAGACCAAACAAGGAAGTAGAGTCATATTGAGCAAAAGCGAGATAAGAACTCCTCTGATAAGAGCTAAACCCAGATCAGGGCCCATACCGAACTTCATTAATAATAATGTAGCTAATCCCGTGAGTGTAGTTAAAGCACTAATAAGCACAGGCTTGAACGTTTTTTGTAAAGCAGTTACTATTATTTCCTCAAAGGGGAGGGGGCTGTTTTTGCTTTCTTCCAAGCGATGTATAAAAAACAGGGAATAGTCGAGGGTAATACCTAATAAAATTGCAGGAGTAACTGCACGGGTAATGGTGGACATAGACTGCCAAAGTGATGCTAATCCCAAAGCCCATATGATAGAAACCCCCATACCGAGTAATATCACTATAGGTTTTTTCCATGATCGAAAATAGAATAACAAAATCAAAAATATACTTAAAATTGCTATCAGAAGGTAATAACGAGGTTGGAATGACATTAACTTTTTTAACTCAGCTAAAATGAGAGCTTCTCCTCCCAAAACTGCTTCAGGGGGAATGATGCTGTGAATCACTTCTATTGATTGGTATTGCTCTTCTCTTGAAACATTTGGGGAAAATTGTATTTCCATAAGCGTTTGGTCTTTAGAAAAATAGGCAGTGGAGAGAGCTTTTTGATGCATGAAGCTTGCCTGATACGCATTACCCCAATTGCTAATCCAGAGTACTTGTTTTATTTCAGGTAGCTTTTCAATCCTGGTCTTGATTTCTTCAACCTTAGCAAGATCTTCACTGGGCATCATCAACCAGAGACTGGAAACAGACCTTCCTGATTGACGAAGAATGTTGGATCCCTGAATAGAAGATGCACTGGAAGGTAAAAATTCAAAAACATCAAAACTGGTTCGACCAGTCAGCATGGAAAACAACATCATAATAGTCATTAAACTGTAAAGAAAATAAATAGCTTTACGTTTTTGTAGGAGTTTTAATGTATATGTTCTCATCGAAATGCTGATTCAATGATTGAAAAACAAATCAAAGCTAAGGGATGCCTGGAAGAGCTTTTTCAAGGTTTGTTTTTTGTAATTGCACTGGTTTGCAATAACAATTTTTCCATACAATCACAAAAACTACTGCACTTATCACCAAAAATACCATAAGAGATATCACAATAATAAAAAATTTTCTTTCTTTTTCAGAAGATAAAAAACCATTGGAATAATGGGAATTGTTTTGATGAGTGTGTTTTGGGATCAAACCCCGAACATGCTCCGCAGTAATAAAAGCACCCGTGACAGGATCAAAAAGATGGTCATTACGTTTTAGTTTGCCATCCCTATATTGATGCACCAATTGACTCCAGGTATAGGGTCCCAGCTGTTTTTCATTTCTCAACAAAAACCATTTCTTTGGCATTATCACTACACCCCTTTAATAGTTTTTACGAAAACAGCAATCTTGCTATTTATTATATATGAAAGCAATGGAATGTAGGGAGTTTTTTTACTTTTTTCTGCGTCGAGCCATCACAAGGGTTATTGGCTTTGTGAAGTTATTTTACTTTTGAAGCCACGCAAAGATATAGCAAACTCATGATATAGCGGTACATTTCTTTGCCATTCGATGCCGTAAAAGATAGTTTCCTCCCATCCAGACGGTTTACCCCCGGAAGCGTAGCTGCAATATCTGCCATAAGCGTGTTGACCAAGGTTACTTCCACATGAAGCGGTGGTGTAGGCGCATAAAGACTCATTCCTCCAATTTGGTCTATCGCTTTTTGTATTTCCTCTTCCAATTGTCGATGAATCAAGTCAGGATGGATTAATTCTGCACAAAACTTGCCTATAGAGTTTTTTGTTACTACGAAGCTTGTTTGAGGGAAACGAACAGAAGAGAACTTTTTAAACTCGTTATCACCACTCATCAGGATGACAGGAATACCTGCTTCTGAAAGAAGTACTGCATTTATTTCTGCTTCTCCTACTGGATCTCCATTGATTTGCACTTCAAAAAAAGCAGAACTTGAGTAAGAATGGTCCATTAATCCCTTCCAGGTGCCTACTGGTGCATGGTATCCAACAAAAATTGCTGCATCAAACTTGTCTTCATATCCCTGTACCATATAAAATGTACGAGTGGGTCCCTGGATGAGATGGATATCTTCAGGTAAGTCTAAAATATTCAAATTTTGCCCATTATCATGGGCATCGCAAACAAGAATATAAGCCAATGAATCTTTTTTCTTTATGCCATTAATCACAGCTAAAACTTCGCGAGTCATGAATTGGTTTATTTTTTCCTTTGGATCGTGCCAGTCAACCAAGCCTGAAATGCCTTCCATATCAACAGAAATGAAATAGCGCATATTGATTACCTCCTTTAATTCAAGAATAATATAACATGAGTCTTTAAAAAGAAAAAAAAGCAATTGAAGTCAAGAAAGGTATCTCACAATGCTGTTATGATTTTTGCCAAGAGGTGAAAACATGGATCGTTGGGATCAAGTAAATGCAGTTCAACGAATGCAGGATTTTATGGTGAAACATGTAAAGGATCCTATCACACTTTATGATCTTGCTAAGATTTCGGGTTATTCGCCATGGCATACAGGTAGAATTTTCAAGGAGCTTACCGGTAAAACTCCATTTGAATACCTTCGTGCCTATCGCTTGAGCCAGGCTGCATTGATGCTTCGTGATGAAAAAACAAGAGTGATTGATGTGGCTTTTGATTTTGTATTTGATACCCCGGAAGGTTTTACACGGTCGTTCTCGAATTTTTTTGGGATTAACCCTGCATATTACAAAAAACACACTCCACCTATAAAACTTTTTTTACCCAGTGATGTCAGGTCTTATTACCTCTATTTAAATAAAAAGGAGAAAAAAATGAACAAAGACAAACAAGTTGGTAGTATTTTTGTGCAAGTTATTGATCGACCCGATAGGATGTTGATGTTAAAACGAGGAAAAGAGGCCAGGCACTACTTTGAATATTGCGAAGAAGTAGGTTGTGACATCTGGGGCATCCTTTGCAGTATCAAGGAAGCACTCTTGGAGCCAATGGGGCTTTGGCTTCCAGAAAAATTTCGGAATCCAAATACTAGTATATACGCTCAGGGGGTTGAAGTTCCAGCTAATTATTCCGGCGAGGTTCCAGAAGGTTTTGATCTGATCCACCTACCTGCGTGCAAAATGATGATCTTTCAAGGTCCCCCTTATCAGGATGATCATTTTGAAGAGGCCATCGGCGAAGTTTGGGAAGCCTTAAAAACCTATGATCCCAAATTATACGGATTTGATTGGGCTGAAGACGATGCTCCCCGTTTTCAGTTTGAACCTCAAGGCTATCGTGGATACATCGAAGGCAGACCCGTACGCTTAGTTAAGGAATAATAGACAGCAAGACTCCTGCTGCTACCGCAGATCCTACTACTCCTGCAACATTTGGGCCCATGGCATGCATAAGCAAGAAGTTTTGGGGATTGTATTTTTGCCCTTCCTTGTTGGCAACCCGTGCTGCCATGGGCACAGCAGAAACTCCAGCTGCACCAATAAAAGGATGGATTTTATCTTTGGAAAAGATATTCATAATCTTGGCAAACAAAACACCAGCAGCAGTTCCGACTGAAAAAGCAAATAAGCCTAGTATTATAATAGCAATCGTTTCCCACTTTAAAAAATATCCTGCTCCAAGCTTGGATCCCACGGCTAAACCAAGAAGTATAGTAACAATGTTTATAAGTTCATTCTGCAAAGTCTTGGATAAACGATTGACCACTCCAGCTTCTTTGACAAGGTTACCAAAGGTAAGAGCTCCAATTAATGGGGTTGCCATTGGGAGAAATAAAACACACAACAAAAGAACAAGAAGGGGAAATAAGATTTTTTCGGTTTGTGAAACTGGACGTAATTGCTTCATCTGGATTTTTTTCTCTTCAGAAGTGGTCATTATGCGCATGATAGGAGGCTGAATCAAAGGAACCAAAGCCATATATGAATAAGCCGCAACAGCAATTGCACCTAAAAGATGGGGAGCCATTCTTGAAGCCAGAAAAATAGCTGTGGGTCCATCTGCACCTCCAATGATACCTATGGATGCAGCTTCTCGCAAGCCAAAATCGAAACCAAAGTATTTGGCTAGAAACAATGAGCCTAGAAGAGTAGTAAAAATCCCAAATTGAGCCGCTGCGCCTAAAAGTAGAGTTTTTGGATTGGCCAGAAGGGGTCCAAAATCAGTCATAGCTCCAACACCCATGAAAATTAATAAGGGGAAAATTCCGCTATCAATACCAAACTTGTAAATCAAGCCTAAAAAACCAGTTGGACCAGCAATATCAGCCACAGGGATATTTGCTAAAATTCCACCAAAACCTATGGGGATAAGCAATAAGGGCTCGAATCCTTTTTTAATCGCAAGGTATATAAGCAACAAACCCACGATAATCATAGTGATCTGCCCCCAACTGATAGTTAGGATACCAGTGGATTGTAAAAGTTCAGAACCCATTTCAGCTATATTCATGATACTTCACCTTGTGTTCAAATTTTCGATAGTATCTCATTCTGTTTTGATCCATAATAGTTTTTGACCACCACTGATGGAATCACCAACCTGGAGGTTGATTTCGCTTATAATTCCTTGGTAGGGCGATTTGATTTCTATTTCCATTTTCATGGCTTCCATTACAAGAATAACCTCTCCTACCTTTACCGTGTCTCCGTTTTTTCGAAAAATATTTACTAGTTGTCCTGACATGGGAGCTTCTATTGGCTTGGTTTTACTCTCAGATAAGGGAGTATTGAGTGGTTTTTGTGCTTGTTTTTCTTGAATACTTGCTTGATAGCTTTTGCCGTTTACGGTGATTTTGTCTTTGCCAAGTACCACTTCATATGGAGTTTGATCGATTAAAACAGAATAAGTGGAAGGGATTTCGTTGTCGGCTTGAGTTTCTTTTTTTGTTTCTTTTCGTATTTGGAGTTTTGCTTGACCTTTAAGAAATGCTATACCCTTGTCCTGGCAGGTTGCTGCTATAAAGATATTTTCTTCGGTTTCCTTGATTTGGTGTTCTTTAAGTTTGGAAATAGCTGAAGGAACACCTTTTTGGGGATTTTTGTTGTCTCGCTCCATGGGAGATTCTTGGGTGGGTGGAAGTTTTAGCTGTTCTGAGGAGATATCAACAATATCTTGATCAGGAGCCACGGGAGTTTTTCCATAATATCCAAGCACCATTTTCCCATATCCTTCTGCAATTTTTTTCCAAGGTCCAAACATTACATTATTTAGGGCTTGCTGAAAATAAAACTGGGATACTGGAGTTACTGAAGTTCCAAATCCACCTTTTCTAACTACTTCTTCCATGGCACGTATGACTTGCGGAAATTTGTCCAACATATTACTATCGCGCATCATTTGTGTGTTGGCAGTGAGAGCTCCTCCTGGCATAGGTGAAAAAGGGATAAGTGGAGAAACCACAAGAGCTTCTGGTGGGAAAAAATAGTCTTTCATGCAATCTTTGAATACTTCTTCTGCTCGCAGAATCTTTTGAGCATCAAGACCAAGGTCCCATTGGGTATTTTTTAGGGCATGGATCATGGTTAGAATATCGGGTTGAGAGGTGCCACCAGAAACAGGTTCCATAGCAAGATCTATTCCGTCAGCTCCAGCCTCAAGTGCTGCCATATAACATGCAACTGAAACACCGGCAGATTCATGGGTATGAAAGCGTATAAAGGTGTCTTTTGGTAAGATCTCTCGAGCAATTTTTATGGTTTCAAATACTTTTCTTGGGTGGGAAGTCCCTGAAGCATCCTTGAAACATATGCTGTCGAAAGGAATTTCTTGAGCTAGTATGGATTCAAGTACTTTTTTATAAAATGCTACGTCATGAGCTCCCTGACACCCTGGAGGTAAGTCCATCAAAGAAATGGATATTTCGTGCTTCAAACCATATTTTTTTATGCATTCCCCAGAAAATTTTAAGTTGTTGGGATCATTTAAAGCATCAAAGTTTCGAATGGTTGTCATTCCATGTTTTTTGAAGAGTTTGGCATGAAGCTCAATAATATCAGCAGGCTGGGAATCAAGACCTACCACATTTATTCCCCGAGCCAGGGATTGAAGATTGATTTCTGGACCAACGGTTTTTCTAAACAGGTCCATGGAAGCAAATGCATCTTCATTGCAGTAAAAATACAAACTTTGAAATCTTGCTCCCCCAGCGGCTTCAAAATGAGTGATTCCAGCTTCTACGGCTGCTTCCAGCGCAGGGATAAAGTCGGGGGTAAGAACTCTTGCTCCAAATACAGACTGAAAACCATCTCGAAACGATGTATCCATCACATGAATTCGTTTTATGCTCATTTCACAACCTCATTGTTTTTTATTTGCTGGCTTTTTTCATACTGCTTCGCTAAAACGTAGATCGCAGCAATATGCTCAGTAGTTCCATTGGCGTCCTTCTGAATAATCGGAACAGAAGGAAATAAAAGGGTAAACTTACTCAATCCTTGCATAAGTAAAACAAGTACAATAAGAAAGAGAAAAACTACAAGCATGCCAATAAACATAATGACAAGACCCTCTTGAATCATAATTAATCACCTGGCTTTGTTTGATATTGACTTGGAGCTTGGAAATCAAGGTATCTTTGAAAATAATCAGATCCTGGATCTGGTGGGGACTTAAGCTTTAGGAAAGCATCCAAGTTGAAAAAAAAGAAATTCAAAAATTTGTCAATAAACTCAACTTTGCAGATAGGCTTCCCGCAAACCAAGTTAAGAGAGGTTGAAGCTTGATCTATAAGGGATAGCTCGTGTGGAGACATGTTTAAGTTGACACCTATACCAATTATGGCATATTGGGGTTGATTGCCCATCCAGGAAGCATCGGCTAAAATACCAGCAAGCTTGGCATGATCTATCAGCACATCGTTTGGTTTGCGAAGTTGGACTTGATGGTTTGTTTGTTCGAAGCTTTTCTCAATGAAATCTGCAACGATGCTAGCAGAAAAAAGAGTGAGTTTGGGTAGTTTTGATGCTAGATTAGGATCTTGTTTCAGAACTATACTTAAGTACATGTTGTTGGGATTATTTGAAATCCATACTCTGCCATATTTACCTTTTCCTTGAGTTTGTATATCGGCTAATATAACATCTCGATCAGCTAAGGAATCAATATGTCGCACAGCATAATCATTGGTAGAGCCTAATTCTTTAAAATGCAAAACTTTTCTATTCATACTAAGGGGTATTATCCCACTAATTCTACTTAATTCAAGGCAATGACTCCTGGCTCTTCTGTCACAAAGCCCTTATTATCACGAATCTGCAAAAGCAAAGAGACTGCTTCCGCTTGCTATGAATATGGTTTCCGAGGCAATGGCTGCAGAAGTGTTGATTCCCTCCTTCAAGTTAAAGGCACGGAGGAGCTTGCCAGATCCAGCATTTATAACATAGAACATTCCAGCAGTATTGCCAATGTAAACTTTTTTTCCTGAAATCAAAGGATTTGCATAAATTGCATGAACATCTTTGAATATCCATAAGCATTTAGCAGAATCTTTGTGAAAAGCATATAGGTTTCCATCTTGAGACCCAATGATAACTCTGTCATAAAACAATGAAGCGGTAGAATAAATCCCTCCTTGAGTTTTGCTTTTCCATATAATTGAACCATTTTGGGGATTAATGCAATACAGGTGATCGTCCTGGGATCCTTGGTAAAGTTTTCCATCGATAAGACTTGGAGTGGCAAAGGTACAACCCTCAGTTTTTGTTTTCCAATCTAATCGTCCTGATAATAAGTGCAAAGCATAGACTTGTTGATCTCTGCAACCAAAAAACACTCGTTCTCCGTCAGTGCAAGGTGATGATGCTATTTCGTCACCTGCTTCAAATGTCCATTCTATTTGTCCTGAGCTTAACTCCAGGCAAAAAAAATTCGCCTGTAGGGTGCCAAGGAATATCTTGTTGTTTAATATCAAAGGTGAAGATTGGATCATCCCATATAGCTTTGTTTTCCATATTATATCACCACTAAAACGATCAAGGCAATATAAAAACTCATCCCATGAGCCAAATATTATGTGATTCTGAGTGACAAAAGGAGTGCTAAACAACCTATCGTTAAAGTCTTTTGACCAAATGACTTTGCCAGTATTTATTTCAAGACACCACATCTTGCCAGACCTGTCAGCAATATAAGCTGAGTCTTCATAAATGACAGGGGAAGTGGTAAACCGATCTAACGCTTTATGGGTCCACTTTATCTCAAGTAAGGTTGTGGATGGTGAACACTCATCAAGAATAGTGCCATTTCTATAAATGCTACCTTGATAGCATGGATAGGTGCTAATTATCGTAGTTTTTTGTTGTTTCAGAAGGGGCAGCTGTTTTAATGTCTGAAACACTAATCTGTTTATGCTGTAGTCAATGCTTATATCAAATGCTCCAAGTTGCTCTAAAAATAACACTGCGGGTATCATTAACACGTGATTGCTAATGAAAGGCAAGAAATGTTGTTCTTGGTTCTTTTTGTCTGCCCAGTTCATTTTTTCTTTGTTGAATAGGAAATAAATCTCGTTAGGGAAAACACATATTTCATCTTCGTCTGGATTGGTAAAAATGTGTCCATTTTCAGCCAGAGGAATCTGTGATTTCCAATGAAATATAGAGGCTACATCGATAGCAGGAAGATAAAGGACATTTTCTTTGATAACAGGGTAGGCCGATAATGTTGAGTGTAATCTAGCATCACAATACAGATAAGGACGCTTAAGGTTTATGGTCCAGAGAAGATAATATGAATCATGTGCACTGTTTGGGGTAAATGAGTTTACTGAACTGCCATAAAACACAAGGAAGAAGCATTGAAAGAGCAAAAATAAGGACTTAAACACAAACCCCGCACTCTTACATATGCTCCTTTTGTTGTAAGAGTACGGGGCAAGGAATCTCACTCAGCTTTAGAGGATTATATACCTTTAAGTTAGGCGCTGAGAGCTGAATTGATGGCCATTTCAAGGTATTGTTTACGGGATTTGTCTGATTTCATGTCAAAATACCTTTTTCCCATAGCACTTTGGTTGAATATGAATGGATTCATGATGTCTGAAACCAACTGAATGCTTTTAAAATTGACCAGCTCAGGTTTTGCTTTGGGTAATGCTTTACCAAGGACTTTGGTAATAGGATTTTCTGGGGAATAAAATATGTCGAGAAAATCTTTTGTAGCATGTTTTCCGATGATTACTTTCCAAGACCAGACATACATAACTCCGGGATATTCGATGAGAAGGTCAATCATGCTGTCTGCCCAGTGCATCAAGTTTTCTTTGACATCTCTTTTGGTGTTGCCAAGCTCAGCGTAGGCTTTTTCAATCTTTTCAGCAAGAAACTCTTCTGCTTGCTTAACTAGTTCACCTTTTGAATTGTAATAATAATTGATTGAAGCTAAATTGACATCAGCTTTTTTTGATAACTCGCGAGTTGTAAACTTAAGTTTGCAATCTTTTCCGATTAAATCGATAGTTTCGTTTAAAATCCTTTGTTTAGGCGTAACCTTTACTTGTATTTTTGGCATTTTTTACTCCTATTTATTAATTACTTCCTCTAGTTGACTAATGTAACGTGATGTTTAAAACTGTCAACTATTTATATAATAAAAACAAAGTTTTTTACATTTTGTTCATTTTTTTTATTTTGAGTAAAATTTTTTTATGGATTACATTTAAAAAAATAGGAGTAAATTATGAGAAAAGCACTTAACTCCGTAGTGATAGCTTTGCTTATATTATCAAACCTTTATACCCTAAAGGCTTTGCAAGATTATAAACATAATCAAAGCAATTCTCCAGTCGTCGAAAAACAAAATGAGGATCTCTTAAAAAACATGCAGACTAACTTGGATGACTTTGCAAAAAACATTGGGAAACAAAAAGATTTATTTGACAAGCTGATTAAAGATACTAAGGATGGCTTGGTGACCTACACACAGGATATCAAAGATATTTACCAACAAATCAAAACTATCGAAAATGAAATTGAACGTTTAAAAGAACTCAGAAAAAAACTTGAAGAAGATATGAAAAAGCAAAAAGAAAACTAGCGCCTAGGACAAAATCAATACTCTTTCACTCGTGTTGCCTGCATAATCAGTAAAAATAAGACGTATGGAATCGCCTGCTTTTGTTTCAAAAAGCTTGATAAGAAAATAACCTTTTTCATCAGCTATTGCACTACTTCCATCTGAGCTTATACTTACTCCTGCTTCAGTGAGACCTTCAACATAAAAAACAGACTCATCTTGATTATAGCTAACTTGAAAATGCTTTATTTCGGGGGGAATAGTATCCAAATCAACTGATCTTGTTAGCTTTGCTTTTCGTTGGTCGTGGCTGATAGCTTCAATTTCAATATAATTTGCCCCCTCTTTGAGTAGAATATCATGAGAAAAGTCTCCCTCACGATTAGAGTAAAACTCAAGTCCATTTATCCAAACTGGAATGAGAGCTTGTGTTTTTCCTGTAATGGTAAGTACTTTCTGATTTACATAAAAACTGCTTTCTGGTAAGTTAATGTTCAATTCGAGCGGAGGAGTTTTTGCAAACTCACCTTCAATAGGTATAGATTTATGACCTTTATTAGTGTTGATTTGAATAGCAGACTCAAACAAACCAGCTTCCATTTGACTTGGATCAATGCTTACAAAAAAAGTTTGCTGGTTTTGCGTAATTTTGTCAGGCTTGATGATAATCCAGGGATCGGATGATGTTATCGATCCTTCTAATGAATCAAGTCCAGTATAAATCACACGGAATGCCATCTGTTTTTTTT
Organism: Caldisericia bacterium; assembly: GCA_035363255.1. GTDB lineage: Bacteria > Caldisericota > Caldisericia > UBA6126 > UBA6126 > T3SED10-260. The sequence goes on along the minus strand of DAOSES010000002.1, from coordinate 18,618 downwards.
CTTTTTCGCTAAACTTTCCAACAAAAAGCCTGGTAGGTTCTGTTAATAATGTGGGTTGAGCATTAGATGAAAAACAATAGATGGTGTCACTCGAAACGATTAATTGATCCTCAACCAGAACTGGAATACCTCCATAGTTTCCGATTCGATATCTGAAGGCAATGGCACCTGTTTCTTTTGAGATGCAGATCAAATCTCCACTGTATAATGAAGTGTAAAGATAGTTTCTGGAAGCAACCAACTCAGTGAAAAAGGAAAAGCGCTCATATTCTTTTACCCAATAGGTTCGATCCAGATGATAGTCGATACAATATATTTTTCCTGTAAAAGCGCTGAGATAGATAGCATCGTGAGCCAAAGTAGGGGCAAATAAGCCAAAATTTTCATTTTCGATGGACATACTTGCAAGAGTCTCTCCACTATTTAAGTCAAGTTTTAGCAACCATGCTTCTATTCTTCGGCCTCCACGTCCGGGGGGGCCTCCTCCCCCAGGACCTCTTCCACCTCCACCACCAATGGAAATATTCCCAGGATTCTCAAGGAGAAATACCTGTCCATTTCGTATGGATGAAACTCCAAAGAGTCTTCCTTCTTCCATTGGTTTTTTGCTCCATAAGAGCTTACCGTTTTCAGTGTTGAATGCATACAACAAAGGTACAAACTGACTTTGACTGCTTCGATTGTATGCTATAGCCTGGCTCAAGACTACCTTGCCCTCCAAAGTTAAGGGGTATCCTGAAACAAAAGCATAATCTTCTAATTCGGTCTCCCAAATGGTTTCTCCATTCATTATATTCAAGCTTAACAGAGAGCCCCCAGTGGTTTTTGAATAGGTAGGATCAATCTTGCCTGTTCCAAAAATTAGTTGTTCGTTTTGAATAATAGGGAGTGTAACCATTATTGCATCGATAGTTTTCTCCCAAATCTTGTCTCCACTGATGCGATCATATACCTGTATCAGGTTGGTGGGATCTTCAATTCCTCTACGACCATACACTGGACCAACAAGCACTGAGATATATTTATCTGAAGTATCCGAACCAACAAACTGTCTTTTATCATGTATTCGTTTTCTGTATATCTCAGATCCATCCTCACGATTTACTGCACACAGGAAACCACTACGATCAATGAAGTATAACTGCTTACCTACTACGTGTATGGGAGAAACATAATCCCCCCGAAAAGTATGCTTCCAGAGTAAAGATAGCTTATTGCTCGTGGTTTGATTAAAAAATCCAGTGTGAGCATGATTTCCCTTGTAAGAAAACCAGCTATCTCCTTCAGAAGCATAGGAGTTTAAAGGGTGAGTGATAGACAGTGGAAATGGTAGTAATAAAGCTATAACACAAGCCCAGAGAATCATTCCTCGACTTTTAACCATCGTTCACCTTCTAAATAGTTTTGCTTATAAGCATATATACGTATAAATTCATCTTTTTCAGGAGTAAAAGTGAAACGCGCTTCGCCTGAAGCATTTGTAAGAATGCTTGTTGATCGTTGTGGACTACTAAGCGAAACAGTAACTCCTTCAGCTGGCAACTGAGTTCCCTCTTCTTGAACACGAATCAGCAAGGAACATTCCTTTCCTGCCAACAAATAGACGCTTTCAGGAAAGCTGATAAACAAAGCACGCACGCTGTCAAATGCAATGCCAGGGTCCACAGCATATTGACCAGGACCTGAAAAAATCGGATTTTCTCTGTCATAATATATATTTTTCGAAGTAAACAACAGATAAGCAACGGCTTCACCAACTCCTGTTGGTGTGTAGCTGATTTGGGTTGAAGTTTGATTATCTTTTCGTTCGAGTGATCCATGGATGTATGATTCATGGGTATTTCCAAATAATCTTACGGTGCCCTCTGTAATTGGAAAATCTCTGGGATCAGCTGGATTGACAATGATTCGAATATGATTTGGTACTGCATATACCAAATCATAGTTACCTGGATGCAATAGATCTCTTCGGTATGGCAAGCTACTTTGAGCATTGCTTATGCTCAAACGAGGAGGAGATAAGGCTAAATCACGCTCTGGAAATGCGTCCCAGTCAAGGGCAAAAAATTCATCTGCTTGAGTAAATTCGTGAATGGGTCTCCAGTTTCTGCGAAATCTTCCTCTGATGCTGGAGGGATCCTCAGAAAAAACTGGTGCTTTTCCAACCACATCTGAAAACAAGGGATGGTCAGAAAAAAAATTCGCTCCCACCAATACTCCAAAATTACAAACATCTTCAGCAAACAGGATAGTGCGCACAATCCCATCAGAATCTATCTTAAAGGCATCTTCACTAGTAAGTTTCTGGTCTTTGTCCAGATCGGAAAAACAATAGATATTGTTGTGTTGGGAACTGTATATGCACCCATACCCCCATCCCTTATTCAACAGAAGTGAATTATTTTGTTCAATGAATTGAGAAATGGAAAAACGACCATCGTCGTAACGTATGTTGCTTGTATTATAAATTTTCCCACCCACGTGCTCTAAGGCGAAAGTGTTGGCATGGTGAATCAAAATTCTATCTGAGTTCTCCCATAAACTTTGATGTAAAAAGTATGGAGCTGGGGTATCCTTAAAGCGAAGATATAAGTCATTGCTTGCAGGTAAAGTGGTATAAGGCGTCATTCTTCCTGAATGAAACACAGTATCTCTTTCGTCCTGATTTCGAAAAGGATTCTTGCGTTGCACACCTTTTATTAGTTGTCCTTGAGCGTTGTACGCTTTCATAGTCAATAAGTAAAACTTGTTTGCACCTGCAGTCATAATGAAATCAGGATCCTGAATTTGTCCCATCCCTTGAAACATATTCCCTCTCACATTTACTGGTGAAATAGAATACTCAACCTTGGGTGCAACAACTGAAACCAAGGTTCGCCCCATTTGAGTTCTATCTGGAGAAAACACCCGAACCTCAAAAACTCCTTCATCATTGGCACAAAAATTGGAAAAAGTGTATCTTCCTTCATAACTTTTTGAAAAATCAAAGAGTATTGGGCTAAAGTTCATTCCTTGCTTTGAATACATACGAGTATTACAGTCATAATTTAAGTCATCGTTATGCAAATCAGTTCTGGTCCAATAATATTGGGGTAAAGGTTCGGAGGGTGTGTCTGAAAAAAGATGTTGATGAACGTCTTCAGCATAAGTTTCAGATCTGCCTCCTGGATCCATCACTCCATATTTAAAATCCAAAGGCCTTCCCGAGGAATCTTTAACGGTAAAGGTTAAAGGCGTATTTGCATCGACTAACTCAGGAATACACCCAGCTGTGAGAGGAGAAGGATACACATCAACGATCAGCGTTTCCGTAGGACTTAAGTTGATTTTTCTCTCTCCAGATAAATATACTTCATGAGAATTTCTTTGGTATAGGGGTGTAAATGCTCGATCATTGTTGTCATCATAAAACTTGTATGCAGTGACATAAACTGGGCATTCTTCGTCCGCTGAAATAATATGATCCTGGAAAAAACTATATGTTCTTCCTGATCTACTCCCGAAATCTGATCCAAATTGAACAATACGACCATTGTTAGCTTCGGTTAATTCGATGGGATATATACCCATATTCACATTGAAGGTTCTACCGTCATATACTCCACCCATCCAAGAATTGGTAGCAATATCGTAAGTTCCAATTACTTCTGTTTCATACTCACTGAATGAAATCTTGCCATCCAGATTGAAATCGAGCCATTCTCCTACGTTTCGGTTTAATCTACCATCCCCAGCTCCCATTTCAATTGGATCAAGAAGCATGGCACTATACAAACGTATACCTCTGTCTTGCCAAGTGTAAACCAAGGCATTGTTACAGAATGCATTGTCCTGAAAAGGTTCAATTTCAGTTAAAACAGGTTTTAGGACATGATCAGTATTGAGCTCTAAAGCAATTGGTACATTTTCGATACGTAAACCATGGATTGGAATCTGCAAAGCAGTACTAAAACCATCACTGGTATAGACTTTTATACATAGAATCCCTCCCTGCACTGGAGTGATTTCTTGCAAAGCAAAAACATGTGCTAAACCCTTATAGTCAAGCATCCGAGTTCGTGCCATTAAAGGGTTGGCATCTGCAGGATCAAGCACAATCTCATTTCTTCCAAAACCAATTCGATAAGACCAATCTTTCCCCTCTGATTCATACCAGGAAGCTATTTCCCTATCAATAGTATAGCTCCCTTGGTCATGGTATGAGACAGGGTAGCCAGTCTCAGGTATCACGGATCCTACTTCAGCTTTTATAATTTTAGGACATTTAAACGATCCATCTATCTCGATTTTTTGCACCCGAAGATGGTTTGGGGCATTTGAGTCAAAACTCAGATATTCTCCCAACTTATTTTGAAGAGTAAAGAAAAAACTGTAATCCGTAAATGGTGCATGTTCTTGTCCAAGCTTTCTGATAAAAGATAAAGGATCTTGAGTTGCTGTGATGCTTGGATAAGCATTATATGGAAGCGATACTCCCCGACGAAAGCGACCTCCCGAACCCATCCTAAAAGCAGTACGTATCACATGGGCTTGCCCCCCGGGATATACTGCAAAATCTCGGTCCAAGTCTCTTAGAATTGGATTGTAAGGAGAAGCAATGATAGGATCTTTGAGTGGTGAGAGGGGGTCTTCTCCTCCAGTATAGTTAACGTCAGAATATTGAAGGGCAAGGTCAACAGCACTAAAATTGGTAAAGTTAATATCATCAATTTTTGAAGTTGGGATTTTTTTATACCCTAAATAGTTTATGTTGTTTTCATGAGTAGATAAAAAATAGGGAGGATGGGTCATAACTTCGTCAAAGTCTAAAATAGCATTAGTAAAATAGGTTCTTAGAAGAACCTGGTCATTTCCCCAAAGAGGACTGAGAGGTAAGGGAAAATCACCTCCTGGGTCACTTATATTGAGTTTTCCATAGTTTTCTGCTAAAACTGGAATTCCATAGGATTCCACATAGCCCTTGCTTATGATAAGTTCTTGGTTTTCATAAAAGATACTGTGCTCGGAGCCATCAAAGATACCCAGATGATCCCATTTGGTAAGAACATTCATTCGAAGGAGATCGTCTTCCTGATAAGACCAGGCTTTGGCACAATCTTGATTTCGATGAAGGGGAGTTTCAAGAATTTTTATGGGTTGGGGAGATAAGATGTCTCCAAAATTTAATACTCCTTTGGGTACTTGGTCTTCCCAAAGCCATATATAGTAGCTCTTATCTTGGTTGACTTGAATGATGAATCTTTGTTTTGTGGTTGGTTTGTGGGAAAAATAAGCAAAACAAACCGCAAGATATTCTATTCCAGCTCCATGAGCATTGATATTGGCAAATAACTCTTGTCCATGCAATGAACTCAACACAGGTGAGGGATCATTGACATCCATAGGATTGTCTTGATCTTTTGCAAAAGCCCATACATTAGGTATTCTCGAATCTAAGGGATGAAGAGAATTTTTTGAGAGATGAAGATCAATCGTTTCAGGGTGAACAAAAACGTCATTCACACTCAATGTATCAGGAAAAAAATCATTGGGAAGGATAGAAATATACTTCATTGCCCTTTCGTCCCAGATATTTTCAAAAAACCATGATTGCTTCACAGGATCACGAAATTCCTGGTATCGTGTTCTTGAGCCTCCCTTGTCCCTGAATAGAAGTATGCTCATTGGAGCTTGCCAACCTTCTTCAGTTATACTGCTTTTTCGGGGAGTCAGAGTTAGAAGGTGTTCGCCATGCATGGGACCCAAAAACTCTTTTATCAATAAAGGTTTTGCAAGCGCTACATTTGTAAAAGATACATCATCTACCAATAAAAAAACTCTTTCGCCAACCCTTAGATCTTGAAATGAAACTTTGATTGTGGCAGTTTGTTCTACTTTAAATTGAGGATCCACTGAAATGGTGGCATTCTCAATTCCACACGAAACACGAACATCTAAAAAACGTATATCTCCATTGCTGTAAGAGGAAATCCCAAACACCCTGGATTGAAGATACTGGTAAATAGGTGGACTAACTAAGGATCCAGCCTGATATATGATTCCATTCATATGCGAATTCAGTATTCTAAGGTCTCCGCCCTCCACCTTGCCAGGTAAGATATTTGAAGCATTCTTCAAATAAATTGGTTCTGTCAAGTCGTACTGATTGTTGTTTGATAAATCATTATCCAATGAATGCAAATCAAGGTAGCGGAAATTTAGCCCAGGATTGATGAGGATCTTCCCTTCATCTACATCCCCTAAAACCACCCTTGATCCTATTGGATAAGACACATCCAAAGCTCCCGAGTTAAAACTCATGGCTTGTAATCGTTCATCTCCCGGACTCACAAGGGAGTTTTGATCAAGGTCCCTGTAAAAGGGCATACCTGGACCCCAGTCTGATGAGTTTAAACTAAAGAACTTAATGTTGGCAGGAAGCTCTTTTAACTCCATGTAATAGTCTAAATCCGGGCTCTGATTCATCAAACCCAAAACTTGCTCCAGCCTCTGTTTCTCAATGTAATCATCAGCCAAGTTGTTCTCAATTGGGGCTTGGGTTTTGTATGAACTCATCAAATTGTTTATACCATCATCCAACCACCAGCTACACCCTATAGTACCTGCAAAAAGAGCTTGTACTGGATGAAAAAAATTAACTGAAATAAGGGTATCGCAATCTATCCAAGTGCCTGAAAATAAAGTTGTGGCCATAGGTGGAATATCATCGTGCAAGGAATGCAATTTGACTGATATTTTGAGAGAAGAACTTTTTACATAATTCGTTTGAACTGCTATGGTGAAGGTTTTGGAGCTTGGTAAAACTTCTTGCATCACTAAAGCATCTTTATCAGAAAAACCAAGATTCAGCAATGCACCTGTTCTCTTATCAAGCACCACGTTGACAGGTGACAGCCTGTAATCCCCAAAGCTGACTTTATCCTGGCTGGAACGATAAATATGTTCAGGAAAAATAGCGAAGCCAAAAGCTGGTGCTATTGAATAGAGAGTATCGCTGAGAACTTGGTCGGTGTGCTTTTCGTCCTCTCGAAAACTTATCAGGGATGTACCTATATCCTTGTCTCCTGGAGCCACAAAAGTGTTGGGTTCGTATAAGCTTTCCCATCCCTCTTTGAAAACTGGTGAAAGTCTAAAATCTCCAGCATTTACTTCTAATGCATTTGGATCTTGCGTGCGATAGATCCACTCGAATGGATCGTATTGATCATTTTGAAGGATCGTTTCACTATGTTTTTCATTTTGATGGAAGGATATGAGGGGCATTAGCTTATCTTCATCGCCATCATTTACGTATGAATTTTCCTTGAAATCAGTGCGATCCAGGATACCAACATCAAACACTCTTCCATTAATATCCAGGTTTGTTATTTTTCCGCTTCGAATTTGATGAATGGGGTAAGGACCACGAGTGTTGTTGTTGCTGGAAGGGTCAACAGAATAACGTATTCTTCCATCAATAGTATTGCTTTCTGTACAGGACCCTGGTTGGAATAAAGGATCTTTGGGATTACGTCGTGGATCTGCATGAGGACAGTGAAAAAAACCATCAGGATCAAACCAAAGGTTTCCTCGATCATCCATCACCACGTATAGAGGATCTTTTCCATAGGCAGTCGATGTTGAGGGAAGCGGAGATAAATACATCCGGGTATAAAATACGGGAAAAACTTCTTTTCCTTGATATTGATCAGTCATAGGATACTTCTCAGAGCCCCAGACAGATTTTTCAGTTCCCTGCCAGGGAAATACTCTTGAAGATGTTAGCTCTTTCCCGTACTCGTCAAAGGAAGCTCGAAACCATTTCATTAATGCCATAGTTTTGACAAGATCATTTGGTGATGCTAATACTTCGAAGGGAACAAGGGATGAGAAAAAACCTGAAGCAAGGGAAAAGATAACAAGGTATGAGCATAGGTGTATGTATATTGAATGTAGTTTTCTTCCCATATATTCGAACCCCTTCCGTCATCGTTTATCAGCGATGTGCTAAAAAAAACTGCTATTCTATTGTTACAAATTGTCACATAAAATCAAACCTTATATTTTTCGACCATTAATTTATACCTGTTTATTCAAGAATCGTTACAATTTAGAAAAATGTGATATTTCTTCATGATAAATACATTTTTTCTATTGCAGTTCTGATTGATTAGCAGTACATTATTTAGCATAAATGCACTTAATTGGTATAATGATTTTAGATGTGAGCGAATACCGGTTTTCCGGTAAGTTGTAATTTGCATTTTAAAAGTAGATGCAAAAGGAGGCAATCATGAAAAAGAGTTTAAGTATTCTTTGCTTACTTATCCTGATCACAGGATTTGCCAGTTGTTCAAAGTATCCTCAAGAACCCCTGGTCGTAAAAGCCACCAATATCAATCAAAATCCAGTCCAGTATGATAGGACCATGGTCGCAGTTAAAGGACAGGTTACAGCAATAGGCACTCAACCCAATCTCCAAATAGGCTGGTATGACCTAACTGATGATACCGACACCATACGTATTCGCACCACTCCAAGTGATATTCCAAAGGTTAGAGAAGAGTTATGGGTGTCAGGCACTTTCATGAGCAATGAAAACATTATTCAAGAAAGAGAAAAAATCCGCATCAACTCCTTCCCCTGGATTTATGTTGTTTTTGGTGCTATTGCCTTTGTTCTTATCGGGTTGTTAATGGTTTTGCTTTTGATGCCCAAATCAAAAACTCAATATCAGCCTGTAGGGGGTGCTTATCCTCCTCCTCGACCCATGACCCCACCTCCTCCTCCGCCTCCTTCATATACTCCTGCTCCACCTTCTCCACCAAAAAGCAGTGCCACTATGATGGATGCTCCAAAGCCTCAAAGAAGTGCTTCTGAAACCTTTATCGCTGATGATAGAGCCGATCCTGTTTTAGCTTATCTGATAGTCAAGACCGGAGCCAGATCTGGCACTAATTATCCCCTCAAAAAAGCCATAATTAAAATTGGTCGAGAGCAAGGCAATGATATTGTTATTGACGACAAAAAAACCTCCCGAGAGCATGCAAAGCTTAAAATGGAAGATGGCAAATTTGTATTGTATGATCTTGCTTCTTCAAACGGCACCTTTGTTAATGGGGTCAAGATTCAAAATCAAAGTATCATGGATTCGGATGAGATTCAAATTGGTGAAAGTTTACTGGTGTTCAAGACAGTTTAATGAAGTTACTTGTACATAGTTTTGGTTTGAGCGATGTTGGCCTGATTAGAAAAGAAAATGAAGATCGATGGCTTATAATGAAGAGTTTCGACCATGACCATGTCTTAGTGGTTGCGGATGGCATGGGTGGGCATCAAGCTGGAGAGATTGCTTCCACCGAAACAATCTCAACCATAGAAAAGTTTTATTCTGGGAAAAACAATAATGAAACCACTTGGGGGAGTCATGAAAATGACCCCCCCAATCTTTTTTCGAAAACTTATCTGGAACAAACTATTCAGAAAGCTAATTCCAGAGTTTATCATTTGTCTCAAGAAAACGCTACACACAAAGGGATGGGCACTACCCTGACTATAGCAATTATTAGAAATGAACGTATGTTAGTTGGCCAGGTAGGCGATTCAAGGGCTTATCTAATACGTAGAAAAAAACTTAATCGACTTACTAAAGACCACTCAGTAGTTCAACGTGAAGTTGATTTAGGCATCTTAACACCAGAGGAAGCCCTGATGGATCCTAGAAAAAATATCATCACCAAAGCCATAGGAATAATGCCTGAGCTTGATCCAGATGTATATGAATACCAGCTTTCACCAAGCGATCGCATCATGATATGTTCCGATGGATTATACGACTTAGTCTCTGAAAATGAGATATTAAAATCCTGTATGATACCCTCACTCGAACTTGGCGTAAAACAATTAATTGACCTTGCCAAGCAGTATGGTGGAAAAGACAATATCACTGTGATTTTGGCTGAAATTCTTCCCGAAAAAGACAAAAAAGAAAAAAGAAAGAGTATTTTTTCTTTGAGAAAAAAAACAGAGGATATAGCATCATGATAGGCAAAATCATTAAAGAGCGATACAAAATCTATGACAAGGTTGGCAGTGGTGGTGTTGCAACCGTATATATCGCTCGAGACATGCAAACCTATGAAGTTGTTGCCCTGAAAATCCTTAAAACCGAATACACTGACAACCCAAACTATGTTAAACGATTTTTAAGAGAAGCTGAAATCGTATCAGCTCTTCACCACCAAAATATCACTATGGTCAAAGATTACGGTATAGAAGAAGGCTTGCATTACATCGTGATGGAATACGTTGAGGGTAAAATGCTTTCTCAAATTGTTGATGAAAAAGGCGCTTTATCTTCCCAGGAAGCAATCAACGTGACTGCTCAGGTTTTATCTGCTCTCCAATATGCTTGGGAGAATGGAATTGTAGCTCATAGAGATATCAAACCGCAAAACATTATGATGGACAAAACTGGTTTGATCAAAGTAATGGATTTCGGTATAGCGAGAGTATCAAGCTCGCATACCATGACCCAAGCAGGAACTTTTATGGGAACTCCTTATTATATGTCCCCCGAACAAGCCCAAGGAAAAGAAACAGATATTAGAAGCGATCTTTACTCCATTGGTATTACCATGTTCCAGCTCATTACAGGCAAGGTTCCTTTTGATGCAGATACACCCTGGTCGGTGGTTAATATGCATATCACACAGGCGCCTCCACCTTTAGATATTCCTCAACCTTATGGTCGCTTGTCCTATATCATTGAAAAAGCTCTTGCAAAAAGAGTGGAAGATCGCTATCAAAGTCCTCAGGAAATGTTGCAGGATTTCCAATTACTCAATCAGAATGAATCTACGATGAGCCAAGATTATTCCAATACAGGAGAGATATCCATACAAACTCAACCTCAGGGAGCAAGAGTATTCATTCAAAATGAACTTAAAGGCATTAGTCCCACCATCATAAAAAACCTACCCTCAAAGTCATATCGAGTAAAAATCGAAAAAGAGGGGTTCCGAAATGAAGAAAAAAACTGTACTGTAGTTCCAAACCAAAGAGCATTAATCAATATACAATTAAAAAACCTTTCCAAATCATCCACCACCATGTCTTCAGTTCCAATACCTCAAGCTATGCCCAGCGCAAGCTCCAATTCACAAGCTACGATCATTGGGCAAGCTCCTCCTCGAGAGCAAACAAGTCAAACCTTTATCGGAGAAGCTCCCTCTCCCTTGCCAGCACCAGCAAGGTCTTCAGGAAGCAAAACAGCGATCCTCATTATTGCTAGCTTTTTTTTGTTTCTCATCCTGGGGAGTGGGGTGTTTTTCTGGATACAGCACAACAACTCAAGCAAGCCCCCTGTCAAGGATTCAAATGTAGTAAGCAACAACCAAGTTGCTACTAATCCGGGCTCTATCGCTGTTAACTCCACTCCTTCAGGAGCTGAAATATCTCTTGACGGTAAGTCTCTTATGCAAAAAACACCATACACCATCACTGGTTTAAAAGCTGGTACCTATTCAATATCAGTAAGCCTAAACCAGAACACCTCCGAAAAAGTGGTCGTGCTAAAAGATGGAGAGTCAGCTTCCATCAATATCGCCCTTGCAAATCCACCTGAGAATATTCTTGAGATCAATTCTGATCCACCTGGAGCTAGCATATGGATCGATAAGACCGATACAGGCAAAAAAACCCCTTCAACTATAGAAAAAATTGCAACTGGGATTCATGAAATTGAGCTAAAACTACCCCAGTATGAAGTGTTTTCAATTCAAATCAATGTGTCAGGCAAGACTCCGTTAAACGCTAAATTAGTAGCATCGAAAGGTAATTTTGGTACTCTATCTATAAGCACCAATCCATCGCAGTGCAGTATTACTATTGACCGACAATCTTATGGAATCAGTCCTCAAGAAATCAAGCTTGCCGCAGGTACTTACGCATTGATCATAGAAAAGGAAGGATATTACCCCTATTCTCAAACTATTTTTATTACAGCTGATCAAAAGATAAGTGTTAAAGCCGAACTTACAAAAAAACCTGTCTCTACCCCAAGTCCTACCCCTCCTTCGACCCCGAAACCACCCAGCCCTCCTCCCCCAAAACCTCCTCCTCCCACTCCTTCTACTGGAACTTTATGGGTGGTGTCGGATCCTGATGGAGCTGAAGTATATATTAATAATGTCTTTAAGGGTATGACACCGCTTAGGTTAGAAAATGTGAGCAGCGGATCATACTCCATCAAAGTTCTTAAAGATGGATATGAAACCCAAACAAAAACTGCGACAGTGAGTAAAGGTCAGCTTTCTAAAGTAGATTTTACTTTAAAACGTAAAAGTGCAGGCAACGCAACCCTTATCATCAATTCAAGCCCTGAAGGAGCAGAAATCTATATTAATGGCAATCTCGTTGGGCTTACAGGGCCACAAGCCAAATTTACTGTTCCCGAAGGAACCCATACCATAAAAGTCTACCTTGAAGGCTACAAAGAATACTCTGTCACCATAACTGTCAAGGGTGGAGAGCTACGCGAACTTAGAATCGATCTCCAAAAAAAGTAATAAAGGAAGGTCTCGTTATGAAGAAATTCACCTGCTTTTTGGTGGTGATGATGATATTCCAATCCATCATTACCTCTAAACAAAGTTTCGCTTCCAATGCTTTTTTTACATGCCAGAATCAACGAGCAAAAGTTGCTGGTGTTCCTGGTTCAATGATTCAGTATAAAATTCAACTTCGTAACTTGACTGATAAAGCAATCACTCTTTTAATTGATACTTCAATACTGGAAACCACTTTTCCACTACAGGTGAGTTTGAGCGATTCTGGAAACACTCTTCAAAAGCAAATTGAACTGAAAAAACTTGAAACCAGGGTACTTGATGTTTCCATAAAAACTACTGAACAAACTCCCATAAAGACTCAAGGAATACTGAAGCTTCAGTTTACTTTAAGCACGCAACAAAGTATTAAAAACGAAGTTTTACTGTATTTTTATGTTGTCAAAGAAATTTCAATGCTATTAAAAATAGGTTCCAAGAGCGTTTCAGTTAAAGATCAAGATCCTTTTTTGCTTGATTATGCACCCTATATCAAGGACAGCAGAACTTTTGTTCCACTCAGATTTATTGGTGAATCCTTTGGAGCAAATATCGGTTGGAATGAGCAAGAAAAAAAAGTAAGTTACGAACTTAGAGGAAAAAAGCTGACTCTATGGATTAATAATCCACGATACCTGGTGGACGGAATATACAAGACCATGGATGTGTCCCCAGAAATAAAACCCCCAGGACGTACTTTTGTACCTATTCGCTTAATCTCGGAGGAACTGGGAGCTCGGGTAGAATGGAACGCTCCAAATCAAGAAGTCAAAATAAGTTATACTGCAGACTAAATCACAACTATTTACAACTCAAGAATTATTGTGATTCGTTGATCTGATCCGTCCCATAACACTTGAGCTGTGAAGGCTTCTGCAATAAAACGCAAAGGCACCATCGTCCTTCCATTGATGATTTGAGGAGGAGCATCGAGATTAACAATGTTTTGATTGATCCTGGCTGTTTTGTTGTCTATCTGCAAAGTTACACGAACTTCTTTTGCTTCAAGGTAGATCCTCACCGTTCTTGTCGAGCCATCCCATTGGACTTCTGCCCCAAAAGCTTCAGAAATAAATCGAATAGGAACGAAGGTTCTTCCTGGGGGTAAAATCATGGGAACAACTGCAGGATTGGATGAATCTATCCACTGCTCTTTTCCGTTGATTTTAGCTTTTGGATTGTTAATCTGAAGCTCGATTTGAATGGTGGAAGCTTCGGAGGGTGGTTCAGGTGGTTCAGATGATTCTTGATCAATGAATATAGTAACAGGCACCACCAAAGTCTTTAAGTTGCTTAAAACAGTGATATCGCCGACATGCTCTCCCTCACTAAGGCTCGTAGTATCTAAGTTTACAGTGATACGTGTATCGCCTTTAAAGCTTTTTTGAGCCAATCGAATCCAGCTTTGGTTGGAAGTTAAAGTTCCTTCAATATCAATGGAACCAGTTTTTTTTAAAAAAAGCTCTTTGAGTGCTTTTTCTCCAGCTTTAACTCTTCCGAAGTCTAAACGGTCAGGTTCAGCTATGATGTCATCTTCAACAGGCAACTCAAGATTGTCTGTTAGCAAACCTTTTGCTATCCTTTGAATTCGTTGATTCATCCGATCGCTGACATAAAAAAACATACCATCGTAGTAAATATCTTCTGGAAAAGCAAAAAAACCAGGCATGTCATTATAGTCGGTATTTGATTTTTCGGAGGAGTAATCTTTGGTTTTTGGACCACCCAAATCTCCAAAAGATTTTGCGTATATATATTGCCCTGAAGTATTGAGAAACATGTGCACTTTATGCGTTTGTAAATCAGTAACCAGCAACAAATTGTGCTCAGTTAAGCACATACCACCAGGGATCTTCATGTTGGAATGTCGGATAGTTTGTACTAATTTTGAGTTTTTAAAAACTTTAATACTTGAATCACCTTGATCAGATACAAATAAGATCTTCTCAAGGCTAAGATGAAGGTGTTTGGGTTTAACAAATCCATCCAGAGTACTGATGGTTCTTCCCCCTGAATCAATTGTCACTACTCGACGATTTCCTGTGTCAGCAATAATGATTGAGGTACCATCTAATGCAATATCCGAAGCACAAAACAAAGGAGCTTGAACTGTAATTTCTTTTTGAAATTGCCCTTTGGAATCAAAGTAAAGAATATTAGAATGAGCATTTAAAACTATAGACTGCCCTTGAGGTGTTGCTTGTATCCCGGTAGGGTAATCCATTCTTCCCCTTCCAGCTTGTGATCCGTACGACCCAAGATAGGAACCTTGCAAAGAAAAACGCTTCACCTGGTTGGCATAGGTATCAGTGACATGGATCTGTTCGTCGATAATCACTAAAGATCTCGGATAAAGCAAATCCTTGGATTCATGTTTTTTTCCGTAGGCTTCCCTTTCCACACCCATCTCAGTATAAACAAGCAACTCTTGAGAGGTAACGCTCGAAAAGAATAGTAAATCATTTCGTACTATCAGGCTATTGTATCCTGGAGTCCAGCACCTGACAGTGTTCCCAGGGATATCAAACTCACGTAATTTGCTGCCACCACCTTTTGAATAAGCATGGATTTGATAATAAAAACTGTCATGAAGAAAAATCCAGTCGTTTGGCCCAACAGATAAGCCATCAATAATTGAGTTTTTGGCTAAGATCAATGGATTTCGCAGTCGATTTCCTTTGTCTGAGTAAAATGAAATTCTGTTTTCTCCTGTCTCAGAAACTATCAATTCTCCTGCGGAGTTAAAGTCAAAACAAACTGGAGCCAGCCCAGTGGTAAAGCGATTTATTAGCTCCATATTCTTGGGATCAATTATAAGAATTTCGTTGTCTTCATAGCTGCATACCCAAAGCTTGTTGTCATGATACTTGATGTCCAGAAAGAGCCCTGGTAGGTCGAATGTATCGATAACTTTAAAATACTCATCATATTTAACAAGTTGATCCTTTTGGCTAATAAAGATACTACCTAAAGCATCGGTGCATATTCCTTGGGGTTCTCTGAGTTGATTTTCCATATAGCCATAAGAACCAAATGTATTTAAATGTTTCTTTGTTCGTATATCAAAAACAAGAATTTTAGATTGAGCTGAATCACATATGTACAATGAGTTTTTCAAGATACAGGATCCAGTGGGGTGAACCAAAGAGTCTATAGGGCTCCCATTTCCGATCATCTGATATCCTGAAACTGCAGTAGTCGATGCTAACGGATTAATATTTAAACAACATAGCAAGAATAAGCTTAAGCAATATTTTAGCATGTATGCACCCCTTTTCGTTTAAGCTACAGGGATAGTATTGATGTTTTTCTTTGATTTTGCAAGGTTTGGATTAAACTATAAGTATGTAAAAAGAAAGCAAATTGATTTAGCATTGACTTCAAAGGGAGGCTTTGACCATGAAGATTATTCGTAATTTTTTACCGTTTCTTTTTGTATTTACGATAGTTTTTCAATGGACTTTATGGCAAAACACTCCTAATTCGAAAGGCGTAGGGATTGACTATTTAATTGTCTATGGATCCTCAGTGAAAAACACTAGCTTGCTTGACGAGTTTGCTGCTTATAAAGAAACTTTGGGATACGTTACATCTGTTGTTTCTGCTACTCAGGCTGCAAAAGAAAGCAGTGGAAGCGACCAGGCAGAAAAACTTCGTAACTATTTCAAAAAACTGCACACAGGGCAGGGCTTGAAGTTTGTCTTGCTGGTGGGAGATCCATTTGTCTCGAGCCAACGCGATCGAAAATCTACAGGCGGAACTATTCCAATGAGATATTGCTACCCTTTCCCCAATGAGCATGGATCAAGCAAACAACTTGAAGAAGATATATATCGTGTCCCAACGGATGCTTATTATGCAGACCTTTCTGGAGATTGGGATTCAGATGGAGACGGATACTTTGGCGAATTTAAAGAAGATCGGGTAAACTTAGTTCCTGAAATCTATATCGGTCGTATTCCTTTCGATGATGCCTATTCTATTGAAACCGTTCTTGCTAAATCGGTCGAGTATGAGCTTAGAAGCAAAGAATCCAAGCAAAAAACTCTAATGATGGCTACCAACAACTCATCAAAAGTAAATTATTCTGATAACGCCACTCTGACCGAACTGATGTGGGATGATTTATTTAGTCCCAAGCGTTTTACCAGAGTTACTTTGTATGAAAAGTCGGGATTAAAAAGATCAGAATACAACTCAACATTCGCCTTAAATCAACAAGAAGCCCTAAAACAAATTAAAGCTGGAAATTTTGGACTAAGCTACATCATATCAAATGGCGGCTTTATGGATAGTTTGATGAGATTAGTATGGACCACTGACAAGAATTTTAACGAACAACCAGATCCTGAAGAATCGGAATGGTTCCCTATTGTTAATTCAGAAGATGTGCAAAAGCTATCAATTCAAAATGGCTCTATTTACTTTTTATCAGGCTATATGCCAATGGCACCTGATTGGGAGAGGGATAGTATTGCAAAAGAATTTTTATTAACTCAAGCAGTAGCTGTATTAGGTGAAACTCGTTTAGGGTACTTTTATTCTAATTGGAAAAGCCAGCGAGATGGAGGTTTGCACTCAACCATTTATTACTTTTCACAATCTATGCTTGGAGGAAAATCTGTTAGCGAATCGCTCTACCATTCCTTTGCGTATTCTTCAGAAACCGAGTACTACAATGCCTACTCGTATGGGGTTTTGTATGGTGATCCTTCGCTCAGTCTCGAACAGAGCAAAAAAGCAGAAGATAAAATGCCAGGAGCTCCAAGAAACCTTAAAGCTAACCTGAGCGACAACAAAGTGACATTAACATGGTCTCCCTCGACTAAAGGCACCTATTCCATTGACGGATATACAGTTTTTCGCGGTACAGATCCAAATGTGCTCTCCTACCTCTCTAATGTCAAGTCCTCTGAAACCACCTGGGAAGACAAATCGGTAAGTCCAGGAAATACATACTATTATTACATAAAGGCTTTTGACATTAAAAAAAACTTTTCAGAAGCATCAAATACAGTTTCAGTTACCCTTAAATCGGAGGATAAAGATACAAGTCCCCCAAAGATAACAATTTACGAACCTCAGAATAATTTTCAAAGCAAAGAAGCACAAATCAGCATCCGAGGTCAAATTACGGATCCGGAATCAGGAATTTCTTTAGCAAGTATCAACAACAAACGCATTACCCTTGACAAACAAGGAGAATTCACAGAAACCGTTACCTTGAAAGAAGGCAACAATACCTTTACCATCAAAGCTGTTGATTTAGCCAATAACGAGTCACAAGTAAAGCTATCCATCAGCTACATCAAAGAAGAAGCACCTATCGACAATGTTCCTCCCCTGATCAAAATATTTAGCCCAAAAAATGGAGATACTTTTTCAAAAGACACCGCTGAAATCAATGGACGTATCTGGGACGAAGATTCAGGAATTGATAAGGCAAGCATGAACGGACTGCAACTTACATTGTCCCGTGATGGCACCTTTACTCATTATGCTGTCCTTCAAGGTGGAACCAATAAACTGCTTTTCGAGGCTTGGGATAAGGCTGGAAATTATGCGATGGAAGAATTCTTTCTAGTGCTTGCACAAGAAACAATAATACAATTAAGCATTGGGAAGAACATAGCTATGATTGATGGAGTTCCAGTTCCGCTCGATGTTCCTCCAATAATTTTAAATGGACGCACCATGGTTCCTATTCGCTTTATCTCAGAGGCTTTCGGTGCTGAAGTTCAGTGGGATTCTGAAACTCGAACGGTGCGTATCTACTTTGAAAGAACATTTACTCGGGTTACCTTGCAGATCAACAATACTATCGCACGTATCAACGATAAAATCGTAACTCTTGATGCACCTCCCACCATTATCAATGGTCGAACCATGGTTCCTATCCGTTTTATTTCAGAAGCATTTGGAGCTACTGTAGATTGGGATAATGCCACAAGAACGGTTACCATCAAACTAAAAAGCGGTTCCTCGCTGTTTCATGTGGGTAGCCTTCCCAGAATATGTTGAAGATCAATCT
>DAOSES010000001.1:9740-130370 GCA_035363255.1 Caldisericia bacterium | reverse complement strand
CTTTTGCTTTTGATCAAATTCGAGACAAAAAGCCACAACTGATTTTTCTTGGGGACGATCTCTCCATGGAAGATATGTCTGAGCTCCAAAAACAAGTTAAAAATGATTCGCTCATCAAGCATATCCCCTTGCTTTTCGTTTGTCGCGAATGGGATGCCCACAAAATGGACTGGATGCTCAAAGGAAAACTCATCGATGATTGGCTTTCTCTCAACAAGACGATATCCGAACGTTTGTTCAAGCTTGACCAACATCTGACTATCTCTCGTCAACGCCAGGAAATGCATAAGCTTAGAATGGATTACGATTATGTCAGCGCTGAGTTGGTTTACTTTGTTCGGAGCGAAGAAAACGAAAAGCGCAAACTCGACAAAGACCAGCTTCTTGTCTTAATTGATATCATGCATTACTTACGCACTTATCTCACCGGTATCAAGGGGGGAGCTTCCATTTTAGCCAGTATGGAATCCAAGGAAGACGAAAAAAGGGAAGCCTTGCAAATTATCCTTAATAACGCTAAAAAAATGGAAGACTACCTCAATCAACAAGATCTTACAGTCAGCAACGAAAACAAAAAAAAGCCTTCCATCAAGATTCTCAAATTGAAGCAAATTTTCGAAGCTGTGGTCCCCAAAATATCTCTTAGTGCTCAAAAGAAAAATATTCACCTCAAATTTGAAAAACCCGAGCAAAACAGCTCTGTTCTCCTTCATCATGCAGGAATTATGCCTGCCATCCGATCTGCGCTGGAGAGTTTTATCAATGCGTCAATGCCAGGATCCTCAGTTGAAATTGGCCTGGAGCCTCTTTTTTCCGCTAATCTGGTGCGAATATATGCCAAAAACTTATCCAATCGTGTGGATAGAGTTCTTTTCCAACACTTGCTGGATGAAGGTTATGAGTGGCTCAATGCTCTCAACGATGCTGAATCCAAATTTGAACTGTTTTCTGACTCCCTATTTACTGGGATTCAGTTTTACTTGCCCCGACTCGACTAATATACCCCAAAAGACCCACAAAAAGCAGCAAGAGCGTTATAAGTAGATAAACTCGTGAAGCTTCGATGGGTTCTGCTTCAAGTAAATGTCCGCTTTTGATCTCTTTTATCTCGAGCAGGTGAATATCGGTATCGCCCCCATGGGTTTGACACGCTTTGTGATATACCCCTGTTAATACCACATGGTCTCCTTGAATTCTATACTTGCCGTAAAAGGTGAAAGGCAAAACATCCTCTTTTTTTGCCCAGACACCTATAGCCGAACCTTCTTCGTCCAGGAGATGAAACCATACCCCATGATTTTGATGAAGAGCTTGTCCAAATAATTCTCCTTCAAACTGGACAATTTGTCCATCAAATCTTTCAGGCTCGTCCAGCAATACTCTTACATTGACTAAAGGAATCGGAGCTTGCTCAATCAGAGCAAAGCATGGAAGCGCAAGGTAAAAGAGTGTAAGGTTTAGTACCAAAAAGCATATTAGATTTTTCATCGCTTCCTCTGCAATAATGATCGAAATACAAAAAAAACAAACACAAAGATAGAGGTAAACTCGACCCTTCCCAGAAACATGTTGATAGTATATACGATTTTGAGCGCATCAGGCATGGAGGGACCGCTGATGCCACAGCTCAAGCCTACGTTTGCTCCAGCCGAGATAGACTCAAACAGAGCTGGAACAAAGCCATATCCGCTCATCATTCCTGCAACAGCTCCGAGAGTGTGCATTAAAAGATAGAGGATGATAATAATTAAAGCTGATTTGATAATCTTTTCAGAGATTACTTGATCCCCGAAGTGGTGAATTTTTTCTACCAATACAGCTTTTTGCGGAAAAAAGAAACGACGAATTTCATACTGGACGCCCTTAAAAAACAAAGCAATTCTTATGCCTTTTAAGCCTCCTGCGGTGGAACCTGAAGCTCCACCAAACACCATCACCAGCATCACCGCAAGAAGACCCAGGTCTCCCCACTGATTTAAAAATTGAGTAGCATATATGGTTTGTTGGCCTGTTCCTGTATGTCCTGATAAGAGAATAAAAGCTCCTTTGCGAAACATCGAAACCGCCGAATGGTAGGGGCTGGCTTGTGCCAAACCAATGTAAAGCAGAATCAGGCAAAGAAAAAAACTTATCAAGAAAGACTTGATCTCAATATCTGCTAATAACTCTTTTTTTTCTTTAAACCAGATGTAAAAATGTAAACCAAAATTCATGGAACCGAGAATAAAGAAGAGCATACAAACCGCTTCAAATAAGGGATGGTGATAATAAAGGGCATTAAGTGATTGAGGAGCAAAACCACCCGTACTCCAAGCAGACATAAACATACAGACTCCATGAAATAGGGACCACAATGGGCTCAAACCTGTCAGTTTGCCGACGAGCATAAAAAGACCGGTCCCGATGAGAAGATAAATCAAACTAATCATCCAAATAGCTTTACCTGTTTCACGAACACTGGGTATCAAGCGATCTTCCTTGCCTTCTCCCACCAAAGCTTTGTAGCCTACTCCCATGGGAGGAAGGAAAACAAGAGCGATCACAATAATTCCCTGACCTCCAATAAAGGTAAGAATGTGACGCCATACATTCAAGCTGATGGGGATGTGGTCAACTCTTTGTATGAGAGATAAACCCGTGGTGGTAAGACCGCTCATGGCATCGAAACAGGCATCAATGTAGGAACCGAAGTAGCCACTCATGGTATAGGGTACAGCAAGCAGTAAAGTGGCAAGTATCCAGGTGAATGCGGTGATGCATAAGCCGTGAAGCCAGGAAGCATCTTTTTCAGCCTTGAAGAAGGTTTTGAGACTCAAACCAAGGAGAGAGAATAGTAAAAAAGCGATCAAGAAATCTATGACAGTGGGAAATTCACCAAGAAGGACTCCAAGAATTATGGGAATCAGGAGCGTGAAACCCAAAAAAAACAAAGCCATACCTGAATAATGAAAAACTGTCTTCCAGTCTTCCCATAAAATGGTTTTCATTGGGTTATTTAATAGGCTTTACTGATCAAAAAAGCAAGACCGAACTGAACAAATAAAAGAAAAGTGCAGAATAATACTTCTAGCAAGATGCCAAGAATGGGACGACTAATCGGTGGTAACATGGTCTTCTTCCTGGGACAAGGCATCCAAGGGGCCTACAATGATATTTTTAACTTCGTCCAACAAGGTTTTACGTAATACGAAGAAAAGAACGTCTTTTTCCATAAGTTTGGTGTTTCCATAGGGGATGATGATTTCTTCATTTCGAACTAAGGATATAGCCAAAGCTTCCCTGGGAAGTCGAATTTCAGAGAAACGTTTGTTGATGGAAGGGGAATCAGGGGGCACAATCAGCCGGATGATGTCAAATTTGCTTTTACGGTGTAAAAAAGTTGGAACCACGAAGGGGAAGCCACAATCCCTGCAATGAATGGTTTCATGGATAATTTTTGAAATGATGTTGGTAGTGGTAAACACAAAATCAATGCCAAGTTTTTTAAAAATGCTTTCATTGCGGGAGTCATTAACTCGAGCAAGGCTCATGCGCACTTTGAATGAAATTTTACCCAGCTGGCAAACTACAAAATTGACTTCATCACTTCCTGTGACAGCTACCACAAAATCTGCATTTCGTGTTCCAGCTGATTCCAGAACTGTATAGTCGGCTCCATCACCATGAATAACAAGAATATTATACTTAGAAGCAATGTCCTCGCATTTATCATGATCTTTTTCGATCAGAGCTACAGAAAATCCATCTTCAAGCAACTCAGAAACTAAAGTTCGACCAACTTTACCTCCACCTACAATTACAATATACATAAATTAGCTCCCGCCATTATTTTTTTTGGCAAAAGTTTTAATAGATTTGTGCATGGAGCTCAAAGCTACTGCAGACACAATACGATCACCCTTGAGTAAGATTTCATCCGAGGTAGGTAAATAGCTTTTACCTTTTCTGATGAGGGCAATAACTCTGACTTGTCCGTCTTTTTCGAGTTCTGCAATGCTTTCTTGTTTACCAAGGGGTTCGTAGGCGTGCTCGAAAAACTCAATTTCGTTTTCTCCGAGGTATAAATGGGCAAGGTTTTCACCCATGATAAAACGACTGTAAACTTGCTCAGCACCAATCATGGTAGGCGTAACGATTTCCAGGCCCAGGGCTCTAAAAGTTTTTTCACGGGAGGGATCATATACTCGAGTGATGGCTCGTTGGACGTTAAAGATATTTTTTGCGACAGCGGATGAAAGGATGTTGACATTGTCATTATCGGTGAGAGCTGCAAAAACATCAGCCTCCTGGATACCAGCCTTTATAAGAACTTCTTCATCGAAACCGACCCCAACAATGGTCAGACCGTCAAATTCCGGGGCAAGATGATGAAAGGAGCTTGGATCAAGGTCAATAATAGAGACAGTATGTCCGTCCCTGCTAAGCATCGTGGCTACTCTGGAGCCAACTAGTCCACATCCAACAATCACTGCATACATTTTTCTATTTTTATTTCCTTTTTTTCACTTGAATTCTGAATTGTAATATTCCCTTACATAAAGTCAAATTTGTAAAGTGCTTCTCGTTTTCTTGTATTCGCCTTTTGCATCCAATATGGAAAATGGAATGAACTGAAATTTGGATTTAGGGTATTTTATTCAAAGAAACTAAGTATTAGGAGGAAATGATGTTACGAAACAAAAAAATGAAAATAGGTATTGTTACGCTTGCTTTGCTTATTTTTGCTGGTTTTGCGAGTTTTAGCTATGCTTCAAGCGATGAAGAGGAAAAAACTCCAGTAGTGCCCGAAACTAAAAGAGAAGTATTTGTTTCAGGAACTGGATCTATCCAACTTGAGCCTGATACTGCTTATCTCCAACTCGGAATAGTCACTGAGCACGAACAAGCACAGGGTTCTCAAGAAAAAAATGCTGAAATTTCAAAAGAAGTGGTAAAAGCCCTCGAAGTGCTTGGTATTGAAAAGAAAGACATCCGAACCGTGCATTATGGCATTCAACCCATGTATAAGTATGTTGAAAATCGTCAGCCCGAACTCATAGGATATCAAACCACTCAAAATCTGAGCATCACTATCAGAAAAGTAGACTTACTTGGGTCTGCTTTGGATGAAGCTGTAAAAGCTGGAGCCAACCGTGTCAACCAAATCAGCTTTGGCGTTAATGATTCTCAGGAAGCTCAGATGCAAGCACTGGACTTAGCTGTCAAAGATGCTCGAAAACGTGCTGAAGTAGCTTTGAGTGCGGATGGTGAGAAAGTACTGAAAATGACCCAATTGAGCATTTCAGGAGGGATGAATCCCGTTCCAGCTCCTGCTTATGGACGAGATATTGCTGGAGCTGAAAAAGGTGCCCCTGAGTTATTGCCTGGTCAGACAGATATCAGTATCACGGTTCAAGCAGTTTTTACTTTCTAAAATAACTCATTGGCACATTGCTCTCTTTGCTTTATACTGAATAGTAAAAAACAGGGAGAAAAGCGATGATAGCCGTAATTGATTTTGGCTCACAAACCACCCAGTTAATTGCACGAAAAATTAGGGAATTGGGCATTTTTGCTGAAATTTTCCCAAACACTATAGCCCCTGAAGCTTTAAACAAAGCTCAGGGGCTTATTCTATCAGGAGGACCTGAATCGACTCTCAGCGAATGTCATCCTAAAATTGATCCAGGAATATGGAACTTAAATATTCCCATCCTTGGTATATGTTATGGTTTTCAATCCATGGCTCTTCACTATGGAGCCACGATTGCTAAAGGGAAAAGAGAATATGGAAAAACCGAGCTTCATTTATTAAGTGCCTCCTCCCCTTTATGGAAAGAAGTTTCCAATCCTACTATTGTATGGATGAGTCATGAAGACAGCGTTGCTTCCCTTCCTGGACATTTTGATGCTATAGCTGACACACCCTCTATCTCTTTCGCTGGGATTCAGTCCCTTTCGTTAAAACGGTTTGGCATCCAATTTCATCCAGAAGTTTTTCACACAGAGCAAGGTTTACAAATTTTACGAAACTTTGCTGAAAATATCGTTCATGCTTCCAAGGACTGGAACCTGAGTAGCTTTGTGTCTCAAGAAATCGAAGCCATTCGTGAGAAAGTAGGAAATGCCAAGGTAGTTGCTGGTATCAGCGGAGGAGTTGATTCAACAGTAGCATCTGTGCTGGTGCATCGGGCTATAGGCTCTCAACTGCATTGTTTTTTTGTGGACCATGGTTTGTTGCGAGAAAACGAACTTAGCGAAGTCTCATCCATGCTTTCCACCCTGGGTGTTCATCTTGAGGTATTAGATCGAAAAGATCTTTTTATTGATGCGCTTAAGGGGGTGGAAGACCCTGAAGAAAAAAGAAAGCTTATCGGACGTCTTTTTATCGAAACCTTTGATGCAGAAGCCGCAAAAATAAACGCTCAGTATTTGCTCCAGGGCACTTTGTATCCAGATGTGATTGAAAGCTCAGGAGGAGTCTCTGGTTTGGCTGCAAAGATAAAAAGCCACCACAATGTGGGTGGTTTGCCCGATTTCATGAAACTGTCTCTTCTCGAACCATTAAAAATGCTTTTTAAAGATGAAGTAAGAAAAATAGGAGAAGAGCTGGGTTTGTCAGAATCCTTTGTTCATCGGCACCCATTTCCTGGTCCTGGTCTTGGGATTCGAGTGATTGGATCCATCGATGAACACAAACTTTCCGTATTGCGCAAGGCTGATGCCATATTGCGCGAAGAAATCAAAGCATATGACACGAAACGCATGATTTGGCAAGGTTTTGCGGTACTGCTCCCCATTCGGAGCGTCGGAGTGATGGGAGATCAACGGACTTATCAATGGACAGTTGCCATACGTCTGGTTGAGTCTGTGGACGGTATGACTGCGACCTGGCATAAAATACCCCATGACGTCCTTGAAAGAATCAGTAACCGAATCACCAATGAAGTTGTCGAAATCAACCGTGTGGTTTACGATATCACCTCCAAGCCACCTGGTACTATCGAATGGGAGTGAAAGGTATGAACTTCACCCAAAGATACGCTATCTGGCAGGAGGCTGACTCCTTCCTTCAACAAAAGAGCTATCTTGAATGTATTCATGTGTTTCAGAAAGCATACGAGCAAGACCCTAAACATGACTGGTGGTCCCTGTTTATGGGAGATATTTATCGTTACTATCTCAAAGATATCGATAAAGCACTCCCTTTTTACGAACTCCCCTTGATAGATGCCAAAGACCGGATGAATACCACAACTTTATCACCATTACGTTATTTTTTAAAAAGAGTTTCGAACATATACTACGAGAAATCCAACTGGGAAAAAGCCATCCATTATTATGAGTGGTTCATCTCATTTAAACCCTCCAATTTTCACGATAAAGAATTTATCAGATATGCCTTAGCTCTTGTTCATATTGGTCAAAAAGACAAAGCTCTCGAAGTTTTGGCTTTGGGGATGAAGCATTCCTTCAGTCGTGATATCAAAAAAACCTGGAACGAGCTTAGCTCAGAAAAAGTGCTTATTGACCCCTTCCCAACCAATAAGGGAGGGTATGAACGACTTGCTATCAAAACAGAGATTATTATGCCTGGTATGGATATTCCCCAGGTGATGGACCTATATACAAAGGAAATACGAAAAAAAGGGGATATTTTAACAATTGCTTCCTGTGTGGTTGCACTTGCAGAAAGACGAATTTATTCGGTTGACAGTATCTCACCCTCTCCTTTAGCCAAACTCCTTTCACGCTTTGTCCATGATGATCAATATCCCTTTGGGGGAAACGCTCCCCTGTGCAATCCATTATCCATGCAGGCAGCCATTCAAGAAACAGGAGCTTTGCGAATTTTGTTTTCTGCTTTTTTCGGAGGACTATGGAGCAAAATAATCCCTGGGAGTGGTATGTTCTATCGATTTGCAGGCGAGCAGGCAGCTTTGATCGACGATATGCCTGGAGCTATTCCTCCCTTCGATTATTATGTGGTTTTGGGACCGAAAGACTCCCGCAAAACCTGCCAGGAAGTTAAAGAACTTACTGGATACGATACCGCAATCGTGGATGCCAATGACCTTCAAATTGCTTGGGCAGTCGGAGTTTCAGATCACAAACTTAAAAAACCAATTGAAAACGCATTAAGCGACAACCCAGCGGGTAATGGTGATCAAAGAACTCCCATCATTATTTTGCGCCCTTTAGGGGAAGCAGCTCAGAAAAAACTGCTATAAGCTGAGTTTTGATATGCATGTAATCCCAGAAGTAAAGGTCAAAACCAGGATCTCTAATCAAGTAAAAGTAATACTTCAACAAAGTACGATGCCTTATTCGCTTATAGGTGGATATCGAAGGTATTTGCAAAAATGCCATTACAAAATCTCTGGACTGAAGTTCAAAATATCGCAGACTGATAAAATTTCGGTCCCAGGGTTTAAGTTTTGCAAGTGTGCGCTCCATGGTTTCGATACGACCCTTCATGATATTTTTTTGCAAAATACCGAAAGGAATGTAAGACCGCTTGATACAGTCATCTTTAGCAGGCAAAATGGTGATGATACAGCCCGAACGAAAAGACTCAAGGGTGGAGAGCTTGTTGTATTGCTCGCGAAATGTGCTGTATTGCCTAAGCAAACCTTCCAGAATTTCTTCCAAGCAATTACCTCTTTTCTACTAAGTATTACAGCAACATTTTATAGCTCAATAATGTTTAAACTTCAATAGGTGGAAAGCTGAGAGTTGATGATTAAAACTACCGCACTTCTTTTGCAAAGCAGAAAATATCGTGAGAAGGACAAGCTCCTACATTTCTATACTTTGGAGCAAGGAAAGATAATGGCCCTTTGCAAAAGCGCAAGAACACCTTTGCATCGTTGGGCTTGTGCTACCGAGCCTCCTGCCTTCGCTTATATTCAGTTGTACGAAAAAAATGGTTTTTATACTGTCACAGAAATATGTTCTGCTGAATCTTTTCTTACTGATCGACAAAACATTGACTATCTTTTTGCCTGGCAATTTTTAGCGATGCTTCTCGACAAATATACTCCCTATGCCATTCCACAGATTTCTTTATTTCATAGAGCTCAGTCCCTTTTTTTTCAGTGGAAAAGCAAGAAAGTGCCTTTATACCATGGCTTGTATTCATTTTTGTTATTTTTCCTTTCGGTGCAAGGACATGCTCAAAGATGGAAGAACTGCTCAATCTGTGATGCCTTGCTTGGTCTTTCCCCCATACCAAAGCAGGTTTATCTGGATGCCCAGGAAGGGAATATTTTTTGTGAGTTGTGCAAGCCTCAACAAAATGCAAGATTGCTTTCACTAAACTCAAGACTTTGTGAGATTTTGCATGTTTTAAGTAGCTCCTCCCATTTTGATGTCGATCAAAAGGTCATCCTCCAGGAGGATTGGATTGATTTGGATCGTATCATCAGCCATTGCTACAAAGAACAAATAGACCCTTATTTTATCTCGTTTGCCCAAATTAACTCCCGAGTTTAAAAACCAGGATTTGTGGAAAGGAATGGTGGATGATGCCCAAAATTAATAATGAGAGACTTCTTATCAAGCTTTATCAGCACAAACACAACCTGAAGCACCCCTTTGAAAGAGAGCTGGCGGGTATAGAAAGTTTTGAGGAATGGGAGTTTCGATTCAGCCAAAAAGCCTGGAGTGTGTTTGAGGATTTTCTGCCCTTAAACGAATTATTTGAAGGAAAAAGGATATTGGATGTTGGTTGTGGGGGTGGAGGGAAAAGTCTTGCCTTATTAAAATACCATCCCAGGGAGTTGATCGGTATCGATATGGACCCCCACTTTATCGATAAGGCTAAACAATATGCCAGGCAATTTGAGGGTAGAGCCAGCTTTATTTGCGCTGATGCTTCCCAAGCTCCTTTAGAGGATGCCTCTCTGGATGTGCTTACCCTACTTGACGCTTTTGAACATATTTCACAACCAGAAAAGATTCTTGCAGAAGCACATCGGGTGCTCAAACCTGGAGGAAGAGTTTTAATTTCATTTCCTCCTTATTATCATCCTCAGGGAGCTCATGTAAGTGATCTAATTCCATTTCCCTGGGTGCATTTATTCTTTACAGAAGAAGCTTTAAGCAAGGCATATATCCACTTATCCTACTTGAGGAAAGATGGGGAAAAGCGCAGAAAACTAAAGTTCACTCAAACTGGAAAGTTATTTAAAATGGACTATATCAATCATATGACAGTAAAAAAAGCAGAAGCCATTTTGAAGAAGGTTGATTTTCAATTGAAATACTTTAAATTGATACCATTGCGGAAAATAGTTGCTCCATTGGTAAAACTAAAATGTACCAGGGAGTTTTTTATCCATACCGTAGCAATAGTATTAGAAAAAGATAAGGGGGATTTACAGTAGAATGAATCGAAAAGAACGTGAAATACTAGATCTGGCAACTGGTAAGATTCGTCTCAGTGAAAAAGAAATTAAACGTCGCGAAGAACAAACGCTAATTCAAAAAAAAGAGAAACGGGATAGATTTCTTATAGGAGCTTCCTCAGTCCTCGCCTTGGTGCTAATCATCAGTGGTATCGTTTGGTTTAACTCACTCCAGACTGCCAAGAAGATTGCTAATGAAGGTTTTCCTCCTGAGGTTCCAATGCCAAGCAAAGCAGAAATCAAAGATATGAAAAATGAATGGCTGCTTCTCGAAACCACCATGGGAGATATCACGATTGAGCTCAATCCCGATGCCGCCCCAAGAACAGCTCGAAGTATTCGTCAGTTGGCTAAAGATGGTTTTTACGATGGCATCATCTTCCATCGAGTTATCAACGATTTTATGATTCAGACTGGTGGATTCACTTCCACTGAACCCAAGGATCCCGGCTTTCAATACCGTGATGAAATCAATCCTACTGCCCTGGGTCTTTCCCAGGATGCTATTCAGCAAAATGTCACTGCTGGTTACAAATACAACAACAAGCTTCCTTCCATTAAATTGGAATATGGTGTTTTAGCCATGGCCAATGCCGGTCCCAACACCAATGGAGCACAGTTTTTTATCATCACCAACAAACAAGGTACAGCTCATCTTGATGGTAAACATACTGGATTTGGTAAAGTGGTCAAGGGTATGGAAGTTGCTGAAAAAATTCAGAATGTACCCAGAGATCAGCAAGACAAACCCCTGGAAGATGTTATTATCAAAACAGCTAAAATTGTTCCAAAACAGCCCTAACATAGCTTAGTTTGCATACATAAAAGGAGTTTATGGAAGAAACGCTGGACAAAAAACAATTATTAGATCAGCTCTCACTTCGCTGGGAGAGCGATCGGGGCAGTATCCCCCTGGCACTGAGTATCCTCGAACAACTAAAGTCTTATGCTCCAGCTCAAGATTTAATCCTATCTCTCAGCAATCTATATTTGGCTCAAGATATAGTCCCTTCCCAGCTTCTTTATGAGCTTTTTCTCTGGCATTTTGATCGACAAGATCAAACAGGACTTTCCAAGTTAAATCCCTATTGGCAAAAACTTGACTTTGATTTGGAGGAAGACTATTACTACTACCTTCTATATTTGAGAGACCAGGGTGAAACTGCCAAAGCCCTTGTAACAATAAATGAGGCCCAGCAAAAAGAGCTGATTTCTGATCGTTTGTTTCTGATCCATTTGGAGCTACTTATCGACGCAAGAGAATTTGATGAAGCGCTCAAGCTTTTGAGCGTACAAAAATGCAAAGAAATGAAAGATCCTGAGTCCTACCTGATTCGTGCCAAACTTCTCTTTCATCACCCCAAGATAAGCTCTTCCATACGAGACGAGGTTGAATATCTTTGTCTGGAAGCCTTACGTCTGGATGCCCAAAAAGTTGATGCTTTCCATCTCCTCTTGGAGTTATATACCCTGGTTTTTCGTTCTCCTGGCAAAATCATGTTTCTTTTCAAACTCGCTCAGTCTTATCATATTCAGGATTCTTTCCTGATGAAAGAGATTCTAAGTGCTTTGCTCATCATTAACGAGGTGGGAGAAGCTCAAGCAATATATGAAAAGCTTGAGAGCCTGCTACCATTCAATGATGTTCCTGTTTTATCTTTCGTTAGGATGCTTCATCTTCAACTCAATCATCTTGGTTTGGCAAAAAGTATCTGGTCAGCCTTCCAAAAACGTTCCAGCAACGACAATCCACTATTTTATAAAAATTTAATCGAAATTTGTGATCATCTCTTACAGCAATCTCATCTTTGGAAAGCCCCAGGTGACGATCAAGATGAAGCCAGCGAATGGAACAAAGCCTTAATCGTTAATACCGAAGGGATAGAAGACAAAATCCGCTCCATGCTTAGATTCAGCTTTGATCGTTTAATTGAATTGGATCCAGCAAACCCCGAAACTCACTACCTCAAAGGTATTGCCATCCAAGAAAAGGATCCACGAAATGCAAGTCTTCTTTTCTTGAAGGCGGTCGAACTATGTCCTGATTTTGTTCTTGCTCATTTTGAATTGGCGGGAATCTATTATTCCTCTCATCACTACCTAAAAGCATATGATTCCTACCGACAGGTGCTCATGGCAGATTACACGGATGTGGATTTGTTCATGGAAAGCTATATGAATCTATCAGAAATCAGCATCAAATTTGGTTGGATAGAAGAGGCAGAGAGATATCTTGAACTGGCAAGACAGCTATCACCCAAAGATTATCGCATCCACCTCTCTTTAGGAAAAATTTATCTCAAAGAAGCCAAAATTGTAGGATCCGAGCTTGCTTTGGACAAAGCCGAAGAACATTTAAACGAAGTCATATCTCTTTACGGCAACCACAAAGAAGCCTTGTATTATCTTGGTCAGGTTTCCTATGCCAAATGCCAATTCCTTCCCGCAATCAAGTATTACAACGAGGCTTTATTGGGTGGTTTATTCAACGAGCAAGGGCAAACTTTCGCATCTGATGAAAACTGTTATTTATGGATCAGCCGTTCTTACTATCAACTATACAAAGACTTGCTCTTCTCTTCCAGGGAGTATCTCATGGAAGCTATATCGAATGCTCGACGCATACCTCTCACCAATGCTCCCTTGCTGATGCTCGAATACATAGCAGAACTTTACGAAGCAGCCAATATGCAGGAAGAACTCACGACTCTTTCCGCCAAAATTAAACAGCTTGCCACTCATGCGTCCAGCATATCCATAAACAAAACAGAAACCAGGGTGGGAGTTGTAAAGATTTTAACTGTTTTTTCACCCATAAAGCAAGAAAACCAACTCGAAGAAAAAGCCATTTTTTCCAAAGGTCATATCGGTGAAATTCAAACGGTTCTTGTCCGAGGGAATGGACATATACGCATCACAGGCAATATCTCAGAAAGCTTCAAAAACTCTATTCTCACAGCCTTCTCTTTCATCAAACAGCTACTTGACAAAAAGGGTCTGCATGACCTGATGGATCAAAAAGATCTTATGGTTGATTTGCCAGGATGGTATCCACAATATGATGGTTCATCCGCGGGTTGTAGTCTTGCTATTGCTATGTTGTCTGCCTGTCTTGGGCAGGCGCTTCCTCAAGATATTACCATCACTGGTGAAATTACCCTGTTGGGGGATGTCCTGCCCGTGGCAGGCATCAAAGAAAAAATAGAAGCTACCTTTGAAAAAAACATTCAACGAGTATTTATACCCAAAGAAAATCGCTGGGACTACCTTGATATGGTGTTTAAAGGAGTGTCAAGCGATATAGTGCCGAAAATCACAGCTGTTTCCTCTGTGATGGAGATTGTCGAACAGCTTTTTGATTTTACAGCTCTTGCCTAGAGCAAAAAAAAGACAATAAAAAAACCCCGAGGGTGACTACCCTCGGGGTGAGTTGCAATTTACTTTGAAGAAACTGCTTCTTTGAAAGCTTTGCCGGGACGGAATACAGGTACTCTTTTTTCTGGGATGGTCATTTTTTTGCGGGTTTTGGGGTTGACACCAGTACGAGCGGCACGAGTACGTGCTTCAAAATTACCAAATCCAATAATGGCTACCTTTTCTTCTTTTTTGACGGTGTGTTTTACAGTGTCAAAGAAAGAATTCAGCACCAGCTCGACTTCTTTCTGGGAAGTCTTTGATTTCTTCGCAACTTCTTTAATTAAATCAGTCTTGGTCATATTCTTTTCCTCCTTTATACTAGGTTAGTCTCATTAATACAACAAATTTTTAACAATTCAATACCTTAAGGCATGTTTTTTCGTATTTTTTAAAAAAAAATGCAAAAAAAATGCTTTTTTTTCACCAAAAAACAGATTTACGCTACAATAGTAACTATGAAAAAAAGCTTATTTATCCTCATGATAGCGTTGATTTTTGTAGCTCAATGGTACTGGAAGACAGAAATTCAATTTTTTACTCTCTACGACAAAGGTCAACGAGATATGATTTCCAGTATCCCAAAACATTATGTTATTTTACCTGGCGAATATGATGAATACTTGGGTTTAAGACGCAAAGCCTTATTCAAAATCAGGGTGCTTGACCATCGAGAATGCTTTCTTCTATTCTTGCGAGACCCACAAAAGCAAGAAGACCTGATCCATCTTTATGACGCTCAAACTCACCAGTTACTTAGCGAATACGTTCTTAGTCCCTACCAAATCAGCCAAACAGATGAGGTACCCTTCAAGGGGGTGCTTGATTTGAATCAGGATGGGAACCTTGAGATTGTGGTCGAACTTTTATCCAAAGTAGGAAAAAGGATTCAAATCTTTTATATTCAAAATTTAAGCATTGTACCAATCAAACTTAACATGGCTGAAAATTATGCTCAAATTTATTTGGAAGATTTGGATCACGATGGAAAGTTGGAAATTGTTGCCCAAACGAAACTAAACGGCATACTTCAGGTGCCTGAATTGTTTGCCTATGACCAACAAAAGCTAATCACTCTTACCTTAAAAGACTATCCTCGAGCAAGCAAGACCTATCTGGACTATCTCAAATTCACACAGAATAAACTTACCTCACGCAAAGAAATTTACGAAATTCAATATTTGGATATAAAGCTGTCTGAGTTGCTCTATTACCTTGACCTTTCCCAAACAGAAAATTTCACTCTATTAGCAAATGAAATACAAAACCAGCTTGCTTCTTCCACCGATCCTGGTAAGCGTTTACGCTTCTACCGAAATTCAGTCTATCAAAGTTATCTCCTCCTTGAGCAAAACCAACTAAACGAAGCCAAAGATCTTATTGCTTCAGCCGTAAGAGATCTTCAAGGTTTTGGGAGAAACCGCACAGAACAAGAGATCTTAAGTCAGGTATATCTCGAAATTGCCAGTTATTATCGCATGAAAAGATCTCTCCCAACTGCCAAAGAATATCTTATACAGGCACTTAAGCTCAACCCCAGCAATATGATTGCTCGAAGTATTTTTGAGAGCTATTTTCTGGAAGATGCTCCTAGCTAAACTCTTTCATTGCTTATGTTCTTGCTTGCTGATATTACCCATCATCAGTACAGGAAATGAAGTTGTAATTCAAAAAAGCTCAAACCTGATTAAAGATCAATACCGTATATCGTATGGCATAGAAATCAAAAAACAAAGTATGATGGCTTTTAAGGATAAGCCTGTGATACGTGATCGTTTTAGCAATAAAACTCAACTTGATAAGCTTGCTCATACTCCTTCAGCTTACTTTACCGGATCAAAGCGTTGGAGTGGCTATCCATTGCCCAGTGAATACCCTGAAGTTACTCAACTTGAGTGGGAAATTCAAGAAAACCAACGTTTTCGTCATGTTCAGGACCATTTATCCAATCCTATAGATACTGGAATAAACTTTAGGGAAGATTTGCTTCATCTTCCCGAAACCACAGTTTCCTGGGATAAAGACTATTCCTATGGAGCTTTTTCACCTCTCGTCGACGTAGTCAAAGGGAAACAATGGCTTTTTTCATCTTCCATGGATGGTCGGATTAGCGCTTTTACCGCCAGTACTGGAAGAATGATCTGGAACTTTCAATTTCCTTTGGGGGAATCGGTGCAAAATACCATGGCAACTTTTATATATCAGGATCGCTTGATCCTATCTGCAGGCACCAATCTAGGAAATGTTTATTTTTTTCTGGCTGAAACTGGTTCTGTTTTTTTTAAATTCACTCTTGGTAGCCCGCTCAACGCTCCTTTGTATCATTTTTCCAACGAAGAAGTCACTGCTTTAATTGCGGTTGGCAAAAAAGAAATGGTATGTATCGATATAGACAGTAGAACGGAAAAATGGAAAAAGGTCCTTTCCGAAGAAATAAGTTTATCTCCTTTCACTTTACAGGTGGGGAAACATTGTTATATATTCACGGGGAGCAATCAGGGAAACATCCATGCACTTTCCTTGACTGGTGAGAGTATCTGGAAGAGAAGTCTTGATGCATCAAAACTAACCTGCATATCTGGTTTCGTTAAGAATGGTAAGCCCTATATCGCAGGAGTTTCCATGGCAAAAAGTGTTTTTTTGCTCCACGCAGTTAATGGAGAGTTGATTGTAAGAAAAAAACTTCCAGCTCCACCCCGTTCCCGCTTGTCAGTTGATGCAAAAAGTATGAGTTTTGCTTTGGTGGTGTCAGATCAGGAAGATTCCAATATGAGTGTGATGATAAGCGATCATTTTTTCTCTGAAGATAAAATAATCGGACAGGTCGCTATCCCTGGAAATCGTTTTTTAGGCCCTATTGGTGTGCTTATTGATGGAGAAACTTACTATTATTTGATCGACCAGCAATGGCAGTTATGGATGGTTCAAAAAGGTTCAAGAAGGCCTGTGAGAGGATTTCCTTTTCCTCTTAGTCTTTATCCCGGAGCATATTATCCCGATCAAATTGGTGGCATAATATTAACCGATTATGCTCTCTTTGTTGCATGTCCAGGTAAAGGACTAATTGTCATAGGAATTCCCGAAAACGTGATTCTCGAAAAGTCTTTTGTTGAGATCAATACTCAGCAAAAATCCCAATCGAACTACCGAAACGACCTGGATTCCATGCCTTCAGTCGAAAAGACTCGTTTGCATGCAGTAAACCTCTCAATGCCTGACAAGCTAAGACAAATCCAAAAACCATCCGCACATTTCTTTATGAAAAGCAGAGAACTCTTAATTTTAAGTAGTACAACTGAAGGAGACTTAGCTTTCCGTGACGAGGAAGGAGCTCTAAAGCATTATCTGAATTTAAATGCAGGAAAAATGTATGTAGCGCCGATACTCCAGTTTGTCCGAGATGAAGAAGCTCGAATCTTTTTACTCAGCGAAAAATCTCTTCAAGCTTGGGCATGGAATGTTCAAACTCAGAGAGTAGTTCGATTATGGGAGAGAAGGGATCTTTTTAGTAAAGGTTCCACTTTTATTCATGCAGAGCATGATAAAGGGAGTACTCTTTTCTTTGTGGATGAACGAAAACATCTCACTGCAGTTGCAAGCGATAGTGGAGATACACTTTTTCGTGAGTTGGTGGATAGCTATCAGTTTGTATATTATCCCATCTATTCCCAAGCCTTGCTGTTTTGTGGATCCAAAAAAATAGACGCAAAGTCTGGAAAACTACTTTCTCGTTCATATATTGCTGGCTCTCATTCTAGTGTGGTCAGCGTAGCGGGAAAAAGTTATCTTTTTCAGTCGGATGAGCTTGATATGATAGCATGGGATGCTCATAAAAACGAACAAATCTGGAGAGTTCGAAGGCTGATATGCAAGCAATATTGTTTTCAGCGTCCTGCCCCCGCTATTCTGCATAAAGCACATGGAGCATGGGCATACTGGACGGATTATCATCGTCTGGTATGCATTGATGTTCTCTCAGGTTTTATCTCTTGGAGGGCCAGCCTTAGAGATGATTATGCACTTTCCTCTCCGACGATCGCAGAAACTGGCACAGCGATAGGAGTCTTTCTGGGTACTGTGCGAGGACAAATTTTTGCTTTTTTTGCAAAAACAGGTCAAAGCTTCAGAGACTATCCTGTCCTCCTTCCAGGGAAGGAGGCTCCTGAAGAAACCATCAAAGGATGTTCCACGCCTCTGCTGATCAATGGTAGTCTTTTGGTTTATCGGCTTGAATCGGGTCTTGTTCAATTGGGTCGATCTATCCCCAACAATCGCGATTTTGAGATTATACACTTCCAGGTGTCGGATAAAAAAAATAAATTTGGCAAAGCTATTTTCAACCGAGCTGAATTATTTTGGAACAAAAAAACGTATTTTTCTAATATAGTAAGAGACTAATCAAATGTATACATTGAAGCTTGAGAGATTTTTACATATAATAGTTTGCACGATGGTATCTATATATGAGATAAAGAAGATGAATTGTTGCTCTTTCGCAAGAGCTAATTTTTATTGATTTTGGTGGTTATTGTCTTGACATTTTGGAAAAAAATGAAAAAATTAGGTTGAGTTGTTGGTTTAAATAGGAATGGTAACTTATGTTGAGATCTTCTTTGCGTAAAGGAGAGGGCAGATGAGAAAATTATTGAGTATTTTAGTTATTGCATTACTCTTTTTTGGTTCATTCCCCCATCAAGGTGAATGGTCCTTTGGTGTTCGCGCAGTATCCAAGAACATCCCCGCTACAATGATGTTCTTGAACCTGAATCCCGTTGGCTTTGAGCATGATGGGAAAGAGCTGGAAGGGGAACGCAACTTCCCCTGGGAGCCTAAAGGCGCCAGCTATTGGGGCAAGTATTTTTCTGACAATGAATCAGAAACCTACCTGATGCCCAATGCGAACAACGCAAGAACGCTTGCAGGGGTACCTTATCCCGTCCGCAACAAGAACGATCGCACCAAATACACTGAGCCCATGTATTGGGCCTATGTATATCTGACGGTCGATGCATCCGGTGGCACTTCCACTGCATACCACAAATGGTACGCGGTAGTCGATGATAACGGTCAGCTTTGGTTGGATCCCGATGGAGTCTTCAACGATTGTCGTACCGACGTTACGGCAGACCCATCCCACCCACAATATGTTTCCGAACGCTGCGTGGTGAGTCCTCTGGCTCGCATGGATCCCTCCATGTCCAACAACACCCAGGGGCCTTATCGCATCTTCCAAGGCGGCGGATACCGCGACAAAATTTATTTCTGGGATCGCAACACCTCCTACAAAAAAGGCACCGACCGTGCTTTTCGAGTTGGATGGTTTGAACTCAATTACTACTACGACCAAAACTCCATCGTTGCTTATGGCGACGAAGAATTTTTTCTAAATATTGCCGACCCCTACAACCCTGTCATTGTTTCCGAGCCCACTATTCGTTTTTCCTCTCAATATCGCTTCTATGATTCCAATTTTAATGGTCAATACGACGCAGATGAGCCTATCTATCGCAAAGGCTCTGGCAATACTCTGAATCAAGTGGAAGTCGACGACTTCCGCTATACTTTCGTTTCTGTCATACACGAAAATAAAGTCTACAACTATCGCGCTTCCGCTTCCACCACCGTCAAGGACTTCGAAAAAGACTTTGGCAAAACCCTTCTTCCTTTTACCTATACCTCTCCCAACTTCGAAATCCGCTTTATCGACAAAAACAACAATGGTCAATACGATATCAACGAACCCATTTATCACGATATCCCCTACACCCACACCGCTACCAACCAATTCTTTCCTATAGGTTTCGCTACTCCAGCCGATGTTCGCCTCACTACCAATCGCCGTAGTGCGCTTGCAAACGAGCCCGTAATGGTACTATCCCTTCTGGAAGTACTTCAGGCTCAATGCGATGACTCCCGCTACGATATCACTGTTCTGGCCGATGTATGGAAAGGCAAAAATACTCCTTCCACTACTTCCGCCAGACTCCGATCCCCCAATGGCGACATTAAAGAAAACTCACTCAGAATCCAAAAAAGTACGGTACTTGGTCCTGATCCTGACGATTTTATCGTTCCAGGTTGTACTTTTCACGATATTCGCATCGACTATCGTAGTTATGTTGGCATCCAGATTTTCAACGACAATGGTTTTGACAACAACCGTGGCGCCAACCTGCCCTACGATGCAGTTCTTCCTCAGTCTTTATCCGACGAATACAAGGCTCAACGTACTGGCGAAGAATATTTGGGCGCCAACAACACTGCAGTTGGGCTCAACTACCTTGATTTTGGTCAGCAGTTGTCTCAATTCCCCGACTATGTGATGTATTACGATTCCCGTTTCGATAATCCTCCCCCTCAGGGCTATGCCCCTCATTTAGGATGTGGCGAACCCATCTACCAAAAGAAAGATAAAGATGCCAGCAATCCTTTTGTTGCTGAAGGCGATACTCGTCTCACAGACGTGGCCGTGGATCGTGGCGGAAACCTGATAGAATACTCCGCTGGCACCATCGTCACCCCTGGCGATGCTGATATCGGCTGGCGCTTACACCCCATGTACACCGACAACGACGAAAATGGCCAGCCCTATGTCGATGAACAGGGGAATTCAGTGCGTCTTCAATGGAAATTTGCTGATGGTCTCCAATTCAATCAGCTTTTCACCGATGTAGTCGACCAAAAATACATCAAAAACCAGGAATACGATGTCGGCGAAATGATCTATTTCGACATGAACAACGACGATATCTTCAATGTGGGCGATATACGATTGATGTCGGGAGTTTTTTCTGGCATTCATGTTGAGTGCGGATCCATTCTTGATTTTGCCCAGGAGACCTGGTATCACGAATATCCCGCCCGTATGGTCAGTATGGGTCTCAATGGTGACCCACGCTATATTGATATCGAAGTCCTGCCTGGTCAGCTACCTGTCGAAGTCAGCTTCGATCCTCCCCTCAAGGTCGAACAAACCTCCAAAGTCAAAATATCCCTTGGCAGACCCTTTGCCAAAGACGAAAAAGTTTACGTTTCCATCCGAGGACCCAAACCTGGCGAAGTGGAAGGTGCAGAAGATCGACCCTTTGCAAGCGAGAGTGTTGGTGATTTGCAAGGCTTTGAAGATCCAGATCCTGATAATGGCTATTTGCATGCAGGAGGATCTTACTGGTATGTTTATGGTGGGCGTCTGACCAATGGCTATTCTTTTGGAGACAATCTTCGTTCCAACCGAATTAATCTGTGGGGAACAGGACCTGACGGTTTCAAAATAGGAAATACGGTGTTTTCAGGTATGTACATTACCGAAGATGGAATGCTTGTATTAACGCCTGGGGCAGTATCCAACGATTATATGCTTGCGCAACAATATCGTTACCCTGATTCCTACTATCAGTATTACCCATTTATAGGTGGGCGTCCCTATCCCTATAGCTATGCTGGTGGTCCAGGCATGTATTACTATCAATATTGTTCCAACATGTTTCCCTATTTTAACCTTCACAACCAGACTGTTTATCATTATGATCAAAACTGGCAGATGCTTACAGGCTATGTTCAAGCTGAAAAGCTATTCCAGGAAAATCTTGCCTGGGTAATGCCCCTTGGAGGTCAATGGCATGTACCAGGGGGAGCGAATGTATGGGGTTACAGCTGGTATCCACCTGGGTATTATGGATATGTTCTGAATGATGCTTCCAACCCAAAGTTTCCCTATGGGGCTTATTATAAACGCACCAATGACTACATCAGGGTTGTCTGGAAAGTTGTAACACATCCATTTCATGCTGGTTCATGGAACTGGCCATACTCCCAATTCCATAGTCCTACTGGTTTTGATACACCTCTTATCAAACAATGGACATCAGAATTTGATTGTGTTTTATATCGTGACGGAACTATTACATTTAACTACAATCGAGTACGAATTCCTCCCCGACGTTTCCGTATGATTGACAATGATAATGATAAGAATGATCTGGACCATACCAATTGGGTGGATACAGATGCCAATAATTGTAACTCTAATACCTGGTCAGGGCGACCCTACATTCCATACATAGGCATAGTTAATGGCATAGAAGGCAAGCGTGCTTTTTCTAGTCGCAGTTACCAATATAGTCCAAACCCCAATTCACGTTCATTTGATAGTCCTGAAGGCAAGACTATAGCTTGGGTAACCCCAGAAGATCCCGATTTAGATTTGAGCAATTCTCGAATTTTCGAAGATGTTGTTGTTCTCGACAAAGACAACCCGACTTATGAATTTGAGCATACTCCCTATCGTGGTTCCGTTCATGATGGTTTTCATGGTGCAGACGGTCACCTTGCAGGTGCCACTCTCTTCAGCCAGTTTGAAATTAGGGTATACTCAGAGCGAGGGGGAGTCATCCGACCTCTTCCTACCGACTCTGATTTTACGGGCAACTTTAATACTAACTATATTGATCCTTTCTGGAAGCGTGCTGTATTCAACAAAGCCGAGTGGCAAAACAACTATCGCAAGGAACCATTCTTTATTATCCCCGTTGAGCCAGTCCACAACCTTCCCGACCATATCCGCGATCGCTACGATTGTTTTGCCTTTCTTAAATATGATATTGCACCAGAAGACATCGACATTGTTCCCAGCAAGTCCTGTATAGACATGGCTTCTTCGAGACAGCCCATCATCTCCTATCAGGTGCTTAATGCCAACAATCCCAACGATGTCAATGATCCCCACAACACCGAAATGGTTGTACCCAAATGGTATGCTGGCAATGGCACTACCCCCGACCCCGACGGATCTTACAACTGGGGCATTCCCCTCACTGGGCAGGGGCGTTATGGTAAACCCACCATTATGAACTACAATGCCCACGGTGCAGGTATAGATTATTTGTTTACTGCCCAATTAGTGGGTGGAGGTGTTTATCGTCGCTATATTGTTCAAGTCAATAGCAACGGTACTGCCGATGCCTGGCGCTGGTTTGAGGCAGATATGCCAGGGCAGGTTTTTGGTGCTTTGGATCAACACGACATGCTCTATTCTATAAGATCTCAACGTATTTCTTTTCAAGGTCGATCAGATCCCCTCAATGGCAATGGAGATCCAAACGGTTTATGGTACAAAGTACCCGATCCTTTTAGCGGAGGAACAGGTTTTACAGATACTGACTGTTCAGATCATGTTTTAGATCTCATGCTGGACCTTATTGATGACGATTTCGGATTTCCTTCCCTAGGCTTTATTACTGCTCAAGACAAATTTGGATTGTTTCAAGGTAATCCTGGCATTAAAGATCGAGCAGCGAATATGCCTCAAAATGATGATACAAATCTCACCACTGCTTATTTAAGTCCTGTTGTTACCTTCGGAGTTCCAGTTGCTATTATGAGTCCTGAAGAAGATTTCAATGGTGGTGTGGGACTCGGTGTAGCCAATCCCAAAAATGCAGATTCTCCCCTTACCATACGTCTCTATTCCACCAACCTGATTTTTGACTATAACTCCTCTAATCAACATCCCACCGATTATGTCTGGGATAACGGTCCCGGCATCGATTATATGGGGTACAAACAAATCAAAGTTGTGCCTTCAGATCCTGTTTTGAACTTTGCTGAAATGACCATTGTCGATCGCTCCCTTCAACTTTCTCGCGAAAACTATACTGCAGGCTCCAATCCCTGGTCCAAACTCCCTCCTCCCAACCCTCAGATAAGAGCACATTACGATCCGATACTTAAAAATTGGTCAGAATTCAGATCTTATTCTGGAGGTCAAACCCACACCGGCAGGGCTCTTCCCCTTGATCCTTCGATTCCCCACCAGGGAAGTGGTCGTAATGCCTACCCCGCGATTCAATCCAAACAATTCTATAAGCTGGGCACTGAGTTCTTTCCCATGACTGACTATGGAGTATTCTTTGCCCTGCGTGATCTTGGTCGCAACCATTACACTTACGATCCCTTACTCGTAGTTCCCGAATCGCTACAACTCCAAAGAGTCATCGTTCGCGGACCCTTCATGTTCCCCAAAATTTTCAGTGAACCCGATGCTAAAATTGACACTTCCTACCGTTATGAAGGCATCGAAAACGTTCCTGTTCAGTATGATATCAGCGGAGAAATCATTATCGACTCCACCAACAGCCCTCTCTGGGCCATGGCTGGGTCTGGTTATAACCAGTCAATTAATCTTGGAAGATCCATACCAATGAGTATTTCATCCGCCAACAAAAACAAATACGCCCGTTATACTCATAGTCTCTATTATGGCACTATGGGTGGAGCAGGCTCAGTGGATCCTCGTACCGGTGGTGGCAATGCCAGCTATGGTATGTTTTTTGAAGGCGACACTATTCGTCCTGGTGGTGGTCAGGAGCAATTAGCTACCTGGTATACCAATGCAGCCTTCACTGGCTACAATTTCTGGTCTCCAACAGCTACTTACCTCAATCCCTACTATCTGGACACTGTTCCTGAAGCTTTCAATAATCGTGGTGTTCCTGTTTTTGTCCTTGACGAGCTTATTCCCACTGGACCTGGCAAGATTGAGATTATGGTCGAAACCTCCGATGGCACTATTAAAAACTATCAGGATTGCTGTCAGGAAAATGCCCCCGTCGGAATCACAGTCGAGGGGCTCGAAATAGCAGATTATCCCAAAGAATTCATTGTTGATCAAGACAATCGAATCGATCTTACCTTGCGCGAATACGACCGTAAGGGCGATCAAGATCATCCTACCGCTCTGCCTGTTTCCAACAATGCGCTGATGGTTGTATGGCAGGATCGAGGTGTTATCAACCCCATGACTGGCAATCTCTTGGGAGCTGGCGATGGTTGGCTTACCAATCCACCTCGATCTTCTGATTTTACCAACATCGGTAAAATGTATCTTCCCAGCGACGATCTCAATCGTGATGGTAAGATTTCTTTCAACGACTGGGAGACTGAAATTCTTGGCAGCTATGATTTGGCTACCAATACCTGGTCTTCTGGTCTTATCGATGCACGCACCTTCCAACGTGGAAATGGCAAGTATCGCATGGAATTTACAGCACAAAACAAGAGCATTATTGATACTATAGGGCTTGATTTTGGTGGACTCAACCTTCGACAAAAAAATACCATTACTCCCCCCGATGGAGTGGTAAGTGACGACGAAGTTCTTCCCATTATTATCAATGCCTACAAATTTGGCGACGACAATAACGATCGTGGCTTTACCCCCTTGTACAATCTACCTGGCAGATTCCCCGAATTTTCTCACGAAGTATATCTCACTGGTAGAGTAGAGATTCCTGTCAAATCTCAAGCAGTACTATCTGTCACCACCATACCTGATGTTTTAACTGCAGGAGTTCAGCCCGAGCTTCAGGATCCTTCCGAGCCTTTGACTTTTGTAGTCACTGACGATGCTGGAGCTCCTGTAGATCTTATGGACATTGCCAGACGCAACATCGCAAGCCTGTCCTATGAAGATATCGATATCGTTGCTCTTGAACGAGCTTTATGGAATGGCTTATTTAAAGATCCTCACCCCAATCCTCTTCCCCAGTATTATTGGACTCGCACCGATCTTCATAACGATGATGGCACTCCTGTTTGCAATACTTACATGTTTTCAAATCAGGCAGGTCGATTCGAACCTATTAATTTCGATGCTGATCAGGGCAAAACTGGCAAGTATGTCTTTAAAGGTTTTACTGCCAACGATGCTGGGTCTTTTGAAGTTTTCGTCTACACTCCCGACCGCAGAAAAATGGGTTTGGCCAACGTTAAAGTCCAACTACCCGAAGTGACTTATCAGATTTCAAACTATGATGACGCTGGAAAGTCTTATCATTCTTCCCCGGGAGATCCTGATTTCGTTATGACTGCAGGCGACAACAACATCTATCATATTCGTGTACAAGTCAATGATGCCCAGGGTAGAAAACTCACAGGTGTCGGTAAATCTGTTTCTATCTGCGGTGGAGGCAATCTTGAGATTTCAAGATTTACTCCGTTTATTA
Organism: Caldisericia bacterium; assembly: GCA_035363255.1. Classification (GTDB taxonomy): domain Bacteria; phylum Caldisericota; class Caldisericia; order UBA6126; family UBA6126; genus T3SED10-260. The sequence goes on along the minus strand of DAOSES010000001.1, from coordinate 104,566 downwards.
CCACCCACAAAAACTATTATCGTGCCATCACCCCTTTTTATTGGCATTTTTACGGTTCTGGTCAGGCTACCTGGCGTCGAAGTAGTTATTACACTGGCACTTTTTCAAAGTATCTATTGATGCCTACTTATTGGGGAAACAGATGGAATGCTCATATTGCCGTAGATGTCAACAACAATGGTAAAATCGATCTTATCAACGATGAAATAATACGAACGCAAACGTTTTATTCCATTGTCGCCTATACTACTATGTATGGTGGCTATGGTTTCTCTCAAACTCTGGGTCGTAGTTACTACAACACTGAAAATGTCAAATTTGATAATAATACTTTTGCCATCAACCCCATGTATGATACCAATAGTCAGCTCAACCCTGATCCTGGCTGGGGTTTTGGTGCTATCTACAATCGTCCCTACTACACCGAAGGCAATTATGGTATGATTTTTGCCAATATTGACCGTTTAGGCAACAACTCCATCTACAACCAATGGGAAACTGTTTCGCATCGTGACTCGTTAAATCTGGATGTTAACGGAGAAACTGCTTTCTATGTCTTTGGAGAAGATGTATTCGAAGTGGGTGGTCTGGTAGGCAAGAATAATTGGTCTGTCTCATCTTGGGCAGATGTAGCTGGTGCTCCTTATGCTTTTATGCCAAGCTCTCCCAACAAAATAACTACTCGATATGGAAGACAAATAGTTTTACCTGCCTCTTATCGCGGACGCGTTGCTTATGCCACTGCAGCCGATTATACTTATCGTCTCGATTGGGACGGTATGCCCTCCCATGTCGCAAAAGTCAGTCCTCCCAGAGTCGAAGCCCTTGAAGCTGAAACTCTCCAGCCTTTGGGCAAATCTTTTATGGATGAAATGGCTTACGATTTGATTTATGGCAAAGATAATCATATCCAGTTTAATATTTATGCTGCAGATCCACGCGATCTTCCTGTAAAGAGTGAAATGCAATTAGTGTTAGCTGGCAATAACAGTGAATTCCGAGTGACTGGACGACTCCAACAACAGGGTTCTGAACCAGGCGATCCTTCTTCTACCACGATGATGATCACTCCCACTGGTACTGGACTCACTACGATCAGTCTTGACACAGTATCTAAAAATTCCTTAAAAGACCTGATGAGCTCAACCCGTAATCCACGTGCGGAAGATGCTCCCCTCCCCGAATACTACTACATGCTCGATTTGGTCAAATTTGATACTGCCAAAGGCTTGAAAGTTCAAGTTCAAACTCTTTCAGGTCCCCTTGCCATCAACAAGAAGAATAATATCAAAGTCCTTATCACAGAAATTGGATCTCATAAAACACTTGAAGGAGTAAATGTAACCCTCAGCGGTGCTGGTATTCAGGAAAGCAAAACCACTAACGCTGATGGAGTATGCTTCTTTGATGGTCTAACTCCAACTTCCCAAGAACCTATCGTTGTTCTTGCCAAAAAGCAAGGCTACATTGACGGACGTGATGCTTTGGATATTGGCACCAATACTGGGAGAAAACAAGATTGGATCCACGTCAACTCCACCAATCCAAGAACCAATAAACCTGTACAAGAAATTTCAGGCACCGTGGAAGAACATGTGGTCAAAATGACCATCAATAAAACCCTTATCCCCATCCAAGCTGATAGAACCTTCAAAGCAAGCATCACATTAAAAGAAGGTCAAAATACCATTCTGATAGAAATGGAAGACAATGAAGGTCGAGTTAACCGAAGAATACTAAGTATAGAGCTTAAAACCCAAGGACCTTCTTTAATTCTCGACAACTACCTTAAAACTGAAAAATTCATTGAGTTGGAAAAAATTGATATCATGGGTACAGTTGAGCCTGGCTCTCGTGTATGGATCAATCAGCAGGAAGCTCAGGTGGAGGGCAATCGGTTTACTCTAAAGCTTTCAGTAAAAAAAGGTTCCAACCAACTAAACATTATCGCTAAAGATGAACTTGGCAATGAAACACTTCTTACTCAGGTGCTTTATGTGTTTGCACTTCGAAAGATTGAGTTTATCATTGGTTCCAATACTGCACGTATTGATGGTCAGGCAGTTTCTATGGAGCAGGCTCCTTTTGTGGAATATGGACGTACATATGTACCACTCAGAATCGTATCCGAGCAATTTGGAGCCCAGGTCAAATGGAACCAGGACACTCGAAGCATTTCTCTTATCAAGGGTGACACCAGGATTTACATGACGATAGATTCCTACAAAGCTGTCATTAATGATCGCACCATTGACCTTGATGCTCCTCCACTTCTTCGTAATGGACGCACTTTTATCCCAGTTCGTTTTGTTTCAGAATGGCTTGGAGGCAAGGTAGAGTGGAATGAGCGAATCAAGATGATTTTAATTGAGTTTTTGTTGTAAAATACCATGTTAAAAAAACTGCTTTCGATAACTATGTTACATAGTGAAGTCAAAAGGGTGAGGTGAGTAAAGCATGAAGAAACTATTGACTTTGGCTTTAGTGCTCGTTTTTTCGTTGAGTTTGATTCCTTCTGCTTTTATGCCTGCTGGCAGGCAAAAGGTTAGCGCAGTAAGCAAAAATGAAACCCTGGTTCATCAAGCCAATTGGTTTCGTCCAATTGGATATGATTGGGATGGCGTTACCAAGCTGGATCCTCCGAGAGACTTTCCCTGGCAACGACCAGGCGAGGAAGTCTGGGGTCGACCTGGTTTTTACATCCCCAGCGCTGTTCGAGCCAGACAGGATGGTCGCCCGATGCCTGTTCAAAACAAAGATGATAACTCAGGAACTCGACCTGTCTACTATACTCAGATTTACCTTGAGGTAGTTGCAGAAGGTGGAATCTCTACCCTCAAACGTCCTTTCTATGCCGTGGTAGATACCGATGGGCAGTTGTGGTACGACCAGGATGGCTATTTCAATGATAGCCGTTATGATTCTTCTTCAGACCCCATCTTCGCCAGAGCTCCCTATGAACCTTTTATCAATGGTGGGTATGTTCCAGGCTCTTGCAGTACCAACCCCAAAGGTTTGATTGATTTTTCTGGAAACAACAACACCAAAGGTCCCTATTTTTTAAATCGTGAAAATCCCTTCTACAATACCAAGCAGTTTTTCTGGGATTACAAAAAAGACCAGTTTTCTGAAGCTACCAATCGGATGTGGCAAATAGGCTGGGTAGATAACGTAGATTACCCATTCGCAGGAGCTGTTATGGGTGACCCTGAAGATAGGTCTGAGGGAAAAGTAAAATATGACACTGAAACAGAATATGGCGATTGGGACTATGGACTTCCAGTAGTTGCTTTCCTGAATAATGAGCTTCATACTGATCAGGACGGTAATGGTTTTTATACTCCTGGCAATATGGAAACTGGAAGACAGCATGAATTTATTTATAGAGCATTTCAAATGCCGTACAGTGCAGTTAAAGTTGGCGATTTGAGACTGACACCAGTTTCCATTCAAAGAGACGAAGAAGTGAAAACTTATCCCCATGATACCATGGTTCAAGCTGATGATTGGGATATTGGTTTGGATTTGATAAATTTTCATACTTTTGAAAAACACACCGATAATATTGCTCTTAATGCCATTTATGATCCTTTTGAGTGGATTTACAAACTTCCATTAGGATCTGACATCGTGCTTGAAGATTCTATCAGACTCACCAATGTCAATGGAGAATGTATCATCAATGCTCAAGGTGTATTCAAAAAGTACGGCACTGGGCTTTCGGTGGGAGATGCATTACTTATGCTTGAAGTTACTGACAACAATTGCGTTGAAGACAGATCCTACGATGTCCATGTTTTGAGTGATGTCTTTATGGGTCAGAATCCGGGTTTTGCAACTGCAGTATTACGTTCGCAAAATGGTGATTTAGTTGCTGGAGCTCAACGCATACAGAAATCTACTGTACTCGACCCTGGGCTTGATACCAATCGCTACAAAACTCTCCCTGGAACTACTTTCCATAATGTAAAGTTCAAGTACCGCGAGTATATTGGAGTGGAAGTATTTCTTGATAACGGAATCAACAACATGATGATTCCCAAGAAAGCTCATGATCTTGTTCTTGAGCTTGATTTGACTGATAACTACAAAGAAGGACGCACAGGCGAACAATTTATTGGTTCTCGAAACTATATGAGTACCCAGGATTTATCCCGTCGTCTAACTCCTTTCACCGAAAACTATCGCTACAACAATGCCGGTGGAAACGATCAAAACCCCCGTTACGGATGCGGAGAAGCTATCTATTGGCTTCCCAATCCTGCCTATGTAGGGCGTATTACTGACGTTGATGGCAATTTGGTCGTCGAAGCAGGAGACCGTCGTTTTACCGATGTAGAGCTTGATATCGGTGGCATAGTCACCAGATACCAGCGCAACACTATTGTAACCGAAGGTGATGTCGATGTTGGCTTATCCCTTCACGGCTTTACCAAAGAAAAGATCTTTATACCTAACTATAGCAAAATCACCCCTGACACCTCTGCTCCTTTTGAATATGACCCCATTTACACCCACATATATTTTGACTCCAACGACAATGGCATTGTCGATTTTGGTGATATTCGTCTCAACACCATGCAGATCAACGAAGTGGTATATGCTTGTGGATCTGAAGTTAGTGGTGGTGATGTATGGTTCATGGAATCCATTGTATATATGCTTACCATGGGCCAGAACGGACACTACAATTACATGGATGCTTATGTTTTGCCAGGCGATATTGGTCTCAAGGTTGACGTAAATCCACCTTTGATGGTAGAGCAAACATCCACGATCACAGTTTCCGTCAATCCTCCTCCCAAGCAGGGTGAAAAAGTTTATGTATCCATTCAGGAACCTCAGGCAAACGAAGTCAATATACGACGTCAACATGTTTATAACTACATACGTGACTACGAAAAAGCCCAATATATCATCACTGGCAAGAATATGGACTGGTATGGTATTGATAAAGCCTTTACCTACGAACTTCCTTTCGATTTTTCCTATTTAGGGCAAAACTACCGAAAGATTTATGTTTCTACTAATGGTTTCATTAACTTTTCCTCTGGAGAGCCCATTGCAAGACCTCTTGATCAGTTCGATGCACGTTTGATGGTTTATGGAGATGCTTTGCGTATTCCTCAATCAAGTGAAAGTCTTTCCATCGAAGCAGCTGTTGCTTCTACACCTTTTGTCAATGGCACACAAAATCAGCCCTTAGGAATTTACATCTCTCAGACCAATGACTCCATTACTATTCGTTGGAGAGCTCAAACTCAATATCAAGTTCCTGCTGGCAGTGCTGGCTCATATCTTGCTAATAATGGCTCATCAAGATTTGGTCTTGTGGATGCTCAAGTTACTCTTTTTAATAACGGTGACTTTTTACTTAACTATATGACTGACGTCGATGTCCCCAATCCCTTACCCAGCCCTCCCAACGAAACTTACAAACTCTTTAACCGTGTCAACAACATCACCAGCAATGGCTATACTGGAGTTAACGGTATTATTACTGGTGCTCCTTTAGTGGGTATCACTGATGGGATGGGATTCTATCAGGCTTCCCCTATCTATAGCGGTTTAAAAAACATTGCTACCGTGGATGGTGTTTGGGTGCCCTCTTCGTACATCGTTTCCCCCCGATTGCGCACTCTTGCCGCAGAAAAATGGACGATGAATATTCTTCCCTTCAATGAGCCCCATGCTGTTTACCCCCGTTTCAACGAAATCAAACCCTTTGAAGACTTTGTGGTACTTACAGCTGAAAACCCTGTAGGCACTTTCCAATTTACCCCTTATCGCGGTACTGCCCGAGAAGTGGGTATCCCCGAATGGGTTGAGATTAGAGCCTACAAGGATAGTGGTGGAAGCACCATAGCTCCTCCCGATAGCACCTATACCTATCTTCCAGAGTTCAACTATGCCGATCCCACTGTTTGGGCTTCCAAATGGGAACGTCTGGAATATTGGCGATATCCCTGGGGAGAATTCCAAAAAACTCGCTGGTTTGTCTATCCACCCACCAAAAACCTCATTCCTAGAGAACTTTCTGGCACCTATGATTGTTTTGGTCTTGAACGTCTCCAGGTAGAACCCGAGAAATTCGAAATATTACCTTCAAGAGAATGCGTAAGCGTTCTCGATGAACGACAACCCATCATATCTCTTGATATTAAAAACTTTGATAACCCCCTGGATGTAAACGATCCCAATTCCATGGCAGTTGCTTCCACTCGAAGAACTGTGGTTTATCAAGGTCTTGATGTAGACTTTGCCTTTGTCAATCATCCTCCAGCCGGAGCACCCAATGGCAGTGCTTATATACGAGTCCAATCCGGTATGGTAGGCCTTTTCCGAGTAGGCGACTATGTCTATATCGAAACAGGTCTTCCTACTCCTATGTATCGACGCATTGTAGCCATCAACGGCAACGACCTTTATTTTGATCTTCCCATTCACGTTGCTGTTCCTAACGGATCTCAAATAGTTCAGAATGCCCTGATCGCGAACTATAACGTCAAAGGTGGAGGCATCAATGGTATGTTTACTACTATTGGCGCTGCTGGACAACGTTATATTGTTCAGGTGCGTGACGACGGAAACTATGATTTCTGGCACTGGTACGAACCCGCTACTCCTGGTCAGGTGCGTGGTGTTCTCGATCCTACCGACTGGATTTATTCCTGGCAAAACCCTGCTATTTATGATCGTTGGGCTTATGGTGCTTATCAGTGTAACCCCGCTTTATTACGCACTCCTCTTCCCGCTGTATTTAGCCGTCCTCCTCTTAGCCTCGAAGATATGGATTGTTCCATCGGTCAAAATATAAACCAGATTTGTGGCGATCAGCCTGGTTTTCCTCGCCTGGGTGAGTGGAGCTTTGGCGATCGTTATGGCTTGTTTGGCAACAATGCAGACGAGCACTGGAACTATCCCAATAATCGAGGCACTCCTCCTCAGGCTTATGGAAATATTCTGACTTGGGGTGTTCCTACCTTGCTTAGCCCTAAATCCTATCCCAATCCTACTGACTATCGCAACGATGACGGCGGTAAAGCCATTATTGTTGCCTGGCCAACTGATCCTTCCACTCCTCTCAATATACGTCTATATTCTACCGCCACTCTTCTTGACTATAATAGTTCCTTGCCCCATCCTGGTCATTACATCCTTGAGCCTGGTATGGGCATCGATTACTGCGCTGAAACTACAATCAAAATCGCTCCTGCCAATCCTGACCTCAACTTCACTGACGTTTCCATCATCGACCATGCGCTTCAAAACTCCTGGATCAATTACACCACTGGCACAAGCGCTTTGCATCCCCTCGATCCACCTAATCCTCAGGTAGGTGCCCGATACTTCCCTATGGTAAAAAACTTTAACAATGACATTCGTTCCTATCCTGGTGGACAAAGCCATGCAGGAAGGGTTCGTCTCAAATTTTTCAACAAAGAGCATTCCACAGGATCAACATGGAATGCATACCCTGCCATCTGGAGGGATAAATTTGTAAAATTGGGAACAGAATTTATGCCCCAGTCTGATTATGGATTGGCCTTCTATCTCAAGCGACAGAATGCATACGATCATGTCTCTTTTTACAATAGTATACGAAAGATTGAAGTTACAGGTCCTTTTGCTACTCCCAAAAAGGTTATGGAAGATCAACTTCGTGGTGGCAACGACCCCTATACCTTCCGGTTGAATACCCGCTACGACTACAACGGTCACGAAAATGTACCTCTTCACTATGATTTTACAGGCAAGATTACTGTCGACCCCATCAATTTCAGCTATTATCAGATTATGACACCTGCTCAAGCGGGTATTAACCTGGCTGGAGTTACCAATCCCACTGCACCCTATGATTTCCTTCAGATTACAGGTCAACAGCTCAACCCCTGGATTCTCAACCAATATGGTGGCTATGATCATAAGTGGTCATACTATGGAGCAGGTAGACAAGGTCATACTGGCTGTAATACATGGATACCTAATACGTTCTTTTTGTTTGACGAGCTTATCCCCGTTGGACATGGCAAAATTGATGTTATGATTGAGTTCACAAATGGTGCCCAATACCATTATACTGATTGCTGTCAGGATCCACCTCTCACTTCTCTTCCAGTTCATGGCATCAAAATTGAGGGTGTCCCAACAGAGCTTGAAATTGAAAAAGATCATGAGTTGTCGCTCCTTCTTACTGAAGCCAGTATCCCAGAGCAAGATACCATATATGCCAATAGTGCTTACCTTATGGTTTGGCAGGATCGTGGCATTATGGATCCCATGACCAAGAGACTTATCGGAATGGGTGATGGACATATCACCAATCCACCACGCTCCAGCACCTGGTTTGAAGTAGGCAAGCAGTTCCCTGCCCACCATGACCTCAATCGTGATGGCAAGATTTCTTTTGCTGATTATGAAACTGAAGTTATGGGCACGTACGATATGGCCACCAATACCTGGTCGAGTGGAGTAATTGATGGTCGCACCTTCATGCGGGAAGATGGCGAGTATATTGTGAATCTTTCTGCTTCCAATGGATCCCAACTCACCACAATCGGATACGATTATGGTGGAATGCCAGACTCAAGAGCAGAATTCTCGATAGAACCTGATCACATTATCAGTCAGTACGAAATAGCTCCTATTTATATTAACGCTTATAAATATGGCGATGACAACAACGATCGAGGTTTCTCTCCTTTTTGGAAAGAAGTTTCTCCTAATGAGTATTCTCACGAAGTCTATCTTTCAGGTATGGCTAAAATTGATCCTGTTCCTGTCAATCGGCTAGTTATTAACACTTCTCCCGATATTCTTACTGCTGGAGTTACTCCTGAGTTGATGGATCCTGAAAACCCCCTCACTTTTATCGTGTTGGACGAGCAGGGCGAACCCATTGACCTCTTTAAGGGAGTCCCCGACATCAAAGGTGATAATCAGGTAGCTCTTCGCAATCTTCACAACATCCTTTTCCAGGATCCCCACCCCGACTTCAAAGATATTTATGGACCTGATGCACGTTTGCCCCAGTTTTATTGGGTCAGAACAGATTTACACAACAACGATGGAACCCTCTACGACAATCATTCCATCTATTTATCCGCGATGGCTCCCTTTGAACCCATCCGTCCCGATTTCTCTGAAGCCGATCAGGGCATGTATCGTTTCTATGGTTTTACAGCTAACGATGCTGGTAGCTTTATGGTCAGAGTTTATACTCCCGATCGTAGAAGCTTTGGAGACACTATTGTAAATGTAAAGATTCCTAGCGTACGCTATACCGTTAGCAATGACGAAGATCCCAACAAAACTACTTATTCTATACCTGGAAGCCCTGATTTTGTACTCACTGCTCTCGATCAGCGCGTTTATACTATCGAAGCCCAGGTTTATGATGCAGTAGGAAGACCCTTGGTAGGTTTTGCCGGAGATGAAGATTGTGAAGCAGTACCTGCTAGATTTACCCCTTTCACTACTTTCGTAAGAAATCTTCGAAGTAGAAATACTGCATTGACTCCATCTCCTTATTACAATTTATTGGGTATAGACAAAAATCAAAACGGAGAGATTGATTTGCTTAACCACGAGCGCATTGATATGGCAGGTTTTACCCTTATTAATGGTTGCGCTTGGTATCGTCAAGTCTACTACAATACTGGCACCTATATGAACCTTGAAACTGGTGGTTTCTATATTGGAGTAATTCTTGAAATACCTGAAGAAGGTGCACAATATGCAGGCTGGGGTCTTGGAGCTATATATAACAGCATATATAAAGGTGGCTATCTTTTTGCGAACATTGACAAAACAGGACGCCCTGACGATATTAAAGAGCTGACCTATGCAGATTCTCTTGTTCTTGATCAAAATGGAAAAGTCAGCTTTAAACTATTTGTTAATGATTTTGGTTTATTTGAAAGTTTTGTTGGAGGTCTCACTGGACTTAATGCTCTGAGTATTAATCCTCAATTTGGTGACGTAGCTGGAAGTCCTAATTTCCAAGGCGATGTTTATGCTCCAGGAAACGTATGGAAACGTTTTCGTTATGGTGGAAAGAAGTACAATGAGTCTCGTGGTAATTGCACAAATGCATCCCCCTACATAACTAAATGGTCCCTTTTCCAACTAGACTGGGACGCTCATACTGACCAGTTTATATCCATTCGAAGCCCACAGTTCCGTCTGTTAAATGCAAAAAATCGTCAACCTTTAGGAAAGAACTTACTCGATCCAGATAGATATGATTTGCAATATGGTATTGAAAACCACCTTATTGTACAGATATTACCAGCTGATTCCCGTGATCTTCCCATGAAGGAAGGCGGAAAAGTGGAAATGTATGGCGCAAAAGATGAAATGCATGTTCAAGCCTATCTAAAAAAGGGTACTGACGGATCAACTCCAGAAGCTACAGTGAAAATTACTCCTACTGGTACAGGATCCTATTTTGGTTTCATTAATTATTATTTAGAAAAGATGGGTTTCAGTGAACTTGACAACAACATTACTTTGGGTCTTTTCCAGTACGAACAATTTGATTCAGCAAATGGTCTTGGTATCGAGCTAATTTCAGTAGGCACTCTACACCCAAGAGTTAAAACCACATTACGACTTCGTATTGTGGAAGCTGCATCCAGAGGTCCTATTGCCGAAGCTCGAGTCAGAATTCGAGGAGCTGGTATAAACGAGAACACTCGTACTAACGCTGAGGGTATCTGTGAAATAGAGATTACACCCACAGAAGAGGGCATTATTGAGCTCAATACTACCAAAACAGGCTACCTTGAAGGCAATGAATCGCTTTTTGTAGGAAAAGATACTCGTCCACTCTTTTTGCATGTTGACTCCCTCCCAAGTATCACCAATCAAGCCACTGTTCTTGTAAGAGGTTATACAAAGACTCATTCCAGAGTTTTTATTAACGACAAGGAAATCAATATAGATGCTACTGGAAAATTCGAACAAAGTATTCAACTCAAAGAAGGTCAAAACGAAATATTAGTAAAGGCTAGTGATGACGTAGAAAGCAAAGAAGCTCTCCAAAAGATTATTTTTGATTCTGTTGCTCCAGTCATTACTCTTCACGATCCAGGCAGCTTGGTCGATGTTACTCAAAGTACTCTTCGAGGAACAAGTTCCGAAGAAGCTCAAATAGAAGTCAACGGGGTAAAAGCTGAAATGATCGGACTTAATTGGCAGTTGAATATGGAAGTAAAATATGGTAAGAATATCCTGGTCATAAAAGCAAAAGATATGGCAGGCAATGAAAGTGTTTTAGAAAAAGAAGTTTATGTATATCAAAGGTGGGTGGTAGAAATCCAGATTGGGAGCACCAATGTGTATCTCAACGGAGTACCCCAACAACCTTTGAATGTGCCTCCCTACATAAAAGAGGGACGCGTAATGGTGCCTGTTCGCTTGGTTTCTGAGTCATTCGGAGCGAAAGTTGATTGGCTACAAGGTACTAAAGAAATTGTTGTTAGCATGGAAGGCAAAATAGTAATTATGCGTGTTGGTTCCACTCAAGCTACAGTCAATGGAGTTCCTGTTACCTTGGATGCTCCCCCGGAAAATGTTGGTGGAACTACTTTTGTACCGCTGAGATTTATTACGGAAGCCTTGGGTTTTGAAGTTGAATGGATTGAATCGACTCGAACAGTCAAGATTATAAAACTTGTTTAGAGGCAACCGAGAGAAGGAGTGGGTAGGATGAAAAGGATATTAAGTGTATTTTTGTCGCTTTTGTTATGGTTCAGTATTGTACCACTGAGCAACTATTATCCTACAATCGTGTTAGCTGCCAAGGAAGGCAATCGCCCTGCATCATTTATGGCACTGCGTTTGCTGGAGGTAGGCTACGATAGAGACGGTAAAGAGATTGATCCAGGTGTTCAGGTGGATCCGAACAATCCAGACTCAGGTCCTCGATACTTTCCCTGGGAATTTCGCCGTGGAAGCAGTTGGGGACGCAAAGAAGTCGTCATGTTAACCAAGCCCCTTTATTGGTTTGAGTTTTATCTCACTGTTAAGGCTGATGCTGGAGAAAGTCGTCCTGAGCATCGCTGGGTTGGTGTAATTGACACTCACGGCAAACTTTGGCTCGATCCAGACGGAAACTTTCATGATTCATCCTATGATCGTCTCGCAGATCCCAAAGATCCAGCATATATTGCAGGTGCCTGCGAAAACAACCCACGAGCTCAACGTGACCCAGCTTCCAATACCCAGGGTCCATATATACTGGATCCCACCGATCCCGCTTACAAAAAAGAGATATACTTTTTTGATAAATTGGTCACTGGAAGAGGATTTAGAATTGGTTGGGTCGATATGGTGGATTACCCTGCTGCTGACACTCTCCTTCCTAATGGACAGTATGCTGAAGGTATCGTAAACGAAGGCGACTGGGACATCGGATCCAACCTGGAACAGTTTATCAACAATGGAGATGAAGATGCTGATTGGAACGAAGAATGGCATTCGGATCACATCCGTGATAACGAGTATTATGATGTTGGTGAAGGCATCTATCGACTTGCTGATCGCAGTTCTCAGACCCCTGGTCCAGAACGTAATACCGTTCAAATAGGAGACTATCGCCTGGCTCATATTTCTATGACTGATGGTCTGGATGTCTATACCTATCATCCCGCTTCTTATGTAGTAGCTGGCGACAAAGATATCGGTATGAAGATAGTACCATTTAAAGATGATGGTGGTCCTGTAATTGATGCAGGAGAAGAATGGCATACCATAAGAGGAGCGAAAAATAGTTTTTACGACGTTGGCGAATCCATATACTTAAAACTTAATGGTTTACCTGAGCCTTTCGTTCAGGTAGGTGATATGCGTCGCACCAATGTCAATACCCGAAACGACAAGCATGCCATCGCTGGTGGTATTTTTGCTGGTGACGTGATGATTTTTTCCGAAGTATTAAGTGCAGACTGTGACGGTAGCAATCGTTACGATTTAACTGTACAATCCGATATATGGTTTGGCAGTTCACCTTCAGTTGCCACAGCCAGACTCTTTTCCCCCAACGATGATGTACCCGCCCAAACTCAGCGTATTCAGAAATCCACTCTTCTGGACCCTGATGGACGTACTTTTACTATCCCCGCAACTACCTTCCACGATGTTTCAGTCAAGTACCGTTCCTATATTGGAGTCCAAATCTTTGCTGACAATGGTTTGGATGTCAATCTTGGAGCCAACTTGGCTAGTGATACTCTTTTTGCTCAAAACGGCAGTGATGACTACCGCACTGGTCGTACAGGTGAAGAATTTCTAGGAGCTGTGAACGGTAACTATTCCTTTGACTACAATCGTATGCTCACTACTTTTCGGGGTAATGAATTTTTCTTTGACATAAAAGAATCGTATTCTCAAAATGAATATATCGATGCCCCTTCTGGAGTAAACATATATCAAGCTGCCCAATTAAACTCTGCTATTCTTCATACATTAACCGATTCCAAACAGTTAGTTAAATATGGACAAACCCTCGATAAAGATGGACAGACCTGGTTTATTGTTCGGAATGGATATGTTCTGAGTACTGATGTCGTCTTAGTTTCCTCCCCACCCACACAATCTTTAACACCTGACCTTGCAGTCGATAGTTTTTTTAAATCCTATTTAAATGATCAGGATTTTGGGTGCAATACCCCTCTTTATAGAAAAATTAGTCTTCCTCACGATTATCAACTCGAAGTTGTTCAGTTGCCTGGAGGAATCGATTCTTTTATTAAATATGTTCTCGAACCAGGTGATATTAGACTGAACTCAATTGTACTTGAGCGTAATGGACAGAGAGTGCAGTATCCTGCAAATTCTGTTGTTACAGCAGGAGATTTGGATCTTGATCCAAATTATTGGCTAAAACCCATTCCAGCAACTATTCAATATTTCAATATGACTGATCCAACCACTGACAATATAGAATTCAACGATGGTGATCCCATTTATCGTTCCAATGACAGCGTTGTTAATACAGGCGACGTACGCTTGACTGAAATTGAATATGGAAGAAATCCTTACCTTTGCAATACTGACGTTGGAGAATATGATGTCTGGCTTCGTGAGACCCCAGTTCATATGCTCACCATGGGTCTAAATGGTGATACTCGTTGCTTCGATATGACAGTAGTTCCTGGAAAACTGGATATAGATATAGACCTTGATAGGCCATTTAAGGTTGAACAAACCACACAGATAAATGTAAAAATAAATACTCCGATCGAAAAAGATCATAAGGTGTACGTAACAGTAAAAGAGCCAGTCGCTCCATCTTTTGGAGGCTTACGTCCTGAAGCCTTCTATTCTCCTCCAATCATGGTACCTCATGAGTTTTTACCCATTGTACCTGAAGGTCAGGATCCCAAGGATTATTTGATTGCTCCCTATCCCTACGACCCTCGTATACGTGATGTATTTGGAAATACCTGGGGCGTATTTAATGTTTTAACCCAATTTTTACCATGGTCCAATCCAAAATCATTTGGTCGTGATTCACGGTGGTGGACAAGGAATATTTATCCAGGTGTTTCACCTTATCCAGAGCATGGAATGATAAATACCAATCATTTTGTCACTTACACTAACACTTCTCTTCAAAGTGACGATAATCCTAACTCTGCTCCAAGACGAGGTCCCTACCCATGGAACATTCCTTTTCCAAAAGCTGGAAAAAAGTTTCAATTTCCCTTTGATGGTGAAAAGTATCATCAAGTATGGGTCGCTCCTTTTCCTGCCTTAAGCCTTTTCAATGGCGTCCCAAACAAACCCTGGTATGTAGACAATGATCCCACCATGAACAATGTGTATCAAATTTACAATGTTATGACTAACGTAAACACTACTCTTCCTCCCTATGGCAATACTCCCTGTATGATTGCTTATGGTGAATGGTACACTTGGAATACCTATCTTTACTACATGAATTACTACCAACAGCTTTATGGTGAGTATTACAAGTGGCAATATGGCTCTTATGTTGATATGTTTGAACGTGCTTATCTAACCATTTCACCTGCAAGATTTGATAAAGTCAGTGGACAATATTATCCTTATTCTCAGACAGGTGGTCCCTCTTATGGGCATGCAACATATCACTACAATCCAGCTTTTTATCAAGCAGGCGTTTATCAACGGTACTACCGTGATTTTACCCATGATGCTAATTTTTACCATGCAGATCACTTTGGAAAATATGATCCAGACAATCAAATGCCTGGAAACGGTATTTATGGATACCTCGATGAAACTTCCACCCCTCGACGTTTGATTTTAACCTGGAGGGTTAACCACGGTTATGATCATAGATACAGTGCTGGCACATATTTTACCAATACTCAACAAACTGCTTATCAGCCGTATAATGTTCAAATAGTACTTTACGAGAATGGTACCTTCCAATACAACTACGATGGTGGAAATCGCTGGTGGGGTGTTTATGAGCAGTTTCCTACTTATCAGTATTCCAATACCCCCGTTGTTGGTTGGTATGGTGGTCGGCGCACTTTGCGTCAATTAGCCACTATCCCTGGAGTATACAATTGGCATAATAACAAAAACCTTCAAAATGCTCCATCAGTACGTTGGAATTATACTGAGCTTGCTGGAATTAACGCTGAAGATGAAAGACGTCTTTTTGTCGATTATAGAGAGCTTGACAAGGAAAACAAAGAAGTTTCATTCCAGTATACTCCCTACCGAGGCACCTGCAACGAGGATGGAACTCGAAACCGCCTTGAGATATCAGCTTTCTTGGATCGTGGAGGATACTCTGATCCTCTTCCCCTTACCCCTCTTGCTGATGTATTCTTCGATTTGGTGGATCCCAAAGTGGGTACCATCGAATCAGAAGTTGGATACAATATTTATGTTGATGTAGACAATAATCGACTCACTTCCCCTGGTGATATAAGGCTGACACAATGCGTACAGGCAGGTCAATTGTTTACTATGGGAACTCTTGTTAAAGCAGGTGATACAGATAACGATCTAATTTTTTCTCAGTATGATGTTCCTCTTGGTGGAGCTATCTATGATGGCTCAGGGAATCCTGCTGAATTAGGAAAATTGTTAGTTTATGCGGATATGAATCGTAACGGGATTGCCGATGAAGGCGACGTTCGTCTGGTGGCTTTTGCAAATTACCAGCAGGGCTCATTAATTGGCACTCAGGATTGGGAAAACTACTTTAACTGGCAAATACGTGAAACTGTGTTATTCCCAGCCCGTGCACCTCTTGGTGTGATGAAGGATCGCAACGGTGTTCTCAAAAATGTTTATTGGGATCGTGATGCGAGTCAAACTCTCACGCCCTACGATGTCAGATTGACACCCATCGAGTCTTATGAGCATGGAACCCGAGTTATGAGTGGTGATGCTGACATTAATACACCTTTTACTATTCTTGATGCGCGTTTGGGAGTAGTAGACCCTATGAATGGGACTGAACCCTCAGAAGCACACCCCTCCGCTATGGAAAATATTAGTGCCAATTTCAGTGCCAATGTCTATGTCAATATGGGTGATATGCCTATAGTAAAGGCTGGTGACATAAGACTAACTGATGCCTACGTAATGAATGGCACTGAGATCACTGGCAAGTACAACAAAGGCACTACTGTACGTTCGGGTGATTTGGATGAAGGCACCCAATACTCCTTCGATAACCCACCTGTTATTGTCTGGAATTCTGAGTGGGGTAATGGCGTGTATCTCGATTTAGACAATAACGGCATACCCACAACAGGAGACGTGCGCTTGGTAAAGAATAAATGGACAGCTCGTGGAAGACAACAGTTTCAATATTATGGTTTTTATTATGATTGGCAGCCAGGAACAAATTTATGGTATTACCAATTTCCGTATTATTATCTTTTAGAAGAATTTGATCCAGGTAAAATCGTTGTTTTCAGTAACAGCTATGTCTATGGAGGACAGGGCGATCCCCCTCCCAAGCCCAACCGCAGACCTTGGGGTACCACTGTGGATAACTATCATCGCTACCCTTATACAATGAACCCTCCATGGATGACCAATCCTGGTACGGTTGAGTATGATCAAGCCCCAACTATCAGCGTTACCGCTGATAGTAAAGTATATCTTAACAGGGGTATTTCTCATAACTCGGTTGCAACAGGTGATATACGTCTTACTGAGATTGGTATTTTACATCAGGGTACCCATGTAGTAATTGACAGCCCTGATCGTCAATCCCATTTTATGTTTGATCCCTATTGGGCCAAGCATCCATGGACAAAACTTGAGCTGGATGCTAATCCGTTCAAGGCAGTTCGACCAATACCTCAGGCTGGTCCTGACCCTTTGATACCTTACCACATTTATGATGGTTATGATTGCTTTGCGTGGGAGAAGTATGACATCGCTCCTGAAGAGCTTATTATTGAAACTGAGCGGGACTGTTTGAATCTTAATGAGCAGCGTTTCCCCAACCTTACCATACGCATGATTGATTTCGACAATCCTAATGATGTCAATGACCCTGCCAATGTTGTTGTCTCAGGAGATCCTTCTGAGCGACTTATTATGAATTTCAATGCTCATGGCGGTGGTATTAAATTTTTCTTTACTGCTATCGGTCAACCTCCTTCCTACCAAAAATATATTGGTCAATACAATGAGGACGATACAGTCGTTTTCTGGTATTGGTACGACAATCATCCCTATGGAGTCCTCGATCCCAGCGATTTCCTCATGACTAATCCTGATGATAACAAATCCAGCCCCTTTAAACCTGTAGGTGGCGATCCGCTCAACCCCTATTCCAGCCAGGCACCTCCTTTCCCAGCTCGTATATGGGATATTGATTGTAGTTTTGGTCAGACCGTTTGTACCATCCCTGGCGATAAACCTGGTTATCCAAAGTTGGGCGAAGTCAACAACAGAAATTATGAATTTGCCTACAAGACTGGTGATATAGAAGGTCTCTCCATTTGGAACCACGGTGATTGGATTATCAACCAGAATGCTACAGCACCCTCTTTTGATGGTATGACCCAGGACCCCCAAGTTGTCCGATGGAGAATGCGAGGAGATAGATCGGGGACAGTTCTTATAAGCCCTCCCAGAGCTTATGGTACAGTATTCACTTATGGAATACCCGTTCAGCTTACTAGTTTTACTGGTGACGATGAGGGTGGACGAGCTGTGGTTCCAATCAAGCCTTTCAAAACTGATACTCCTGTAACTATTCGTATGTATTCAGCTAGAGTCATGTTTGATTACAATTCACGCTATCCCCACGGACCTGCTTTTATAAACGATATGGCTCCAGGAATTGACTATGTTGGTCTCAAGGACATTAAAGTTCTGGAACCTGACCCAAGAGTTAATTTTGGTGAATTTAATATCGTGGATCATGGTCTTCAAAACTCAAAAGTAAATTATACTTCTGGTGGATCACCCTTAAGTCCTTTGGATTATCCTTCTCCTCTGATAAGAGCAGATTATGATCCCTTGCTAAAAGACCTAAAACGTGACATGCGTGTCTATCCTGGAGGTCAAACACATACTGGGCGTGTTGCTAATGCTCAACTTCATAGTGGTTTCAACTCTACTCCCGCTATTTGGAAAAATATGTTTAACAAGCTGGGAAGCGAAATGATGCCTTTCACTGATTATGGTTTTTATTTCATTCTGCACGATGGTATGGATCGGCGAATTTTCTGGGATCCCTATGCTCAGACTATCGATCAAAATATAAAGTCCATCACCATCGAAGGTCCTTTTATGATGCCCAAGGTACACGAACGTCTTGGCGGTACTGGTGCTTTAACCCGTGCTCTAAAGACAAATTATCCAAAAAATCTCCCCGTGCAATACGATTTTAGCGGAAAGTTGGTCATCGACACTACTAACTATACACTGTTTTCAAGCACTGCTCCTCCCGATTTTACTAGTTTAGCATCTCCTATGTCTGTAGACGCTTTCCGATACACATCTCAAAACCAACGTCTTGTTGAGAGCAAAAAGCTCTGGTATTTTGGTGCAGACCCTACCCCTTCTCCAATTTCTCAAAGAATGAGTTCTCATGAAAGCCCTACTCTCATCCATACAGTTAACTGGATTGATGAGATTATTCCCATCGGTCACGGCAAGATATCTATCGTAGTCGAATTGTTTGATGGTACTATCAAGAAATACGAAGATTGCTGTCAGGATATCTATGATGATATCCCTGTCAACGGTCTCGAACTCAGCAGTAATGTCGAAACTATTGAAGTCGACACTCCCACTCGCCTTGAAGTTCAACTCAAAGAATACGATACCAAGAGTTATCCTGTCGATCAACACGTAATACCCTGCAACGACGCTCTTGTTTTGCTCTGGCAGGATCGTGGCATTAAAGACGCTCAAGGCAAGCTTGTTGGCTCAGGTGATGGTTGGATCACTGTTCCTCCCAGATCCTCTGATGCTACAGGCTTTTCTACCCAGATCAGTCACTTTTTCGATCTAAACAAAGATGGCAAAATATCTTATCAAGATTGGGAAACCGAAATCATTGGTACCTACGATTTAGCCTCCAACACCTGGAAGTCAGGTGTTATCGATGCTCGCACTCTCCAACGCAACAATGGTGCCTATCATTTTGATCTCAGCCCCTCCAATGGATCTTTAGTTGATACAGTAGGAATTGATTTCGGTGGACCTGTCACTCGAAACAATCAACCCGACAACGTGATCGACGATTACGAATTATTGCCTATATATGTCACTGCCTACAAGTTTGGCGATGACAACAACGATAAGGCTTTCACTCCGCTTTACAGCCTTAGCAAACCCTATGAATTTTCACACGAAGTTTATATGGCAGGATTGAAGCATCTTCCCGTCACTCCCAAAAACGATCTCATAGTATCCTATGGTCCCGATCCTCTCACTGCAGGTTGTGTTCCCGAATTACTCGAAAACGAACAACCCCTCACTTTCACTGTATTGGATTCAGAAGGCAGTCCTGTCGATTTACGAAAAGGTTTGACCAATGCCTATGGCAGCAATGTGGTCGACGAAAAAGTCATTTGGAATGTCTTGTTTAAAGATCCACATCCCGACAACAAGACTTTCTTTGGGCCCAAAGCCATTCTTCCTCAATATTATTGGATTCGTACCGACCTTCAAAATGACGATGGCTCCATGGTCAACAATTTCCGTCAATTCAGCTTCTCTCGCTTCCCCTTCCAGCCTATTGAAATTGATTTCAATCGTGCTTCAGAAGGTATATACGCTTTCAAAGGTTTCTGTGCCAACGACGAAGGTTCCTTCAAGGTCTTTGTTGACACTCCCGATCGACGTCGTCGCGGAATAGTGGACGTCAATGTTCAGCTTCCTGATGTTTTTTATGCAATCCGTGACTATGACCTTAATCGAGGTGGATATTATCAAGACAATTCATGGTCCTTCTCTCCAGGTCAGGAAACGGATTTTGTCATGACTGCAGCCAATTATAGTGGATATCTTGTGGTTGCTGTTATCAAGGATGCACAAGGCAATCCCATTCGGGGCGTAAAGTCAGAACTTTGTGAAGGTGGAGAGAGCCTTACTCGCTTTACTCCGTATACGACGAAACCCGACAACTTCGATTACTACCCAGTTCTACTCACCAATATGACCAACCACTCCACCTTTGGCTACTACACTTTTGGTTTCAACCGACCCGCCATGTATATCTCTTCTCTTGGATCAAGATATTACAATAACGTTGTGATGCCCAGTAAAGTTGATCCAAATGTCTCTATTATCTATACTTTCGGGTTTCAGCCTATCTATCTTAAGCCAGGTTGGACCAATCCTTTTGCTCAGTTTGGTGGAGCTACCTACTACAATACCAGCAACTGGCAATGGGAAAATGGCGAATGGGAGCTTTATCCCGTCCTTGACCTGCCTCCTGCCAACAATCTGCGTGGATTTGGACGTGGAGCTATATACAACTCACCTCACAAAGGTGGTTATTTGTTTGCCAATAGAGAAGGACAGGCTTTTATTGATCATGAAGACAGTATGCAAATAAGCGAAGAAGGTCAGGCTAATGTGTTGATGGGAGCAAACGATATTGGTGAATATGGTGGTTTGATAGGCAAAAATCCCTATTCCAACAGTATTTTTGGCGATGTTGCTGGAAACCTGTGGAATTTCCGCGGTCGTTCCATCAATCCAGGAGATATTCGCTATCGCTATAACCAGTATCTAAGTGATACTGCAGGTTTCACCAACGCTGATGGTACTTATCGTCTTGACTGGGATGCTTTCCCAAGCCATGACGCTCGAATTGCGAGACCCATAGCAAAGGTTTACGATGCAAGCCGTAATGTTTTGCTCGACACAGAGCTGATCGATCCCCAAAATTATGACTTGGTGTATGGTAAGGCCAACCATTTGAGAATTGAACTTTTCCCAGCAGCTTCACCTAACATTGGAATTCGACCTGGTGGCACACTTATTCTTTCTGATGATTCCTATTTCCCTGACGATACAGATTTTGAAGGTAAATCAGAAAATATGATTTGGGGATCTACTGCTACTGAAGAATTTGGAGCAAATACTTCTGCAAGCACCACATTAATGCTTACTCCCACTGGATCTTGGAAAAACCTTGCTCAGCTCAAGTATTTTGGTTATTACAACAGCTGGCAAGGTAGTTTGTATATAAGAGATAATCGTGGAAAGGTCTGGAACCTTGCCAAGTTTGATATTGTTCGCTCACTCGAAATCCAGGTAAAGACTAACAAACAACCTGTAGCAGGCGAAGCTGCTCATCTTATCGTATACGCTCTTGAATTAGGCACAAAAAAACCTGTGAGTGACGCATCAGTGCGCATCATTGGCGCTGGAGTGGATATGACTGCTCGTACCGACCGTGAAGGTGTGGCACGGTTTGATATTATGCCAAAATCCAAGGGTATCATTGCCATCAATGTTAACCACAAAGATTTGGGTGAAGGATACAATGAAGTTCATGTGATGGAGCCCCCAGAACCCAATGAAATTCTACTCGAAGTACAAGCAAGCAAAACTCTCACCAATGAAAACACAGTGACCATTACTGGAAAAACCAATCCAGGAAATATCCTCACCGTGAATGAAAAAGCTGTAAGCTTGAAACCCGACGGAAGCTTTGAAGCCAAAGTTGAACTTCAGGAAGGTAACAACCAGATTGTGGTCAGCTCTACCGATCGTTTAGGTCGTATTGCTCGGAAAATTCTTACCGTAGTTCGTCGCAGCCAAGGTCCTTCTCTTTTTATTGATGAAGTTCCTCAATTAGTGGATGTTCGTGAATATGAACTGAGGGGCAAAGTTAGCCCTGGTGCTTCAGTTAAAGCTGGAGGTAAACTTGCTGCAGTGCAGGGAGAAGATTGGAAAGTTCAAATTTCCTTAGATTTTGGAAAAAATAATGTTAAAATAGAAGCCATAGATGGAATTGGTAATACCACCTCCAAAGAAATTGAGATCATGGTTTACCACAAAGTTGAGATACGACTTGGCATTGGCAGTAGACGCCTCATAGTCAATGGTGTGCCTGCAGACAAGGAGCTCGATGTAGCTCCTTATGTCAAAAATGCCAAGACCTTCGTACCTTTGCGTGTGCTTTCCGAGTCTTTAGGCGCAAAAGTGCAGTGGTTGCCCGATGTTAAGGGTATTGTTATCGAATTAATGGGAAAAAAGATAGAAATGCAGATAGGCTCAGGAAAAGCGATAATAAATGGGAAAGTAGCTGACCTGGATTCTCCTCCAGAGATCACGCAGGGAGTTACTTTTGTTCCCTTACGTTTTGTAGCGGACATTTTGGGTGCAGAAACTCAGTGGATTGCTGAATCCCGAGAAATAATCGTAACCTTGCTGAGCTACTAGGAATGCTTGTGTGGAACAAACTCTTTGTTTGTAAAGGAGAGATTCGATGAAGAGATTATGGGCTAGTTTAATCATTGCAACTATGATGCTATCAATATTCTCCTTGTCCTCAAAGCCCGTTCTTCGCGCAGAAACGAAGAATAAGCAGGGCATGAATGCCGCAATCAAGTGGAATTTATGTTACGAGGATGAGTTAGGGTGTGCTATGGAACTGTGGAGAGCTGTTCCTTGGCAGCCAACCCCGGACGCTGAGTGGTTTGGTCGTGAGGGGTATTTGATGCCCAATGCCCAGCGTGCAAAGCATTCCAATTTTATCCAGCGAAATATTCCCGCTACTTCGCAGAACGGATACTTTACACGACCTGTTATGTGGGCAAGGTTTTATATGGATATCACTGCCGACAAAGGGCTGAGTCAGGGCACCGATCTTTGGTATGTTGTCCTGGATGACGCTGGGCAAGTATGGTTCGATCCCGATGGATTTTTTCACGATCCCCGTTACGACGAAACTGCCGACCCAGGACGCCCTGGAGAAACCATTCCCTTCCCCACTGATATCTATACTCCTGGCTCTTGCCGTCTCAACACCCATGCACGTATAGATCCCATTCCTGGAAGCAACACCCAGGGTCCCTATATCTTTGACCCTTTTTATCAGTATAACACCCGCGATCCCAACCCTTCCTATCGCCCCAATATCTTCTTCTGGGACAATCGTCCCGGGGGTTTGGGTACCAACCGTTTCTGGAAGCTTGGGTGGGCTAGTTTTACCGACTTCCAAAACAATACCCGAGTCCAGGCAAGCGATTGGGATACTGGCATTGGTCTCATTCCCTTCCGTTCCGACGAGTATTTTGTCGACCTCGATTATACTTTCGAGGGTATGCCACGTGTGTCGGAGTGGGGTAGAACCACTTTCTTACGAGAAAACATCATTTCCAGTATTGGCAATTTTAAAAATGGAGAAGCTATTCGGTTTAAAGGTACAATAGATACCAACAATAGGACTGGAATTGCTGATTTGATTGCTTACCGTACCAACCCTGAGTTTTATAGACACTACCTTGACGGATCGTCAGTGTGTGATGATCAAACTATAAGTGGCGTTATTCAAAATATAAATACACTAGACTACACTTTTGACTTTGTATTTTGGTACGAGGGAAACGAAGTGCAAGTAAAGGTGTCCTATACCGAAAATACTCTCTACAACGACTACAACACCATCACTGGACGTTATGATTATGGCGAATTCATTTATCGCAAGGGTGCCAGCAATACGGATCAAGTTATTCAGGAGGGCGACCTGCGACTCTCTCCAGTGGTATGCTATGATCCTCTAAGCCAAAAAAATGTAACTTATGAGCCCAACACTTACGTAAATCTCGACGATCTTGATTTCATCGCCCAATATCCCTTTACTTCCTTTACCATCGAGCAACACACCAATTACGGAGGACAGGTAGGCTTCTATCACCAACTCGACTTCATCTATGTCAAAGGCTCCCGATTTGATAGCGAGGGCAATGTCTTGATCAACACTGCTCGAGTGGTTGAAGAAGGAGACATTCGTCTTACCCCTGTCGACAAACATACTTCCATTCAATCCTTCCTGCGCAGTAAAAACCAGTGGTGGGGCGGTTTGTGGAAAAATGATATTATGATTCTTAATGAAGTTTTGGAAGGTGGCTGCAACGCTCCTACCTACGACATTCACGTGCAATCTGATGTGTGGATGCAAGTTCAGCCTT
Organism: Caldisericia bacterium; assembly: GCA_035363255.1. Classification (GTDB taxonomy): domain Bacteria; phylum Caldisericota; class Caldisericia; order UBA6126; family UBA6126; genus T3SED10-260. The sequence goes on along the minus strand of DAOSES010000001.1, from coordinate 79,931 downwards.
CTATCAGTAGCGTGCGTTTGCGCTCTCCTTCCCAAAGCGTTCATCTTCCTGCTCAAAGCATACAAAAAAATACCTCCCTCCTTCCCAACAATGCTAAATATCCTTTACCCGTTACCACCTTCCACAACGTCAAACTGACTCATTCCGAGTTTCTTGGTATGGAGCTCTGGAAAGATAACGGCTTCAATAATGTTTTCCTCACCCAACTCAACATACAAAAACGCTCTCAAAGCAACAACCTTTCCGATGACTACATTGAAAGCGAACAATCCGAACATTATATCGGTGCCGAAAACAACAGCCTCGATCTCGACTACAACCGCAACCTCCAACCTTTCTCTGCTGATATTCGCTTCCATGATGCCAGTGGAGATTCACAACTTGGCGCAAATGAAGCTATCTATAAAAAAGGCTACAACAACCTCGACCTCACCGCGGTTCAAGAAGGCGATGTCCGTTATAGCGAAGTCAAATATGACATTGCTGGACAACGTTTCGAATACAAACGCAATACCATTGTTCGAAATGGCGACCCAGACTTTGGCATCCTATTAAAAGCCATTCCTTCCAATACTCGTTATTACCCATCTATGCATGCTTTTGCTGGTCTTGACGACCTCATTGAATACAAACCTGGCGATGATATTTATACCCGTGGCGCTGTGAGTTTTACTCCTGATACCATTATCATTCGTTCTCTGGGTGATGCTTGGCAGTATCTCTACGCGGATATCGATTTGAATGGTCGTGTTTCGATTGGTGATATCCGAATATTTAGCATCAATCCCAACTATCTCAATGGCTCAGTGGTAGCAAGCGGAGATGCCGACATCAACCAGGTTTACCGCACCCTACCCCTGGGGGGTTTAAATGTAACTATGGGTATGGACGAAAACAATCAATATGCCTATGCAGACATCAACGCCAATGGTCTGGTGGATCCTGGTGATATTCGCTTAACCCAGGCTCAGAGCTATCGTCCTGGAAGCGTTGTTGCTCTGGACGACTCTGACTACAAAAAAGCCAACCCTACTCCTCCTCCTGCTTTCTTACCCAAGAGTTTTCTTCCTTATAATATTCGCAGAACCCCAGCTCAAGAGCTATATCTCGATCTTACTCCTCTGGGAGTTTACAATTTTGAAGATATTGCGCTGACTCCCTCCGCTCTTCGCTCTGGTCTTATTCGTTTGACCAATGTCAAGATCAACGATAGCGAATACCTTCATGGAACGAGAGTTTCAGCAGGTAACGTATATTATCAAAATACCTATATCCATATGATTCCCACTGGACTTAGTGGAGATAAAAAGTTTATGGATATGGCCATACTCCCTGCTAATATGGGGCTTGATGTTAAAGTCAACAGCGAACTCACCGTTGAGCGTACTACTCAAATCGATATTGAGATCAATCCACCGCCTAAAAATGGAGAGAAAGTCTATCTTTATGTTTTTGATCCTGATGCTCAGGAATCTTCCAACAATCTTGTCAACACTGCCATTCTCACCAACACCAATCAACGCCTCAGTTTCCAATACACCCCCTATCGTGGCTCCGTTGGATTCAGCGGTCATGCTCTAGAAAGATATTTCCGTGTTCAAGCTTTCAAAGTAGCAGAATTACCCAAAGAATTTGAACGCAACAATCAAAGCACTTCCCTCAAAAAACCTTATACAGGCACTTACCAGGATCCCTTCTGGGCTACTCAAAAGGTTCTTAAAGGTCCTATTCATTTTGAAGCACAAATTGAGTTTACCGTACCAAAAGTACTACCCAGAGTGTTTACTCATATGCCCAATTTTAAAGCTTTTTATAATGGATACGATTGTTACGAGCAATGGAAAAAGCCCATTCTCCCTGCACAAGTTAATATGCTTCCCAATAAAAAAGCTCTAACAGTATATGAAGAACGTCAACCTGTCATAGAAATTCAAGTTTATGATGGAGATGATCCTCAGGATGTTAACGATCCCTTTGCAATTCCTTTTTCGACCTTGACCGCCCTTGAAGACGAACCTTTTGCCTACTATAATGCTCATGGAGCAGGAATAGCCTATCTTTTTACGACTTATCTCAGTCTTATTGCTGACGGAGTCACTTCTGACCCCTCTCCTGATGGACGAAGAGTAATTGAAGGATGGAGAAAGGCCATTATCCAGGTTAATGTTGATAATTCCTTCCATGTGTGGGAATGGCACGATATAGGACATCTTGATCGGTTTGATGGACCTGATTTCCTATCCTATTTTGGTCGAGGAATTGGCAATTTTCTGGATCAAGATTGTTCTTTTGGATCTGGAAAATATGATCTGGAAACTGGTTCTTTACAAAAACCCCCGCCTCTGGGAAATATTACTCGTATGGATACCTTTGCAGGCGCACCAATTATTCATTATGGAGTACCTGTGAAGCTAACGAATTTTTACGAAAAAGATCCTGGAGCACGCTTTCTGGTTTGTGCAAAGCCAATAGATTCAAGCACTCCTTTAAACATTGTATTCTATAGTCACCAAACTATGTTTGACTATAATTCAAAACTTGCGTACCCCAGATATGACGGGCATCAGTTTCATGGTCCTTACTTTGTTTCAGATTTTTCAGGAGGTATAGATTATATTGGATCAGTACAGATAAAAGTATGTGATCCTGATCCAACCTTAAACTTTGTTGATATAAGTTGGATAGATCATGCTTTACAGTACTCTCAGGTTGATTACACTGGAGGAACTAATGCTCTGAGCCCCTTATTGAGTCCTCCTACCCCCTATATTAGGTCGCGTTATAATCCTGTGCTCTACGATTGGCAGGATGATATACGCTCATATCCTGGCGGACAGACCCATACTGGAAGAATCTTGGGTACTACAGGCACTACTGAAACTGGTCGGGGATCTGGGTGGAACGCCTACCCTGCCATTTGGGCAAAAAATACTGCTCGTGTTACTTTGGGTGCCAATTATGATTCTCGTCATGATTTCAAATACAATCAGTACAACAAACTTGGGACTGAGTTCTATCCATTAACTGATTATTCTCTTTACTTCTTACTCAAAAACTTTAACAATCTTAATTACACTTTTGAAACAGCTCCACCCAATTTAGCTGCACTTATTCGCAATAATCTGTCAATAAACAGAATCACTATTCGTGGACCTTTTATGCGTCCAAAATCTTTTTATGATTATGAAAGCAATTCAATAAGCTATACTCTTCCAAATAAGCTGGGAGATTTATCCAAGGTTCCTATCCAATATGATTATTCTGGTGAAATTGTTATTAATGCTCAAAACTATCAACTTTTTGAATATGATTTGGGAGATGCTAATTTTACATCTGTTACTTCTCCTCCAACTTCACAAGCCTTAATAGGAAGCGAAACTGTAGTTTATCATCCAGAGAATCCAATGCGTTATAATTTAGATAAAGTTAATCCGATTTTACAATATAATAGGGCAATAGACTACACACGAGCCAGTTTTGAACAGCAAACCTATGACAATGCCATGCTCAATGCATTTTGTATTAATGAGATTATTCCTATTGGACGGGGACGCATCACTATTGAAGTTGAACTCGCCAATGGCACAATCAAAAAATTTGAGGATTGTTGTACAGGAGATTTCAAAGAAGGTGGCTTTCTTGTTCATGGTCTTGATATCCGAACCGACAAACTTACTCTCGAGCCCGATCGAGATCATCGAGTTGATGTTAAAGTCATGGAATACGAACCTAAAGGCTACGACCCCAATTACACCGATACTGTCCATGAATGCAACAATGCAGTACTCGTTCCATGGCAGGATCGTGGCATAAAAGATGCTTCAGGTCGTATTATCGGAGCTGGCGATGGCTGGATTACCCGACCTCCTACTAATAGCATCACCTCCTCTAGAGCATATCAGTTTGATCGCGATCACGATGTTACTGGAGACGGAAAAGTTTCCTTTAATGATTACGAAACTGAGATTATTGGCACCTATGATTTAGCTTCCAACACATGGTATGGAGGCATTATCGATGGACGAACCTATAATCAAAACAATGGCACTTATTCTCTTGAGTTCAGCAATAATAAGGGCAATCAGATTAACACGGTAGGATATGATTTCGGTGGTGGGAAAAAGATTGGACAGTACAGTTTGTTTGATCATATTGTTGATAACAACGAAATGCTTCCAATTGTTATTACAGCTTATAAATATGGCGATGATAATAACGATCGTGCCAATACTCCTTTCTACGACTATTATGATCCAGATCAGTATTCCCATGAAGTTTATCTTTCAGGTCAAACTAAAATTGATGTTGTTCCCGAGAATAGCCTGAATATAACAACCATACCAGATGTACTAACAGCTGGAACAGCAGCTGAGCTTAACGATCCACAAAATCCCCTGACTTTCCTTGTTCTCGACGAAGAAGGAAATGCTGTTGATCTCTCCACTGGTGGAATTGAAGACGCTTCGGGAAACAATTCGATAAATGATGATGATGTTTGGTCTAAGCTTATGCTTGATCCGTTACCTGATAACAAGCTGTTCTATGGAAATAATGCACGTTTACCGCAGTATTATTGGATTAGGACAGATTTACACAATATTGATAACTCAAAAGTTAACAATAGTCGACTTTACTCTTCCAATCAAAATCCCTTTTATCCCATAGAGACTGATTTCCGTGACAGAAATAACGGACGATATATCTTTAAAGGTTTTGTGGCTAACGATGAAGGAACATTTGATGTGTTTATCTTTACACCAGATCGTAAGAAATTTGGAAAAGTAGCTGTTAAAGTTGCTCTTCCTGAAGTCAGTTATGAGGTTGTGAACGCAGATGATCCTCAAGGGCAAAGCTTTGTTACACCTGGAGAACCTGATTTTGTTTTAACTGCTGGTGATAACCGTTTATATCGCATCACTGCTCAAGTCAAAACTCCTCAGGGTATTCCACTTAAAGGTGCTGGAAATGAAGCTTCGGTATGTGGTGGTACTGCTAACGAAACTGCTCGATTCACATTGCTTACCAGTACTCCCTATAATTTTGGTTGGCAAACACCCCATTATACTTCTTATACCAACAGTGCTATTCCAAATCGAAGCTATAATATGATGGCTGGGAAAACCTCAGGTTATTCTGCTTTCTCACATTTACGAGGAGGCTTTGACTTTAACAAAAATGGTACCTTGGATGAAAGCAACAAAGAGATATTTGAAATAGGTGGTTTTAAGGCATACAGGTACGATTACCGAGTAGCCACTGGAAATAAATATAGTGATGGTGGAGGTTCTTATTATACCTATTACAACACTAAAAGTTGGATGTGGGATAATGGTGAATTTATCAACTACCCTCTTCATGGAATTTTCCCTGAGGAAATAGTAAATTTGAGAGAGCAGTACTTTTACCCCACTTTATCTTTTGAGAAAGGAATGGGTCTTGGAGCAATTTACAATAGTCCCCATAAAGGTGGCTATACTCTGGCAGATCTTGACCGTGATCAGCATCTGACTTACAAAGACTCCTTCAATCTTAATTCAGAGGGTAAAACAACATTTTATCTATATGCCGAAGACATAACCTCTATTGGAGGATTGATTGGAAATAATCGCTATTCAATCAATGATGCGTTTAGTGATGTGGCTGGCAATGGTGCTGCTTATGCTAGCAACAGAGACCCTCAAAACGCTGAAACTCGATACTTTAATCAACTTTTGTTTAGAAGAGTACTGCTAGCCTGTCCCTATCAGATATATTGTGATTTGTATGGCTATGAGTATTATTGTACTTATTGTAGAGAAACTTGGCCAACATTGAGCTATGCCTGGATTACCGAGGCTTCTTCAAAAAGGAGCGGAGACAACACTTACCGTCTGGATTGGGATGCTATGCCTTCCCGATACCTCGATCTAAAGGCTCCTTCAGTAGACATGTATGATGCCAAAACCGGAGTAAGCCTTGGTAAAGAAATACTTTCTCAAGACTCTTATGATATTGCTTATGGTAAAACCAATAGTATCCTTATCCGCGCTTATCCTGCTGATCGCCGTGATTTGCCTTTACAGATTGGCTCATCATTAATGGTTGACACTGAAAGATATTTTCCTCAGAGTATCGTTGAAAAGTCTATTTATGGACCTCAATCCGAGACTGCCATCTTCGGCAACCTCTATGCTTCCTCTACCGATCCCAAGGCCCGAGAGACTCTTATCAGCTTTACCCCAACGGGTATCGGTAAAGATCAGGCTTATCTCCAGTATTGGAACCGAAATACTCGTTTCAATTATCCTCCGTTCTATATGGTGGGTGGTTCTGCCTCCTTTGATATAGCTCAAGGACTTGAGCTCGAAGTCTTCGAAAGCGAACCCTTAAAAGCAAAAACCCCAGGGAAGATTACTGTTATCGTCAAAGAAGCAGGCACCACAATGCCTGTAAGAGGCGCAAAAATCACTGTCGAGGGCTTGGGTGTTTCTGATTCCAAGACTGCGGACTCTAAAGGAAGTGCTGTATTTTCACTTACTCCAAACAATCGTGGTGTTTTGGTGATCAAGGCTACAATGGAAGGCATGATTACTGCTACTCACCTGCAAGGAGTGGACGAAGATGCCAGCCCACAATACATCGATCTTGATCCAGTCGACATCCTCCCGGAATCACAAGAGATTATTATTTCAGGACGTGTGAAAGTAGGATCTGTAGTCACTATTAATCAAGCTCCTGTCAACGTTGACGAAGCAGGTAAATTCCGCTATGAAGCCAAACTAACTGAACAAAACACCATGTTTGAAATCATTGCCAAAGATCCTTCCGGTAAAATTGCCAAACGTATCATCAATGTGGAACGACCTACCGATGAGCTTCAGATACAGATGGATGTCCCTGAAAAGTTTATTGACGTAAAAGAAGCATCCATTCGTGGAAAAGTTCTTCGCACCAAAGTTACCGAAGAAACTCCCAGCCGTTTGATTTGGATCTTTGTAAACGGTGTTGAAGCTCAAGTGGTTCCCGATGAAAAACACCTTGAATTCACTTTCGAAGCTACCGTTCCTCTTAACTACGGAAGCAATCGCATCGAAGTCAATGTTCGTACCGCTGAAGGCTTTACCAAAAAAGTTACCCAAATCAACAACTATCGCAAAACTACCATTGAGCTTCAGATAGACAATGATAAAGCTCTCATCAATGGACAATTCAAGACAATTGATGGAAAACCCTATATTTCCGGAGGACGCACTTATGTTCCTCTTCGTGTAATAGCTGAGGGTTTTGGCGCCGAAGTCACCTGGGTCCAACAAAGTAAAGGTATCAATATTACCCTGGGTGACAAAGTCATCTCAATGCAAATTGGTTCCACCAAGGCCATGGTCAACAATGAGATGGTCAATATGGATGCTCCTCCAGAAATTAAAGACGGACGTACTTTTGTTCCTATCCGTTTTGTAAGTGAAATGCTTGGTGCTGAAGTAGAATGGATTCAATCCACTCGTACGGTCAAAATTAACCGATTAACCCTCGATTAAGCACTTAAAAGCAGGATTTATTCCTAAGCAAATCATCCCCCTGTCCAAGAGGCAGGGGGATGATGCATTTAAAGATGAGGCAGGATGAGAGAAAGATTTACTTTAAAATCAAGCTATCAACCCCAGGGAGATCAACCCCAGGCCATTGAACGCCTCAGCGAAGGTATTATTAAAAAGAAGCGCTATCAAACCCTGCTTGGAGTTACTGGATCAGGCAAGACCTTTACGATGGCCAATTTGATAGAGCGAGTTCAAAAGCCTACTCTGGTGATGGCTCCCAACAAAACCCTCGCTGCACAGCTTTATTCTGAATTCAGAGATTTTTTCCCTGAGAACAAAGTAGAATATTTTGTTAGTTATTACGATTATTATCAACCAGAAGCCTATGTTCCAGGAAAAGACCTATACATCGAGAAAGACGCTGACATCAACTCTGAGATTGAACGAATGAGACAATCGGCGGTACGCTCTTTGGTTGAGCGAAAGGATGTAGTATTGATTGCTTCAGTTTCTTGCATATACGGTTGGCAGGAAGCTGAAGATTATATCAAAAACATTGTTAAAATTGAATCCAATTCTTCGTGTAAGCGAAAAGATCTATTGCAAGCTCTTATCCAGCTTCAATACGAACGAAATGATCTGGATTTTCGTCAGGGATGCATTCGTTTACGTGGAAGTACCATGGATGTTTTTCCTGCTGAATCTGAAGAAGAGGCGATTCGACTTGAATTATTTGGTGATTTTATTCAAAAGATCTCAGTATTTAAACCTCTGACTGGGGAGAGCCTACGAAATATTGATTGCTATACTTTTTTTCAAGCAAAACAATTTGTAACCACACGGCAAAGCCTTTTGAATGCCATCCCCAAAATTAAAACCGAAATGGAAGAACGCGTTGCATACTTTAAACTTCACCATCGTTGGATAGAGGCAGAACGCCTGGAACAACGCACGCTGTACGATCTGGAAATGCTTGAAAATACTGGCTCCTGCCCAGGTATAGAAAACTATTCGAGGCATTTGGCTCATCGTGAAGCAGGCACTACCCCTTCCACTATCATTGATTATTTTGGAAAAGAAGCCTTGATTATTATTGATGAATCCCATGTGAGTTTGCCACAAATCAAAGGAATGTATCGAGGAGATCAAAGTAGAAAGCAAAATCTTGTTGATTTTGGTTTCCGGCTTCCTTCTGCCTTGGATAATCGTCCTTTAAAATGGGAAGAATTTGAAGCAAAGATAAGCCAGGCAGTATTTGTTTCCGCCACCCCTTCGGAGCTTGAAATCACTCTTTCGCAAGGGGAGTTTGTTGAACAAATTATTCGCCCCACTGGTTTGCTTGATCCTGAAATTGAACTTCACCCCACCGAAGAGCAAATGTCTTTTCTTCTTTCGCAAATTAAGGAAAGGCAAGAACAAAAAGAACGAGTACTCGTCACCACTCTTACTAAAAGGATGGCAGAAGACCTTTCTTATTACTTGCTTGAACAAGGTATTCGCGCCAAATATCTTCATTCTGACATTGATACGATTGAACGAGTTCAAATATTACAAGCATTGCGAAGTGGCGATTTTGATTGTCTGGTGGGAATTAATTTGTTACGAGAAGGTCTTGACTTGCCCGAAGTCTCTCTGGTTGCTATTATGGATGCAGATAAAGAAGGTTTTTTAAGATCTCATGTATCCTTAATTCAAACAATTGGGAGAGCTGCGCGAAACGTAAAAGGTAAAGTGCTATTGTTTGCTGATCATGTTACCCCTTCTATGGACCAGGCCATCAAGGAAACAGCTCGAAGAAGGGAAAAACAAATAGCCTACAATCTGGAGCACCATATCCAGGCTGAGTCTATTCAAAAAGCTGTTAAAAAACTGCTGGATACCGATTGGAAGGCTACCGAAGGTGAAGCTAAGCTTAAGCTTGAATTGGAAAAACAAGAGAATCCACAATGGCACTTAGTCATTCGTGAGTTGGAAGAACAAATGCACGAAAAAGCAGCAGTATTAGCCTACGAAGAAGCTTCAATAATCAGGGATAAAATTAGAAAAATTAAAAAACAATGGGAAGAATGGAAAATAACCCAGGAGGTAAATACTTATGATCGATCTTCAGCTCATGAGACAAAACCCAGAGCTCGTAAAAATAGCACTGGCAAAAAGAGGGATTGATCCCAGAAATATCGACCAATTAATGGAATATGATGCTCAACGAAGAGCGTTAACACAAGAAATTGAGCAATTTCAGTTCGAACGAAACCAGGCTTCTAAAAAAATTGGCGAAATGCTCAAGCTTGGTCAATCAGCTGTAGAAATTAGTGCTACCGTAAAAAAGATTGGAGAGCTCATCCAGGAAAAAAACAAAGAACTGCTATCGGTGCAAGGACTTTTTCAAACACTTCACATGAATCTGCCCAATCTACCCCATGAATCCGTGCCTTTGGGTGAAAGCGAAAATGACAACCTGGAGCTCAGAGTGGTAGGTACTCCACGGAATTTTGAATTCACCCCAAGGTCGCATGATGAGCTGGGTAAAATCAACCATGCGATTGATTTTGAACGCGCAGCACGACTTGCTGGCAATAAGTTTGCTCTTTTAAGCGGTGAAGGTGCCTACTACTCACGTGCTTTAATGAATCTGATGATAAATTCAGCAAGAGAACGGGGTTATACCGAAATTAATCCTCCTTTTATTGGCAAGCGATCTTTGTTTGAAGGTTCGGGTCAGCTTCCCAAGTTTGAAGAGGACCTTTATAAAATTGATGGTGAGGATACTTTTTTGATTCCAACGGGTGAAGTTCCTTTAGTTAACTTGTTTAGAGAAGAAATCCTACCCTTGGAACAACTACCCTGCAAAATGGTTGCCTATACTCCCTGTTTTCGTAAAGAAGCAGGTGCCGCTGGAAAAGAAAGCAAGGGCTTGATTCGCCTGCATCAGTTTGAAAAAGTCGAATTGGTATGGCTTTGCCTTCCCGAAAAATCTTTTGAAGCCCTGGAAGAGATTACCCAGGACGCAGAAGCGATTCTACAAAAACTAAAACTACCCTATCGAGTGGTTTCGCTTTGCACGGGAGATATGTCAGGTTTTTCAACAGCTAAAACCTACGATATCGAAGTGTGGTTTCCATCCCTTGGTAAATACCTTGAGATCTCCTCCTGCTCGAATTGTACTGATTTTCAAGCTAGACGAGCACAGATTAGATACAAGACTGCTGAAGGTAAAAACACCTTGCTTCACACCCTGAATGGCTCGGCTCTAGCGATAGGAAGATGCCTGGCGGCAGTGATGGAAAATTATCAAGAGGCAGATGGTAGTATATCATGGCCTGATGTGTTAAAATAAGTGGATGAAAAAAGCTGATTATTCGATACGGATGGGTGGCCGAGTGGTTGAAGGCACGGCACTTGAAATGCCGCGGACGATGAGTCCCGGGGGTTCGAATCCCTCCTCATCCGCTTTCATTTTAACATCGAGGTGAAGCATGGCTATACTAAAGAAAATTTTTATTAACAACAAACGAGAGTTTCTTTTTACACTATTTTTCCTTTCTGCAATGCTAATCTTTCCCTGGTTGGCTTTCATGCTGGTTCGCTTGCTTGCCACTTTCTTTCAAATCCAACCCAACGGATTAATAGGCAACCTAATGAGCGCCTTTCCCAACTTAATCATCGCTCTATTGGCTATAGCTTTCCTTAAAATTGATGATTGGGATTTTGCTCAAATAGGTATCAGCTTTAGGAAGATCTTCCCAGGGCTTATATTCGCTATACTTGCTTTAGCTGGCCTTTATACCATTTTACCCCTGGGCATGTCGATATTCTATGAACCTCGTACCCTGGTAATCAGTTTTCAAGGCTTCAATCCTCTTTATCTCGTGCTCTTTGTTCGGGGTTGGGGAATTGTTGGTATCAGCGAAGAATTAGCCTCTCGAGGTTTCCTTCTCAACAAAAGCTATTCTCTTTTTCCTAAAACACTCAATCCTCTCTGGAAAAAGATCTGGTCTGTCTTATTTACCCTGCTCTTTTTTAGCCTAATCAACTACATTCGCCTTCGTACTGCCGGAAACATGATTATATCCACCAATACCATGCTTACCTACTTTGTATATGGTCTTTTCGTGAGTTATCTTTATCTTCGAACCAACAATCTTTTTGTAGCAGGTTTTATGCAAGCTGCTTTCATCTTCCCTCCCTTTGGGTTGACAGTGGGTAAGGAGTTTGCCCTGACCGATCCTGGCTTTATTATATCTTTTTTGGCTTTTATTCTTTTTGTGGTTTTACTCGCCGAAACCTATACTTTTTGGGGCAAGTCGCTCGAATTTGAAAAAAAATCCAATTCTGATTTGGAGATGGATCCTATAGATGAAGCAAAAGCGACCGAAGCTTCTTCTGATTGATGCCTACAACATAGCTTATCGAAGTTTTTATGCTCTTCCTCAGAGCCTTGAAACTTCTCAAAATTTGCCTGTCAATGCATTGTATGGTTTTTTAAAAAGCTTGATGATGATGTATCGGGACCTAAGTCCCGAATACCTGGCAGTTTGTCTCGATGGCCCCGAAAAAACCTTCAGAGCTTTAGAAGATAGTTCTTACAAGGCTCAACGTAAGGAAACACCGGAAGCCCTGATTATTCAGCTCAAACAGCTTAGCGAAGTCCTGCTCCCTACCTTAAAAGCTCCCTTTGTTATCAAGCAAGGCTTTGAAGCAGACGATCTTATTGCTACCTTAAGCAGGGAACATGCTGCTCAATGTGATGTTTATATTGCTTCCAACGATAAAGACCTTTTCCAGCTTCTTGAAGGAGATCGCATTCGTATTCTTCTCCCAGGAAAAAATTCCTCTGAGCTCCGTCTTTATACTGAAAACAATTTTTTTGCAGATTATGGGATTCAAACTTCACAATTTGCTTTTTACAAAGCGCTGGTGGGAGATAGTTCAGACAATCTAAAAGGCATGAACAACATAGGCCCCAAGACTGCTCTCAAACTTATCCAGCAATTTGGCACCCCAGAAGCTTTACTTGCTGATCAAAGCAAACAAAGCGAAAGCATACGGAATCAAAAGGAAGCATTTCTTCATTTCCTCTATATGGTTCGTTTAATTGACAAGGTGGCGCTTGATCTAAAGCTGGAAGACCTGGCTTTTACGGGTTTGGGAGAAGGCGAACTGAATGAGCTTGCCAGAATCTACGAATTTCATAGTCTCATCCGTTCTTTTGGCTTCAAAAAAGAGTCTGTTGCCCAGAAATCGACTTTAGGAAGCAGAGCATTAAAGGATCTTGATCCCCATGAATTTGAGAGTTTGAAAAAAGTAAGTAAATGGAGTCTTTTTTATCATGCTCAAGCTCAACAAATTCAATGCTATCATCCCTCGCAAGGTTTATTCCATGTCTCCTCAGAAGCTTTTGTAGATTCAGCGACCAAAGACCTTTTTCAAGCTCCAATACAAGAAAACCAATTTCTTCTAACTCTCCTACAAGGGGCCCAGGAGCTCTTTACTTATGATGCCAAAGCTTTGTTTCATCAATTAGCATTGGATCCTCTGAGAGTTTATGACCTTCCCATCCAAGATCTTCAGTTGCTTTATTACTTGCTTTATCCCAACAACAAATCATACTCCATACAAGAATTTCTTGTACGCTATCCTACTTTTCAAGACCTTGACCCCTGTGAAGCTATTTTTAATGCTTGGGAGCAACTCAGCCTTGATGCAGAAAACAAAAATCTTTATTCCTTATATCAAGAGGTGGAGTTGCCTCTGCTGAAAGTCTTGTATGCAATGGAAAAGCAAGGCATACAAGTTTCAAAAAAGGATCTTCTCCATTTGAAAGAGCTTCTGGAAGGGCAACTAAAATCCTTGCAAAAGCAGATTTTTGCTTTAAGCGAAACTGAATTCAACCTGGCATCTCCCAAACAACTTGCCTTTGTTCTTTTCGAAAAACTAGCTTTGCCCGTTATAAAAAAAACAAAAACAGGAATCTCTACTGATAGTGAGGTTTTAGACGCTCTTGAACCTATGCATCCCATGATTGGAATGATAAAAAAGTATCGCGAATATAGCAAATTGTTAAGCACTTACATATTAGCTTTTTTGAACAAACTCGATCAAAACCAACTCCTTCATACCACTTATTTGCAAGCTGGACCCTCCACTGGAAGGATCTCCAGCGTGGACCCAAATCTGCAGAATATTCCCTCAGATCAGGATTCTGTGTTGTCAATCAAGTCTGTATTTACTCCTTCTCAGCCCTCCTGGGTCTTTGTGAGTGCAGATTATTCCCAAATTGATCTGCGGGTGCTGGCTCATTTTTCTCAAGATCCCAGGTTAATCGAAGCTTTTTTAAATGATGAGGATATCCATACTCAAACTGCCAGAATGATATTTCATACTTCAAAGGAACTTGAAGTTTCTGACGCAGAGCGAAAAATGGCAAAAACTATCAATTTTGGAATCCTGTATGGGATGTCTTCCTTTGGTTTGTCTCGCGCTTTAAAGATCAGTGAAAAAGAAGCAAGTAGTATGATTGAGCGATATTTCAAATCTTATCCTGGTGTTGCTTCTTTTCGTGAAGCAACAGTTGCCAGGGTCAAAGCAAACGCCTATGCTGAAACTATCATTGCCAGGAAAAGGCCCATACCTGAGCTGAACAGCCATCAAAAACCCCTTCAACAGTTGGGAGAACGACTTGCATTCAATACTATTATTCAGGGAAGTTCCGCTGACATCATCAAAGTAGCTATGGTTAATATGTACCAACAGCTCAAAGATAATGCCCGAATTCACTTGCTTCTTCAAATCCATGACGAACTTATATGGGAATGCCATCCCGATGAGTTGGAAGGTCTCTGCCAACTAATTCCCCAAAAGATGGAACATGCTATTGCTCTAAAAGTGCCTTTAAAGGTTCATATAAAAACGGGAACCAAGCTTAACCTATTACGACCCTACCATGCCTAAAAAGCTTCCTGTAGTTGGTGTTTATGCTTTAATGGGAGCTGGCAAAACACTTGCTGTCAAATACTTGTCTGAGTTTACTTCCTGGCAGGTCATATCCGCAGATGAAATAACTCATCGGGTCTTGATGCAGGATGAAATCAAAAGGCAGCTGATTTCTTATTATGGACCCGGGGTTTTAACTTCAGCTTTAGAAATCGATAGGCTGATTCTGGGGCAACTTGTTTTTAAAAGCATTGCTTCTCGAAAGCTCTTGGAGCGTTGTGTTTGGCCCAGTATCAAACAATTTTTACAGCTTGAAATATCGAAAGCCACTCATGGGAGCATCCTGGATGCTGCTGTCTTGGTAAGAGCGCGATGGAGCAAGCTTTGCCATCGATTGATTTACATTGATAGCAGAGAAAAGCTTAGAACGCAGCGTTTGCTTGATGAAAGAGGATTAAGTGAAACTCATGTAAAACTTGTATTTCAAGCACAGTCCGACATAGCTAAAAGCAAAGTCAAGGCAGATTACACTGTTAAAAATAATGAAACAAAGCTTGAGTTAAGAAGAAAAATGGAAAAACTTGCTAAAGAGCTTTTGTTTTATTTTCCAGATAAAGCCACATCAGAAAGGGAAGCGTGATTGATCCTGCTGAGAGAAGCCAGGTAATGGTGTAATTGAGGAAAAATGAGTTAGATCCTTGACCGATGAGCTCAAGAAAATTGCTTAGGAAATCAAATAAAACCAGCAAAAGAATCATTACTCCAAGTAGAAGCCAGGGGTATTGCTTCCATGTTTTGATGTTGGTTTTGTTCCATCGTGCCAGAGAAAGAGCCAGAAGCGTCAATTCGGTGATAGCATAACCCTGAAGAAAGCTTGGAGTGCGAATAAAAGGTGCATTGGATGGATTATACCAAGACAAGGATAGTTGAAGAATATGCATTTTAGTTTGTGCGTAAGTGGAAGCCAGCAGAGTCCAGAAAGCAAGCAAAAGCAGAAATATTACTATAAAACGTAGTAAAATCCATGCATAGTTTTTTGTGTTTATTTCCATCGTATCCACCAGAAAAAGTATCCAAGAACCAGGATGATAAATGAAGTCTGCCAGATGAGAAGATGAGCTATTTCAAAAGCTCGTTGCGAATGGACAGCAATTGCCATAATACTTATCATTCGAAGATAATTGACTGAAAAGGAAGCAAAAAATGCTCCCATTATGCCTAGTAATTTTTTTCTGCTTTTGGCTGGAAAGGCTAGTATAAAGCTAGCAAGAATCGTAAAGGGATAAAGCCCTGTGCAATCAGGGATGATGACAAATTTCAAGCGAGTGCCTGTGGCAAGTTGTAGCGTTACAGGATTGACTAAATCCACTGGAACTCTTACCAGTTGTAGCAATACTTCCAACATGGAAGCTGTGAATTGAGTAAGAAAGTTTTGAATAAAACTCAGAGAACTAAGAAAGATGAAAAGACTAATATAAAGCAGTGCTTGAAGAATGAAAGAAAAAACTGGAGACATCTTTCTTTCAGCTCGTTTCTTTGTTTGTTTTTTGTTGTTTTTTGTTGTCATGTTAGTATAAAAAAAGAGCCCGTGATAACTTTTATGTTATCACGGGCTCTTTCAAAATGATAGATTAGGAAGCTTTAACTACCTTGAGACCTTTACGAATACCAAACACACCGGCAAAGAGAAGAAGAACAGCAAGGAGACCGAGGCTCAGGTGATTCATGACGGGGATTGGGTGCTCCACTGGGATATCACGGAAACCGCCAGAATATACCAATGAATAAGGTACAGGCTGACGACCGATGGCTTTAGGGAAATTGGCAGGAATAACTCGAATAGTATATTCACCCTTGATAGGTTCAGCTATCACCACACGCTCCACATTGTTAAGAGTGTCGGTAGCGGGAGGGTTGGGAATGGAAAAATTGGGATCCTGATTGAGCTCAGGGTTACCAAATTGGTTACCACGGTATATTTTACCTTTTTGACCAGGTTCTTGAACCAAAAGGTCTATATCATAGACTAAAACGGGCCAGGTGTTGGGGTTGGCAGATTTGTCATTCCATACGAGGGTGGCTTCAAAGGGTACATCGGTACGATCTACGATGATTTTGTATTCGATAGCACTGTCGTCCAAACCAGTGGTGTTGTCGTCCCAACGTTGCACTTTTGGAGCCAGAGGGAAAAGAGATTTGAATACATTAAGACGACCCCAACCCTGATTGAAATCGGGACGAGCGGTGACGTCGTTTTTGGTTTTGACAATACGATTCGCATCTTCAATAACATCATATTGGTTGGGGTATTGGTTGGCAGCCATATTGGTGGCACCATGGATAAGGGTGGCTTTGATGAGGGAGGAAGAGGGACTTGGAACACCTTGCTTGTCGACATCGTGCACCTGGCGATAGAATTGGCGAACCAGAGCTGCAGCGCCAGATACAAAAGCAGCAGACATGGAAGTACCACTCATATAAACGTAGCCAGCAGCTGGAGATGGATAGCCATATTCAAAGGGATAGGCAGGATTGGAACCTGCAGAGGCTCCAACATATTGGGATTGGGGTCCGATGATCATGCTGCCAGGAGCCACCAAGTCGGGCTTGATACGACCGTCGGAGCTGGGACCACGGGTACTGAGTGCCCACATGGCGAACTTTCCGTCGGTTTGCTTGAGGTAGTCGGGGGGGGCAGGATTGGGAGGGGTGGGAGGGTTGAGCCACTTGGTCATGTCTTTGTAGTAGTTACCCAAACCGTCAGTAGGATTGAGGTAGGCTTTATCGAATTCGTTTTCTTTTAAGTTGGGAGGACGGTTGCCATCAGCAACTTTGTCGGAGGCAATGAAATCGCCATAACCAGGCAAATGTAAATCAGAGCGGAGAAAAAGACCGTAATTAGCTCGAGGGAGAACAGTTCCAGAAACACCATAAAACAAACGGATGGCGGGACGATAATTTTCGGTAGCACCCACAGTGATGCCATTTTTGAGAGCGGCAGGGGCAAAAAATTGCTGATTTTCACCGTCTACCCAGGGATCACCAAAAGTGTAGTCGCCATTGAGGTTTTGACCAATGTCAGTAATTCCATCAAGATTGCGATCGCGACCATTATCGCCAGCAGCCCAAACCGTAAGGAAGGTTTGGTGGGTGTATTGGAAGGAGTCGGTCATCTTGGAAATCATGTTGTAGTCGTAGGTGCTAAACATTGGTGAACCTGGATCAGGAATATAGCCTTGACGGGTACGAAGATAGTACCACCACCAGCTGTTGTTCATAATTCGGGCACCGTCGTTGTATGCATCAACCAGGGCGTAAAAGAAAGCGCCAGCAGCGCCAGCATAAGTGGGAGCATAGGGTGGATTTCCGCTACCATCTTCAGGGCTCCACATTCCTCCAAACTCGGGACCATAAACCTCACCCGCAACCTGAGGTACATCGTGGAAACTGATATAGGCCTCGGGTTGATCGACAGGAGGGAGGTCAGCGGGAGGAAGTGGATCGAGATCCCATTTGTAAGGGACTTCATCGTATGGATACCAACGTTCGTTTACAGCGTCTGGACCACCAAGATCCCATAATGCGGGACGGGCTAAGTTAGGATGGGCTTTGGCAGGTTTTTCAAGGCGAGGAGGGGGAACTGAAGTGTTTTGAGGGGGAGGAGAATAGTCATCACGAGTCCAGGGGGGTGTAATTTTTTGAATCAACAAACGAGCAGCGGGAGCAACACCACGATAGCGACGGTTGTCGCCAGCGCGACCTCGTCCGGCGATGATACCAGCGACGACGGTACCGTGGCCCCAGATGTCTGAAAAGGTCTGGGAAGTTTGAGGAGTCTGACGACGGGCTGCAGTATAGTCAAAGCCATAGGCGAAGTAACGCACTGCGTAAGAGTTTCCGTAGGAGTTGCCTGGAACTCCACTACCAGGTTTGACCTGGGAGTAGTGGTAGGCAACTGGAAGCAAAGCTCCGCCACGGAAATCTTCGAGAAGATCATTTTCTGAAAAAACACCACGGTCGAGACCGCTATCGAAGACTGCAACGATTTCACCGCTACCATTGAGGGTAACGTTGGCACCTGTGTTTACGTTTTGGGGACGGGTGCGGGGGCCAGGGTCGGTCTGGCCTGGGAAGGAAGATTGCCAGCCATAGCCCTGTTCGATGAAGTGGAGACCAATGATATCGCGGCTGACATCAGACTTAAATTTGAAGGCATCGGGGGGAAACTCGAGGTATTGGATATCGGGGATTTTGGCAGCTTCGAAGACATTGGTTTTGTTGAGGTGGATGACCATGATACTAAAGTCTTCCATTTCCATTTCACCAACGACTTTGGCTTGGGCTTTTTCTTCGAGTTGAACCTTGAGCATGCCCAGATCGACGCCTTTCCAAACGAGAGCAAAAGCAAAGACGGGTTCGTCTTTGATAGCGTAATTGAAGGGCATCTTGAAAGAAGGAGCATATTCGGTCATGGCAGAGATAAAATCGAACTGCCTGAGCTCACCTTCTTTGCTTTTGCCGATTCGGACCACAACAGCGTTGTAGTTGTAGTGTTCTACAATGTCTCCGCCGGCAAAATGAATATCTTTGATCCAGTCTTCTTTGGCTGGCCCTTTAAACTTGACGAGATAGTAACGGTTGGGCGAGTCGAAGAGATCGCTTGCCTGAAGACCCTGGGGAATGTCGTAGGTGAAAAATGATTTTTCTTCATCTTTCTGGGGGTAGATAGATCGACCGGCTACAAATACAGCATCCATATCTGGAAGGCGAACAGCTTGGAAGCTATTGTCGATCAAGCCTCTGAATTGCTTTTCGTTTGCCTTCGCATAGACATAAGAAGGATATTCTTCAACGATGGTGACGCCGCTTTTACGGATTTCACTAACTGCGCTTTCTCCAGGAATGTCAATGCGGATATCGAAAAGTTTTTCGGCATTATCCGTTGGATTGGCTATTCCTTTGTGAACGCTCATAGGAATAAGTAGCGAAAATGCAATAAATAACACCAACCACTTTTTCATATACTTCATGCGTCCTCCCTCAAAAAAAAACCAAAATAGCTACTAAATATAATATTCAAAGCAAATAATAGTATTTTTTAAGCTGAATGTCAAGAAAAAACATCCCTATTTAACGACTGAAGTCGAAGCTCAATCCTCCGTCGCTATTTAGCACCAGACAAGCAGAAAAAGGTTTTTTATTTTTCGACCAGAAACCAGTGAGTTTTTTGCTTTTGCCTTTTATAAGCATTTCAATAATTTCTTCTCTGAGCATGGTGCGACCCAGGATTTTTTTGCTGATTTTAAACGAACAACTTTCGTTTTCGCATTGAAAGGCATTTATTTTTTCGTAAACCTGATGTTGACACTTGGGGCAGGAACCGCAGGGTTCATTGTTTAATACTGCGTTTTGATCGATAAACTCGAATTTGATTTCGTTGTTTTCAAGTTTAAGATAGGCTTGGAATTTTTTCCCCTGGTTGGATTTAAACCAAAGCAATTGACTGCTTTTTCCTGTTTGGAGGAGTTCTTTTGCGATGGCAGGAGTTATTTCACAGCTTAAAATACGTTTAGACAATTTAAAGCCACAATTTTTGTTGCAAAGGTAGGAACGACCTCTTTCACTTACTGGGGATTGACACAAAGGACAAATCCCAACTTCAGCTCCTTCCATGGCATCAAAGTCAGCTTTTTTGATTTTCTCGATCATTTCCTGAGTGAATTCGATCATCTCTTTTTTAAAAAGCTTATCGCTTAATTGACTTTTTTCGATTTCGAGTAGTTTTTTTTCCCATATCCCAGTGAGTTCGGGTGAGGATAGTTCTGGCAAAGGAATCATTTGAAGAAGCTGAATCAGATACATGCCTTTTTCGGTAGGAACCAGTTCTTTACCCTGACGTTCGCAGTATTGGACATGAAGGAGACGTTCGATAATCTGGGCTCGGGTGGCAGGAGTACCCATGCCTTTTTCTTTGAGTGCTTCGCGAAGTTCTTCATCATCCACCAGTTTTCCTGCGGTTTGCATCGCTGTAAGCAAGGTGGCTTCAGAAAAACGTGGGCGGGGTTTGGTTTCTTTTTCTTCTACTTCAGTTGAGTGTAGATTTACTGCTGATTTTTTTTCCAAAGTGGATAAAAGTGGACTCTTGGCTTCATCTCCATACACAATTCGATATCCTGGATCGATGAGTATTTTTTCCTTGCTTTCAAAGAGCTCATTTTCAATGGTAGTAATCAAAGTGCATTCTTTGTAAATGGCAGGGTCAAAGAAGATGGAAAGAAATCTTCGTACTACTAAATCGTATATTTTAAGTTCCTGTGAGTTGAGGTTGGATACCTTGGGTTTTTCTTTGGTGGGAATGATCGCGAAGTGATCGCTAACTTTCGCATTGTCAAAAACACGTTTCCCTGGCTTTTTGTCAGAAGTCTGGGCTTGAGCTACCAAAGTTCCGAGGCTTTTTACTTCACTGAGAGCCTGGAGTATTTCAGGGATTTCGCTTTGCATGTCAGTGGGAAGATAGCGACTATCTGTTCGAGGATAGGTGAGGATTTTTTTCTCTTCGTAAAGCTTCTGGGCGATAGAAAGTGTTTTGGCTGCACTGTAACCAAAGCGTTTGTTGGCTTCTCTTTGAAGATCGGTTAAATCAAAGAGGAGAGGGTGTTGCTCTTTGCTTTCTTTGCTCTTAAGATCGGTGATGGTGCCAGTCTTTCCTTTAATTTTCTCTTCCAGGTCCCTGGCTTTTTCGATCATGTCGAGTTCGTGTTTGAGGGAAGGATCTTTGGCTTTGGGATCAAACCATTTGCCAATATATTTTGTTTTGTTAGCTTTGAAAGTAGCGCTGAGTTCGTAATATTTTCTGACTTTAAATTGGCGAATCTCAAGCTCCCGATCTACCAGGATGGCAAGGGTAGGGGTTTGAACTCTACCCAAAGAAAAAAGATCTCCCAGTCGGCGAGTTACGGCACGGGTAGCATTGATGCCGACAATCCAATCAGCTTCAGATCTGCATTTGGCAGCTTGAGCCAGGGGATCAAAATCCACCCCTTCGCGAAGCTGGTGAAAAGCATTTTTGATGGCTTCTGCAGTCATGGAGGAAAGCCATAAGCGTTGATGAGGTTTATCACTTTGGGCATATTCATAAATGTTTCGAAAAATCAATTCACCTTCTCGACCAGCGTCACAAGCATTGATTACTGACGCAATGTCCTTTTTTTTCATCAGGCTTACAATGTTTTTAAGCTGTTTTTCGGAGGTGTTGATGGGTTTCCATTCAAATTTGTTTGGGAGAATGGGTAGTTTTTGAAGGGTCCAGAATTTATAGGCTTTGTCATAATCTTCGGGCTCAGCTAACTCAAGAAGGTGACCATATGCCCAGGTGATGATGTATTTTTCGGAGACCATATGATTGTCTTTCTGCTCAAAAGATCCTAAGGAACGGGCAAGATCTCTGGCAACAGAAGGTTTTTCTGTAATAATCAATGTTTTCATTATGACCTGCCTTGGTTTGGGATAAAGATAGAATGGTGGACCTGACGAGATTTGAACTCGTGACCTCCTGCATGCCATGCAGGCGCGCTCCCAGCTGCGCCACAGGCCCACGGTGTTTTTCTTCTAAAACAGTTTAACCAAATGTGACCAGAATGCAAATGCCACACAAATTTTTTTTTCCAATTCACAAGGAAGTTATATACATCCAAGAAGGAAAAAAGTAAAATATATCTTTAGCAATTGGAAAGTGAAAAAATGAAATAGTTCGTTTGTTATGAAAGGAGTGCATGTTATGGCTTTATTGCTTAATTTGCCCGTCAGAGATATTATGAAAAAGGATTGTATCTCAATCCAGCAGAATGCTCTTGTTGAAGAAGCTGCTGCTTTGATGGTAAAACATCGAATCAATGGTATTCCAGTGCTAAACGAAAAAGGTGAAGTCATTGGAATGATTACCCAGGGAGATCTCGTGATTCGTGCCACAGGGATTCGTCTTTTTACCCTCTGGCCTTATGGCTCCTACGAATCCAACGAAGAAATGATGAAAGAATACCACAAAATTATCGGCACCAAAGTATCTGAAGTGATGAATGATCAACCGATTACCATCGACCCCGATCGTCCCATTTCTTATGCTGCCGAATTAATGTATAAAAAACGCATCAAACAACTGCCAGTAGTTGAAAACAATAAGCTCATTGGCTTCATTTCACGCACCGATATCATTGATTTAATTTTCAGAAAAGAAGACTGATTCAAATGCAGCTTTCTTCCATTATTTCTTCACTTGAACACTACTGGGAAACCAGGGGATCCACTGTCCTTCCCGCTTTTGACATGGAGGTTGGTGCAGGCACGATGGCTCCTTATACTTTCTTTCGTGTTTTAGCTTCCCGTCCTGCCAATATCTGCTATGTTCAACCTTCCCGAAGACCCACGGATGGACGTTATGGAGTCAATCCCAATCGAGTTTACAAGCATATGCAGATGCAGCTCATCATAAAACCCATACCTCAAAACATCCAGGATCTGTACATTCAAAGCCTCGAGGTGCTTGGTTTAAGTAGCAAAGAACATGATATACGTTTTATTGAAGACAACTGGGAGGCTCCTACGCTTGGTGCCTGGGGGGTTGGTTGGGAAGTTTGGCTGGATGGCATGGAAATTACCCAATTCACCTATTTTCAACAAGCAGGGGGAATAGAACTCCCTGAGCCTGCTGTCGAAATCACTTACGGCTTGGAGCGCTTGTCACTTTATATCCAGGAAAAATCCTCGATCTATGAAATGCAGGTAGGTCCACAAGATAACTACCACGACATCCGCTTTTTAGATGAAAAAGAGCAATCAATTTATGCTCATGAGTTGGCAGATACAGATCGCTTGTTTCGAATATACGATCTTTTTCAAGAAGAATCCCAACACTGCATCGATCACCGCTTGGTGCTTCCTGCCTATGAATATGCCTTAAAATGCTCCCATGTATTCAATATTCTTGATACTCGCGGAGCTCTTTCTGTCAACGAAAGAGCCAGGTATCTGGGGCGCATCAGGAAGCTTGTCAAGCAATGTGCAAGCAATTTCATGGAAGGAGAAAAAAATGTCTGAGCTCATGATTGAGATTGGCGTAGAAGAGCTTCCTTCTTCCTACATGATTGATTTGCAAAATACGCTTGAAAATAGTTTTAGGGCTTTTTTGGAAGAGCATCGGTGGAATTTTAAGAAAGCCAGTTTGATGCTTAGTCCGAGACGTATGATCTTTTGCATCCAAGAGTTAAGCGACTTCCAGAAACCTTTGCTTCAAGAAATCAAGGGTCCCTCTCTTAGTGTTGCGCTGGATTCCCAAGGAAACCCCACCCCCGCTCTACGCGGTTTTTTATCAAAATATAATGCTGAATCATGGGATACCTTGAGCACCGAGCAGGGAGATTATATTCGCATTTGCCTTTCCATGGAATGCCTCTCGGTGCCAGATTTCTTCAGTAAATATTTCCCCAGGTTTCTTCAAAGCTTTCCTTACAAAAAAACCATGCGTTGGTCCAAGTATGTATTTATACGCCCCGTACGATGGATCTGTGCTTTTTTTAACGATCAAACCCTTCCTCTCGAATTATTTGGACTCCAATCTGAGGCCTTCACCCGTGGTTTACATGGAGAAAATCCCCTCAAAGTGGAGAGCGTCAACCATTATTTCGAAGTTCTCAAACAACATGAAATCCTGTACTCTATGAGCGATCGTATCGAAAGCATAAAAAAACAACTCCCCTTTAAACCCGATATTGATATCTTGGAAGAAAATGCCAATCGTAGCGAAACTCCCATAGTGCTTCACACCAAGTTCCCTGAGCGATTTTTAACTCTTCCCTCCGAAATCATTCAAACCGTAATCTCCAGTCAGATGAAATGTTTCCCAGAGGTATCCCAGAATTCCTCTCACTGTTCGGATAGTTTTTACTTTGTGATGAACGGAAAAAAAGACCCTTCTCTTGTCAGTAAAGGTTTCGAAAAAGTAGTTACTGCTCGATTAAATGACGCAGAATATTTTTATGAACAAGACATGAAACAGCCACTGAGTCAGCGTTACGAAGACTTGAAGACCATGGTCTTTATGGAAAAAACCGGGACCGTGTATGATAAAATCCAACGTCTCACTAGTGCTTCTTCCGAGCTTGGTCTTTATTCTGCATATCCTGAGCTTGGCACCCTGCTTCACTTAATCAAAAATGACTTATCCACCCGTGTTGTAGCAGAATTTCCGGTTTTGCAAGGTAGTATGGGTGAAATATATGCCCAACAAGAGTCTTTTTCCGAAGAGATTGCACGCGCAATCAAAGAGCATTACTTCCCAAGGCACGAAGCTGACCTCTTGCCCCAAACTCCTTTGGGGATAGTGAGTGGACTCCTTGACAGAGCCGATACTATCACGGGTGCCAGCGTTCATGCCATACCATTTTCCAGCTCTGCTGATCCCTTCGGTTTGCGTCGTTGTTTGAACGGTTTGATACGAATATACCTTGAGCGTCAAGTTTCTATTACTCCTGAAAACTTGTTTTCTGCTTCCTGGAAAAGCTATCAAAAAGAAGACAAAACCATCGAAATCAGCTATGATCAGCATATGCATCAAATTTCAGAATGGTTTTCACAGCGACTCTATCTGATCCTATCGCAAAAATATCCTTACGACATAATTCAATCAGCCCAAACTACTGCTCTTCAAAACCCACGAATCCTTCTTGATAAAATCCATATTCTCGAAGCCTCAAGAAATGATTCACCCTTTCGCGTGCTCTGCGAAGCCTACACTCGAATTAAAAATCTGCTCAAAGAACAAGAGCCTGAGGTTTCTATCCAGACATCATTGTTTGAACATCCCCAGGAACAAGCACTCTATCACTCTCTACAACAACTCGATCAAAAATTGTCTCAAATCAAAGATATTCCCCCCGATCTTCTCAAGATCCTTTATGAGATCAACTTCCCTGTCCAGTCTTTCTTCGAGCAGGTATTTGTGATGAGTGACAATGAGCTGCTTAGAAACAATCGTCTGAGATTAATCTTTGAAGTATATCGCATTATTCATCAATATTTCGATTTATCTAAAGTTGTATTTGAAGGAGGAACTGTTTCGTGACAAAATTTGTTTATCAATTTGAAGAAGGATCAGGTCAAATGAAAAATATCCTTGGTGGTAAGGGTGCAGGCTTGTCAGAGATGGCTCGCCTGGGCATTCCCGTACCTCCAGGCTTTACCATTAGCACTGAAGTCTGTCAGTATTATTATGAGCATGAACTGAAATATCCAGAGCACTTGTTTGAAGAAGTAAGAGACCATCTAAACCAGCTCGAACAAAAAACAAACAAGGTTTTTGGAAATCCTGAACGTCCCTTATTGGTTTCTGTCAGATCGGGCGCAGTGATGAGTATGCCTGGAATGATGGACACTATTCTCAATCTCGGACTCAACGATCAAATTGTGGAAAAGTGGGCAAGCAATCCTGCTTCTGAACGATTTGTTTTAGACTCTTATCGACGACTCTTGCAGATGTTTGGCAATGTAGTGTACGAAATCAAACATGAAAGCTTTGAAAAACTGCTTAGCTCTGCCAAAGCTCTTAAAGGAGTCAAGTTAGACAATGAGCTGGACGCCAGTGACCTGAAAAAACTCATTAAAGCCTACCAGGAAGTCTATGTTCAGGAAAAAGGTAAAGCTTTCCCGCAAGATCCCTGGATTCAACTCACCGAGTCCATTAATGCAGTAGTCAAATCATGGAACAACGAAAGAGCGAAGGTTTATCGAAAGCTCAACAAAATTGAAGGATTAATCGGAACAGCAGTAAACATCCAAAGCATGGTTTTTGGTAATTTGAACGAGCGTTCTGCTACCGGGGTTTGTTTCACCCGTGATCCTTCTACAGGAGACCCCGCGCTTTATGGCGAATTTTTGATCAACGCTCAGGGAGAAGACGTGGTAGCAGGCATCCGTACTCCTCAAAAGATACACATGCTTGAAACACCTATGCCCAAAGCCTATCAACAACTGCTCCAAACCTGCAGACAACTTGAAAAACATTATCGAGACATGCAAGATATCGAATTTACTATCGAAAACGAAATTCTTTATCTTCTCCAGACCAGATCAGGCAAGCGCACAGGTGCTGCGGCCATCCGCATAGCCTATGATATGCATCATGAAGGAGTATTAAGCAAAGAAGAAGCTTTGCTTAGAGTGCACCCCAATCAAGTAAATCAGCTTTTACACAAGCGCTTTGATGAAAAAGAGAAAAATTCTTTCACCCTTATTGCAAAAGGCTTACCAGCTTCTCCCGGAGCTGCAACGGGTAAGGTGGTTTTTACTGCTGAAGATGCAGAGCTTCAAGCTGCAAACAACGAAGCTGTAATATTAGTCCGCGAAGAAACCTCCCCCGAAGATATCAAGGGCATGCACAGCGCTCAAGGTATCTTGACTGCACGTGGAGGCATGACTTCTCATGCCGCAGTAGTTGCTCGAGGCATGGGTAAGTGTTGTGTATCTGGTGCGGATGGAATTCATATCGATGAACATGGAAAGTCTTTCAGAAATTCGCAGGGTTTGGTGATCAAAGAAGGCGATATTATCAGCCTGGATGGCTCCAGCGGAGAAGTTTTTCAAGGTGCTCTTCCTGTGATTGATCCTGTGATTGGGATCGAATTTGAAACTCTGCTAAACTGGGCTGATGAAGTCAGAAAGCTTAAAATACGTACCAATGCGGATACTCCCCATGATGCTTTGCAAGCCAGAAAATTTGGAGCGGAAGGCATTGGTTTATGCCGCACAGAGCACATGTTTTTTGAAGGAGACCGCATTAAAAGCGTTAGAGAGATGATTTTATCCGATTCACTCGAAGGAAGACAAAAAGCCTTAGACAAAATCCTACCCATGCAAAAAGAAGATTTCATCGGCATCTTCCGTGCTATGAAAGGTTTACCCGTCACCATCCGCTTGCTTGATCCTCCTTTGCACGAGTTTTTGCCTAGTGCTGAAGCTGATATTGTTGAACTGGCTCAACTTCTACAAGTAAAAGTGGAGAGTATTAAAGAAAAAATTGTAGCTCTTAAAGAGGTCAATCCCATGTTGGGTCACCGTGGTTGTCGCTTGGGCATCACTTATCCAGAAATTACTCGGATGCAGACCCGTGCCATTATGGAAGCGGTGGCTTATTTGCACAAAAATGAGAATATGACCATCGAGCCCGAGATTATGGTTCCATTGGTGGGCACCGACAAAGAGCTTATCATGCAAAAAGAACTTATTGATGAAGTAGCCAAAAATGTTATGCAGGAACATCAAGTGCAGATAAGCTATCTGGTGGGAACGATGATTGAAGTTCCACGCGCAGCGCTGACTGCAGGCGATATAGCAAAAACAGCTCAATTTTTCTCCTTTGGGACCAACGATCTCACCCAAATGACTTATGGATTCTCGAGAGATGATATCAATAAGTTTTTACCCGAGTACTTGGAGCAGAAAATTCTGAAAGATGATCCTTTTGCCAGTTTGGATCAAACCGGCGTAGGAAGACTGATAAAAATAGCAGTCGAAGAAGGGCGAAAAGTGAATCCAGGCATGAAGCTCGGTATCTGTGGAGAGCATGGTGGGGACCCTGATTCCATCGAATTTTGCCATTTGGTGGGCTTGAATTATGTAAGCTGTTCCCCCTATCGAGTTCCTGTGGCACGTGTAGCTGCAGCTCGATCAGCCATTTTACACAAACCGGCATAGAATGTTCTTGTTTTTATTCAGAGGATGAAGTATTTTTGCTTCATCCTCTGATGCTTTAAGTGTTTGACCTTTTGGTCGGGAGCTAACAATGAATCTTGAAGAGTATGTTCGCCAAATCAAAGATCAAATTGATCTGCTTGATTTCATTGGCAAACACGTAGCTCTGAGAAAAGCGGGAAGAAATTGGTTGGGGCTTTGCCCTTTTCATGCTGAAAAAACCCCTTCATTCACAGTAAGTGAAGAAAAGGGGATATTTTTCTGCTTTGGTTGTCGAGCAGGGGGAGACCTGATCAGCTTTGTTGAAAAATTTGAACACCTTGAATTTCGCGAAGCTATTGAATTCCTTGGAGATAAAGCAGGCCTTCCTCCTTTGGAATGGAGCAGTGACAAGCTCCAACATCATACAGGACCCAGAGATGAAATTAAAGCGGTGTTAGGTTTTGCTCGAGACTACTATCGCCAACAATACCTAAAACAAAGCCAGGCAAAAAACTATATGCAGCAAAGAGGCATACAGGAAGCTGTTGCGGATGCATATCAATTAGGTTTTGCCCCTGCTCATGATCCTCAGTTTCTTGAAATGTTGAAAAAAAAAGGTTTCGATTTGGCTTTATGCCATCATGTAGGCTTACTACTCAAAGATACTCACGGCAATTATTATCCCTACTTTCGAGAGCGTATATTGTTTCCCATTATTAGTTCGGGCCAAAATTTGATAGGCTTTGGTGGAAGAGCTCTCTCAGATCAAGTTCAACCCAAGTATCTCAATAGCCCCGAACACTCCCTTTTTCAAAAAGGAAAGCATCTCTTTGGTTTAAATCAGGCAAAAAAAGAGATGAAAAATGATGATCAACTCATCATAGTTGAAGGATATATGGATGTGATTTCATTAGCTCAAAGTGGATTTAGTAATGTTTGTGCCTCTTTGGGTACAGCGTTTACTTCAGACCAAGCAAAACTTGCTTTCAAGCACAGCTCTCGTCTGGTCTTGTGTTATGACAACGATCATGCAGGCATTCAAGCCACAAGAAGGGCTATCGATCTGGTCTTGGCTATGAAGATGATATGCAAAGCTATTGTGCTTCCGCCAACATACAAAGATCCTGACGATTTTATACGTCAAGAGGGTAAAGATGCCTGGACAAAACTTTGTGAAGAAGCTTTAATGCCCTTGGACTTCATCTGGAAAGATATCTGGTCTCACACTCAATCAAAGGACCCCATGGCAGTGGAAAATGCGATTTCCCAAATCTTAAGTAAAATATTGGAAAATCATGACTTACTCATGAGTGAGTCCATTTTAAGGCAAGTAGCGCTTGATACTGGGATCTCCCTGAAAATACTCAATGATCGCTTGCAACGATTTCAAAAGAGTAGCTATCAAGCAAAAACCTCTATTGTCAGAAAGAAACGTCCTGTATGCAACATCCCATCCGAGGACGGCGAGAAAATTTTACTTAAAGCTCTCATCGAAAAAAACGATCCTTCTTTCCATCAAATGGTGTTTTCGCGTATATCTGAACTTGATTTTGGGCAAAAAGATCATATAAAGCTTTTTGTTTTTTTGAAAGAAGAATTTAATAAAGTTGGGTATTTACTTAATAAAGAATTACTGATTCGCATAAATGATGATGATATGAAGCGTTTGCTTTCTGAACTTTTTCTTATTGAAGAGAGTTTTTATAATGATACTGCTGTGCTTGAGTGTATGCTTAAAACTGAAGAAAACAAAAACAGAAAGCAAAGCATCCAGCAACTGAGCGAGCAGATTATCCAAGCCGAAAAAGAAGGCAAGCTTGAACTGAGCAAGCAATTAAGGGAGGAGTTAAAACGAATTGTCTAATGAAAAAAAACCCCTAAAAAAGGCAAAAGAAAAAGCACTTGCTAGCAAAACCCCAAGCAAAACTGCCAACAAAACCAAAACCAACACAAAAACCAGCAAAACCAAAAAAATCAAGCAAGTCGAAAAAAAAGAAGAGAATCAACAACAGCTTTCTAATCCTGAGCTACCTGAGTTAACTACCCAGGAAGATTTATTTGAGCAAAATGAACCATTAAACCATCAGGAAGAACGCAAGATTAAAGAAGAAAAACTCCGTTCATTGCCCGAATTTACACATCTGCTCAAAACTCACGAAGAAGGAGACATTCTCTCCTACGAAGAAATCATGGATCTTATGGAAGATGTCAAACTTACTCCCGAAGAGATCGACCTCATGTACGATATGCTCGACGATGAAGGCATCGAATTTGGCGCAAAAACAGCCAGTCCCAGAGAAAAAA
This sequence comes from Caldisericia bacterium, assembly GCA_035363255.1. Taxonomy (GTDB): domain Bacteria; phylum Caldisericota; class Caldisericia; order UBA6126; family UBA6126; genus T3SED10-260. The sequence continues at coordinate 49,455 of DAOSES010000001.1, read as the reverse complement.
ATACCGAGGAAAAGACTCCTTTTGAGGCAGAGGAATACCTTTTCGAAGAAGAAATCGACCTGAAAGATCCCATCAAAATGTACTTGAAGGATATTGGCAAAATCCCCCTTCTCACTTTCGAAGAAGAAATCGATTTAGCCAAACAAATCGAAGAGGGTCAAATCTGTTCCAAACAAAAACTCATCGAATCCAACTTAAGGTTGGTAGTGAGTATCGCAAAAAAATATACCGGTCATTCGCTTTCTTTTCTTGATTTAGTGCAAGAAGGCAATGTAGGGCTCATTCGTGCTGTCGAAAAGTACGACTACCGCAGAGGTTTTCGCTTTTCAACCTATGCATCATGGTGGATCAGGCAGGCAGTTACTCGTGCTTTGGCAGACCAATCCAGAGTGATAAGAGTTCCAGTGCATATGGTAGAATCCATCAACAAAATCCAAAGAGCAGAACGACAACTATACCAACAACTCGGTCGAGAGCCATCTCACGAAGAAATTGCAAAAAAGCTTGAAATGCCCCTAAAAAAAGTGAGAGAATATCTCAAAGTATCTCAAGAGCCTATCTCACTCGAAACTCCTTTGGGAAGCGATAAAGACAATCGTCTCGGTGATTTTGTGGAAGACAAAAGAATCTCTTCCCCCGAAGAAACCGTCATTGATGAGCATTTTAAAGAGCAATTATATGAAATTTTAGACTCTCTCACCCCCAGGGAAAGAGAAATCCTTCGCTTGAGATTTGGTTTGGACAACATCAAACCCCACACCCTTGAAGATGTAGGCAAGATCTTTAACGTAACCCGCGAGAGAATTCGTCAAATAGAGGCTAAAGCCATCAAAAGACTCAAGCAGGATATGAAAACCAAGATGGAAGAAAGTTAAGAAATCGAGAAAAAAGTAGAACCGTCTTAGCGACGTTCTTTTAAAATACCGAGAACCTTTGAGGCGGTTTCTACTACAACGGGGGAGCTATTCTTGCTCCAGTTTTCAAGTATAAGGCAAGTGCGATCCAGCAGGTTGGGGTCTTGGCGTTTGTTGATTTCTTTGAAAGCCAGAATCACAATCTGTGGAGCATGAAGACTATCAGTTTGAGTCATCCACTCTCGCATTTTTGATTCTACAAAATAGGGTTCACGCACGTATAGTTCTTTGATTTTGATAGCCGTTTGGACCTGAAGGAAAGGCTCTGTCTCGTGCATAAAGCAAGCTAAAAAATCGAGCATTTTGTCTGTTTCTTCTTGGCTATGAGGATTAAGACTGAGAATAGCAGTTTTTTTCAGGTTTTGTTGGGTTTTGAGGTCCCAGTATTTTTGAAGGTGTTCGATGAGGTCGTTTTGTTGGGTTTGCCATTTGGATTTGAGGGCATCAGCAACCATCTCAATTAGATCTTTGTGTTGGGTGGTGTGTTTGGCGAGTTTTGGAAAAGCGTAGTCTGGGTGGGAGAAAGAAATATTGACTAAAAGGGTGATAGCAACAAATTTTTGATTGCTTAAAAAGGAACGGATCATGACATCGAGTAGTTTGTCTATCTCTTCAGGATATTCATCGTAGAGGGCGGTAAAAGCTTTGATGGCTATGATTTGGTGGTGAAGATTGGGGTCTCTGAAACAAGCAGCTATTTGGGGGTAGGACTTTTTTTTGATAAAAGTTTTTAGATCTGAGGCAATAAGCTTGGAATACTCTTTAAACTTCTTGGCTTCGCCTGCATCCATTTTATCTAAATCAATGTTCTTGTCAGTTTTGTCATTCATATGGTATATACTATAAACATGAACAATTGAATATTCAATACGAAACCACAAAAGAATGAGAGAATTGAGCAAAGAAATTGAAAAAAATGAATGGTGGGCGATAGAGGGATCGAACCTCTGACCTCTTCGGTGTCAACGAAGCGTTCTACCGCTGAACTAACCGCCCACAAACTTGACCTGATAGTAGCATAGCAAAAAAAATCTCTCTTTCAATGCCTAAAGCTTATAATGTTTATATCCCTATCAACTTGAGCTATAATACATAAGCAATATCAGTGATTTGTAAAAAAGGTATGGAGGTAATTGTTATGACGAAAAATTGGAAATTATGCTTGTTTTTTATGGTATCCTTGCTCATCATTCTCCCTTGTAGGGCTTTAGCAGAAGACGCAAGTTCTGCTCCAACCATGAGCATCACCACTGGATCCGCTACCGACAGTCAGCTTAATGTAGTCCCCCCTGCCATCAATGTGAATCAGGAAACTTCCACCCCAGGAACACCTCCTCAAAGCATACCCGATCCCAGCGCACCATCCGTCCAATTTACTCCTCCGCCAGTCAATCCATCTGCTACCGATTCTTCCAATACTGATCCCAGCAAGGTGCCACCACCTTTCGATCTCACTTCCGAAGGGGTTCAAAGTCTCAGCGAAAATATCCAAAGCGCCCAAGAATCTACCCCCCTGCCAATGCGTCCAACGAAAGGTTTTTTTTCAAGTGCCTGGTTTTTAATCGCTCTAATCATACTCATGATTTCGGCTTATTTAGCATATGTTGCTCTTACCGAAGGCAGATGGCCTTTACACAAAGCTGTGGAAGGTCCCAGCAAAAAATCTAAAAAATCCAAGAAATGAAGAAGTTTAAGTGTGTTTTCACTCTTTGCTTGTGTTTGTTTGTGTTTTCAGCCTGTTCATCTGATTCAAAGCAAGTAAATAGTCCCTGGAATACTGAACACCTAAAAAATGGTTCGGTCACTTTTTATGCAGTTTACAACGAGAAAAATCGAAATATCGCACAGGAAAGAAATCATATCTTTCACGAAGCAGGTAATCTGGTCTTGGTTAGAGAAATCATTGGCGCTGATGAGGAAGAGATCTTTCGATTGAAAATGGATAAAAGTTCTTTAGCCCCCATATTCCTTGAGATTAATTCTTCCAAGGAAGTAGAACAAATCACCATGATCAAGGGTCAAAAAATGAATCGAGCCTGGATCGTCGAAAACAAAAAGACTCAACCCACCAAAGTAAAGCAATTTTACCTTGGCAAAGATGCTATCATAGAGCAGGAAGCCCTGGTTTTTTTAATGGCGAGTTTTCCCTTTGATACCATTTCATCTACCTCAGTTCGTACCCTATTTAGTCGAAAAGAATTAGATTCTCAAGTATTTATGGAGCTTCTTGATACTGAAACTATACAGATCGCAGATCAAAGCTATGAATGCTATACTCTCCATTTTACCTCGCTTGGACTTAAAGCCTGGTATATGAAAGAAGCGCCCCATTTACTTGTTCAAAGCAAAAAGGGCGCTGAAACTACAAAATTGCTTAGCTGGAATGGGATTTAAACCCTTATTCCAGAGTTTAGCTCTGTTTATTTTGATTTAGCTGCTGGTTTAGCTGCGGGTTTTGCTGCAGCCTTGCCTGACGCAGGAGCAGGGCTGGCTGCGGTATCTCCCCCAGGAGCATCACTTTCTCCCACCATTTCAACTCGAGGCGCTTGGATACTGAGAATGGTGTCGTGCTCTGAAGTGACTAAGGATACGCCTTCGCCAAGATTTAGATCTCCAGCTTTAAGCTGAGTCCCCATATCCATGGCGCTGATATCAATGACGAGAGTATCGGGCAGAGATAGGGGTTTACCCTTGAGCTCCACCTGAAAGATGCTTTGTTGAAGGTTTCCGCCATTTTTTACACCAATACTTTCTCCGCTGAGACTGACTTTGGATTTGATGGTGATTTCCTGGTCGAGAGACACAGCCAAAAGATCAAGGTGAATGGGTTCGAGCGTCATGACATCTTTTTGAATGTCTTTGATGAGCGCAGGAATGGTTTTTTTGTCTTCCAGGATGCAATTGAGAATAATGTTTCTTCCGTGACTTTTAGCTAGTTTGATGAAGTCTTTTTTATGGGTCATGCAGGGAAGGCTTCCCTCAATTCCATGACCATATAGCACAGCAAGAAGCATCTCAGGATCTTTTGCCTCTCGTTTCTTCAGCATAATATCAAATGTTTTCATATATCTGTTCTCCTTTTTCTATCATGAACTAATTCACCAAAGTAAAAATTGTAGAAATCCTTTGAATCTTTGTCAATAAGGATTATTAAGCCAGCTGATCAATCCGGTCAAATAAACTGCTTTTTTCACATTCTACAAACAACTCGGAAAGGGATTGCTTGTAATGCACCCGACGGATAGCTTCACCAATAAGGGGAGCAATGGAAAGCACTCTTAGTTTGGGGCAACGGGATAGTTTTTCTTTGCTGATGCGCACAGTGTTGGTGATATAGACTTCGTCAATTGGTGAATTAGAGATTTTTTCGAGCGAATGATCGACAAAAATGCCATGAGTGGCAAAAGCCAATACCTTTTTTGCTCCTTGTTTTTTGAGCTCTTCTGCTGCCAGGCTTAGGGTGGATGCGGTAGAAATGATATCATCCAGGAGGATCGCGGTTTTATTTTCAACATTTCCAATAAGTTTGATACTTTCTACTTTATCGCTTTCCTCTCTGTTTTTTGAACAGATAGCAAAATGTGATCCGATGAGCACACTGAGCTGTTTGACTCGATTCACTCCACCCACATCGGGGGAAACAACTATGACATTATCCATTTTTCCTTGTTTGATAAAGCTTGAAAAGAGGAGAACTGCCGTAAGATTGTCGGAGGGAATATCAAAAAAACCCTGAATCTGACCTGCGTGGAGATCAATACTTATGACACGGTTAGCCCCAGCAGTGCTGATTAGATTGGCAACCAATTTAGCAGTGATTGGCTCTCTTGCTTGAGTTTTTCGATCTTGTCGGGCGTATCCGAAATAGGGTATGATGGCAGTGATAGTCTCTGCAGAAGCACGTTTGAGCGAGTCAATCATGACTAATAGCTCCATGAGGTTGTCACTGGGTTGGTTAGTGGATTGAACTACAAAAACTTCTTTTCCCCGAACATTTTCTTCGGAGCGAGCATGGATTTCACCATCAGTGAAACGTGATATTTCAATTTTAGCGGGATCTTTGTGGAGGTATTTGCAGATTTCCAGGCTAAGCTCTGGATTGGACTGACCCGAGAAAATTAGGTATGAATCCTGTTCACTCATCTTTTTCCTCTTTCTTATGATTTGATGGAACTTCATTAGTTTTTTGAATACTTCTTTTTCGCCATCCTATTTTGTTGACTTGTCGAGATCTTCCGATCCCAAGGCAATGCTCCGGAACATCTTGAGTGATGGTGGATCCTGCAGCGATATAGCTATCATGTTGTATGGTTAATGGGGCAACAAGAATAGCATCTGAGCCAATAAATACCCTGTCTTCAATCGTGGTTGTGTATTTCTTTTCACCGTCATAATTGCATGTGATGGTTCCAGCACCGATATTAACTTCATTACCGATTTCCGCATCCCCCAGATAGGATAAATGCATTGCTTTGCTTTTTTCACCCAGGGTACTTTTTTTCATTTCAACATAAGTGCCCACATGGGCATTTTCTTTTAGGTGTGTTCCTCCACGAAGGGAGCTAAAAGGTCCTACTATACACCCTTCTTCGATGATAATGGGATCTTTTTCGCTGGCTCTCATGCAAACATAGGGACCAATAGTGACATTGGAGCCAATGCTGATAGGCCCTTCCAGGTAGCAGTATGGTTTTATCATGCTGTCAGATCCGATTTCCACTTGTGGGTCAATGAAGGTATGTTCTGGGTCAATGATAGTCACTCCATCTTCCAGCATAAGGTGTTCATTTTTTCTTCGATATGCTATGGATAAGGCGGTGGAAAGGTCTTTTCGATTATTTATGCCCAAAATCTCTTCTTCGTTGTCCAGGGTGTAAAGTGATATGACTCCCCCTTTTTGACGGATGTCTTTGAGAGTGTCAGTCAGGTAAATTTCTTTGGCAGCATTTTTGTTGTTAAGGCAATACAAGGTGTTTTCGAGGGATGGGTGTTTAAATAGATACATACCAGCATTAACTTCCTGGATTAACTTTTCTTCGGGAGTAGCGTCTTTAAACTCAACGATTTCCTGGAAATTTCCAGCGGAGTCTCTGATAATACGACCGTACATTTTGGCATGCTCGACCCTGGCGCTTATCAAAGCTACATCAGAATGTGTTTTGTCGAAAATCTCAAAAAGAGAAAGAAGAGTTTCGCCTTGAATCAGGGGGGTATCTCCACAAAGGATCATGTAATGTTCTTCGTTTGGAGCAAGCTCCCATGCTTTTTGTACTGCGTCTCCTGTGCCTTTGGCTTCAGTTTGAACCACAAACTCAGCCAGAGAGCCAAAGCTTTGTTGAGCTCTTTCAAGGTCTAGCGGGGATACCACCACGATGATGCGACGAGGGGATAAAAATTTGACAGCATCTAATATATGACCGATCAAAGGCTTTCCGAGGAAGGGGAAAAAGACCTTGGATTCGGAGGATTTCATTCGTTTGCCTTGTCCTGCGGCAAGCACAATGACACAAAGACGGGAAAGATTTTCCTGAGTTTTCTTCTCTGTCATCAGTACTCTCCATTAATCTGGGGCGGAAGGATTCGAACCTTCGATGACGGCACCAAAAACCGTTGCCTTACCGCTTGGCCACGCCCCAATGTAACACATAGATTATAATGAAATACTTCTACTTGCAAACTAAATTTTTAAAATACTCATGAAAGCTTCTTGGGGAATTTCAACGCTACCTATCATTTTCATGCGCTTTTTCCCTTCTTTTTGCTTTTCAAGAAGTTTTCTTTTTCGGGTGATATCTCCGCCATAACATTTTGAAGTAACATCTTTTCGGTAAGCTACAATGTTTTCTCGGGAAATGATTTTACCACCTACTGCTGCTTGTAATGCTATCTGAAACATTTGTCTCGGGATGAGTTTTCTAAGTTTTTCGAGTATGGACTTACCTCGATAATACGACTGGGATTCAACGGTCATAAAGGATAAAGCATCTACCGGGGAGCCATTGACCAGTATGCTTACCAGAACAATTTTTTCTTCGCGGTATCCTGAAAACTCGTAATCCAGGGAAGCATATCCTTTGGTGACTGATTTGAGTTGATCGTAAAAATCAATGATGATTTCAGCTAAAGGGAAAGCATATTGAAGAGAGACGCGTGTTTCTGATAGATAGTCCATGCTGATGTATTGCCCTCGTTTTTGTTGCGAAGCTTCCATGACAGGACCAATGTATTCCGAGGGGGTGATGATGGAAGCTTTAACGATGGGTTCTTCAATTTTCTTGATTTTATGTCTTTCGGGAAATTTGGAGGGATTTTCAATCAAAAGTTGTTCGTCATTGGAGAGTGTAAAACGATAGACTACGCTCGGAGCAGTAGTGATGAGCTCCTGGGCATATTCTCTTCGAATACGTTCTGATACGATCTCCATATGAAGAAGACCAAGATAACCACAGCGAAATCCATAGCCCAGGGCAGCGGAGGTTTCTTGTTCGAAGTGAAAGGCGGGATCGGTGAGTTTGAGTTTTTCAAGAGAATCTTTAAGTTTGTCGTAGTCGTTGGGATTGATGGGGTAGATACCGCTGAATACCATTGGCACAGATTTGCGATAACCTGGAAAAGCTTTCTGCGTAGGATTTTGAGCGCTGGTCACGGTATCTCCGACGTTGATAACCTGGGCTTCACGAATGATAGCGGTAAAATATCCGACCTCACCAGCTTTGAGCTGAGGGGCTACTTGCATACCCATACGGAAAAAGCCCACTTCCTCAGTTTCGTATTCGAGTTGATTGGACATGATCTTGATCCGCTTGCCTTTTTCGATGGTGCCATCAAGAACACAAACATGACTGACCACTCCTTTGTAGGTGTCAAAATGGGAGTCAAATATCAGAGCTTTCAGGGGTTCGGTTTCGGAACCCTTGGGTGGAGGAATGCGTTGAATAATGGCTTGCAAAATTTCTTCCATACCTCTCCCATCTTTGGCTGAAGCAAGAAGAATTTCCTCCTCTTTGATGCCCAGGAGTTCCATAATCTCGTGTCGGGTTTCTTCGATGTTGGCATGGGGAAGGTCGATTTTGTTGATGACAGGTATGATGCTAAGATCGTGCTCGATGGCAAGGTAAGTGTTGGCTACGGTTTGAGCCTCCACCCCCTGGCTTGCATCAACTATAAGAATTGCGCCTTCACATGCAGCAAGGCTTTTGGATACTTCATAGTTGAAATCAACATGACCTGGCGTATCAATGATATGAAAAATATACTCTTCGTCGTTAATTTTGAATTGAAGACGAATGGGGTGCATTTTAATGGTGATTCCACGTTCTTTTTCGAGATCCATGGAATCCAACATCTGCGTGTTGGTTTGGGCTTTATAGCCCAGATCACTTCGTTCAATAAAGCGATCTGACATGGTGGTCTTGCCATGATCAATATGCGCAATAATACAAAAATTTCTTATATGTTTCATATCCACGCGTATCAGTATACACAATTTTTCAATTTCACAATTTCAACATCTCACTTCTTTTTTGTGTGGAAAATGTGGAAAAACTTGTTGATAAGTTGAAATTCAATACTTTTTTTCTTAGATTTCGTGTTGAAAAATAAAAAACAATCTTCAATTCATTGAATCAATAAGCTTTTTAGGTACATTAGTGTTAGGATTTTACTATGTTACATAACAAAATGGAAGGAGAAAAGGATGGAAAACAAGCCTTGCGTTGGAATCCTAATGGGAAGTAACAGCGATTCAGATATCGCAAAAAAAGCAATGAAAGTCTTCAAAGAATACCAGATTCCCTTTGAAGTAGAAATAATTTCCGCTCATCGGGACACCGAACGTTGCCTGGCATATACCAAAAACGCCAAAGCTCGAGGCATCAAAGTCATCATAGCCATGGCGGGGATGTCTGCTCATTTGGCTGGAGTTGTGGCAGCAAATACTTTCCTTCCAGTCATCGGAGTACCCTTGGCAAACGGTGCGCTCAAAGGTTTTGATGCTTTACTGTCCACTGTTCAGATGCCCACTGGGATCCCAGTGGCTACTGTTGGAGTGGATGTTCCTGCTAATGCCGCATACCTTGCCTTACGCATCCTAGCATTACAAGACCCCCAATTGGAAAAGCAAATGGAAAGCTCTCGTGAAAAAATCAGACAAGAGCTTCTCGATAAAACAAAAAAACTTCAAGAGGAGTGGCAAAATGATTAATCCAGTTCTTTCAAGAACGGATCTTGACGCATTTCCTATCGTGAAACGAGGAAAAGTTAGGGATCTTTACGATGTAGGAGAGCAGTACCTGATTGTTTCTACCGATCGTCTATCAGCTTTTGATGTGGTTTTCAATGAACCCATCCCTTTCAAGGGCGCTATTTTAAACCAACTCTCTGCGTTTTGGTTCGAACAAACCCGATCCATCGTTGCCAACCATTACCTTAGCAGTAACATCATCGAAGACTTACCCATCCTTATCCCCCATCGTAAAGATCTTGAACTAAGATCCATGCTGGTAAAAAAGGCTAAAGTACTTCCGTTTGAGTGCATTGTCAGAGGTTATCTCATGGGTTCAGCTTATGAAGAGTACCAAAAAACGGGAGCCATCTCAGGCAAACCTTACGGCCATGGCTTGGTACTTGGCTCAAAATTCAACGAACCTTTATTCACTCCATCCACAAAATCAGATAGTGGTCATGACGTAAATGTTAGCTACGAATACCTGAGTAACGCCCTGGGAGAAACTCTTTCCAAGCAGTTACGTGAGGTATCACTTGCCTTATTCCAATATGCTTCAAGCGAAGCCATCAAAAAAGGGCTTATTCTGGTGGACACGAAGTTTGAATTTGGTCAAACCGAAGAGGGGCTTATTCTTATTGATGAAATCTTTACTCCCGACTCCAGCAGGTATGTACTCAAAACTGACTACGACCTTGGCTTTATTGATCGCAGTCTTGACAAACAATACGTGCGCAATTTCGTCACTACCGCTGGTTGGAACAAAGAGCCACCTCCTCCCACACTCCCCGATGAAATAGTGCAAAAAACCTCAGAACGCTATTTATACCTTTACGAGCTTCTCACTGGAAAAAAACTTTCGGAGCTAATGAAAAATGAATAACGAAAAACCAATGATCAGCGAAAAGTACATGGAATTTTACAAGGAAGCTATGCATGAGGGTGAAATGCCCTGGAAGACCAAGGAACTCATCGCTATGGCTGTAGCATTGGGTTATGGGTGCAAACCCTGCTATCAATTTCATCTCGAGAGAGCTAAAAAAGCTGGAGCCACACGTGATGAAATCAGAGAAACGCTTGCAGTTGCCCAGGTGGTTTTAGCTGGTACTGTGCGAGGTATTTCAGGAGAATAGCCTTAAGACTCAGGGGGTACATATGATTTGGATTATTGTTGGACTCGGATTGTGTTTGTTGGAAATTTTTACACCAAGTTTTTTTGTTAGTTTGTTTGGAGTAGCAGCGATTATTACAGGAGTAGCTGAAAAACTCGGACTTTCTCAGCAAGGGCAGTGGATTTTATTCATTGCACTTTGCTTGATTCTCATTATCTTTGTTCGCAAATATCTCGTGCGCTTTCTTGACCAACAGCCCTCACAAATGGCAAACGTAGGAGGTTTGGTTGGCAAACAAGCATTAGTCACCAAAGATATTCAACGCGACTCCTTAAAAGGTAGAGTAAGAATCGAAGGAGAAGATTGGATAGCCATTACCGAGGAAGACGAAGTCTTTCTTTCAGAAGCGCATGTGACTGTAAAGGGCATTTCAGGCACAAAACTAATAGTTGGAAAGGGGATATAAAAGATGGTATTATGGATTGTTGGAATCATTTTTTTGTTTGTGGTTTTATCTCGTTCGTTTATCGTAATTTTACCCTATCAAAATGGAGTTAAGGAACGTCTGGGGAAATATGTCAGAACACTAAATCCCGGCTTAAATATGATTTTTCCTTTCATCGAGTTGGTAAAAAAGGTGGATATGAGAGAAAATGTGATTGATGTTCCTCCCCAGGAAGTGATTACACAAGACAACGTTACTCCAACAGTAGATGCAATCATCTATTTCCAAGTGACCGATCCTTTTCGAGTCCTCTACAATGTATCCAATTTTGAAGTAGCTGCTATAAAGTTGGCTCAAACCAACCTTCGAAACATCATCGGAGAATTGGAGCTCGATCAAACTTTAACCTCTCGTGAAATGATTAATACTCGTCTTCGTGAAGTTTTGGATGAAGCAACTGATCGTTGGGGTGTACGAGTCACCCGTGTAGAAATCAAAAAGATAGACCCACCTCATGATATCACCGAAGCCATGAGTCGCCAAATGAAAGCAGAACGCACCAAAAGAGCTGCCATCCTTGAAGCCGAAGGAGTCAAGCAAGCTGCCATCCTCGAAGCCGAAGGAAACAAACAAGCCGCTATCCTAAAAGCGGAAGGAAGCGCTGAAGCAGTTAAGAAAGCTGCAGATGCTGAAAAGTATCGTTTAGTTGAAGTTGCCAATGGAGAAGCGAAATCAATCGAAGTGGTATTTGATGCTATACATAATGGCAAGCCAAGCAACGATTTAATCGCTATTCGCTATCTCAAAACTCTTGAGGCTATGGCTGATGGCAAAGCCAACAAAATGTTTATACCCTACGAGTCCAGCGGAATTATTGGTAGCATCGCCCAAGTTGCTGAGTTGTTTAAAAAAGACGATAAAACCTCACTCGAATAGTCCAAAAGTGTTTTTATAAATACATGGAAGGGGGAGCCGCAGTATTGATCTCGATCAATAACTGACTTCCCCCTTCTGAAGTAGCAGATAGATCATTACAAAAGCAAGCATAAGGAAAGGAATGCCCCCTATGAAAAGCGTCTTCACAAAGCTTATATCCCTTGTTCTCCTCGGTTTTATACTGCTTTCATCCAGCTCATGTTCCGTCGCAAAAAAATATGTCGTATTAAATACCAACATGGGGAAGATCAAGATAGAGCTATATCCAAGGATGGCACCAAAAACAGTGGACAATTTTCTTGAACTGGTCGATAGTGATTTTTATGATGGAAAGATCTTTCACCGCGTCATTAAGGATTTTATGATCCAGGGTGGTGGAATTAACATGGATGGAATCAATGAAGACGTAGGTTATCTCATTCCCGATGAGATCAATCCAAAATCCTTAGGAATGAGTGACCAGGAAATTCTTGCCCTGGAAGCTCAGGGATATAGGTATTATACTCACTTTGACTCCATTCCATTGGAAAAGGGAGTGTTGGGGATGGCGAACCGAGGTCCCAATACCAATTCTTCCCAGTTTTTTATTGTTACTGCCCAGGAAGGTGCTCCCTGGCTAAACGGCAAACACACTGCCTTTGCTCGTGTAATCAAGGGGATGAGTGTTGTGGATGCCATTGCTCAAGTTCCTACCAATGAAGGCGATCGCCCCAAACGTCGCATTTATATAAAGAAGGCCTACCGTACTTCCTGGCCCTGGTAAAAGTATTGATCATGCTCAAAGAAGAACAGGACAAAGCAAGATACAACAAACTCAAAGAGCTGATTTCACAGTATGATTACCATTATTATGTCTTGGATCAACCCCTCCTTTCTGACTTGGAGTACGACCAGCTATACCAAGAGTTAGTAGCGCTGGAGCAAAACTACCCACAATGGATAAGTCCTGACTCTCCCAGCCAGCGAGTTGCTGGGCAGGCACTGGAAAAGTTTGATTCACTACCTCATTTAACCCCAATGCTTAGTTTGGACAATGTTTTTTCTTACGAAGAATTGTTGGCTTTTGAAAACAAAACTCTAAAAAGCCTTGCTCAAACAGAAATCCTGGAGTATGTTGCAGAACCCAAACTGGATGGTTTGAGCATTGAATTGGTCTATGAGAAAGGCTTTCTTACCGAAGCAATTACACGAGGAGACGGCTACAAGGGTGAAAATGTCACTTTGAATGTTCGTACTATCCGCTCCATACCTTTATCAGTGCTGGACTCAGCGCGCAAAAACAAGCTGGACCTGCCTTCGGCTTTTCGGGTCCGTGGAGAAGTGATCATGCTGATCCCTGATTTTATCGAGCTCAACAAGGCTCGTGAAAGAGAAGGTGAAGGTCTTTTTGCCAACCCTCGAAATGCTGCAGCAGGTTCATTGCGTCAGCTCAATCCACAAATTACTTCGCAACGAAAACTCACTGCATTTTTTTATTTTTTGCTTGATTATGGTCCTATCACTTTTCAAAGCCAATGGGAGATTCTTCACTATCTAAAACTCTTAGGTTTTAAAGTTCACCCCAAGACTCAGCTGATACGCTCTTTGGAAGAAGCCCAAAGCTATCACCAGTCTCTTGAGCTGGAACGTTCTTCACTACCATACGAAATTGATGGATCGGTATTCAAGCTCAACTCCCTCAAACAGTGGGAAATGCTGGGGCAGACTGCCAGAGCTCCTCGTTGGGCTTTTGCCTACAAATTCCAGGCTCATACTGCTGAAACTCGTTTGTTGGACATTGTGATAAACGTTGGTCGAACAGGTGTTCTGACTCCTACTGCTGTTCTTGAACCGATTCGGATTGGAGGAGTCACGGTAAGTCATGCTACCCTGCATAACGAAGATGAAATCAAACGGAAGGACATTCGCATCGGAGACCAGGTGCTTATCCAAAGAGCAGGAGATGTGATTCCTGATATTATATCGGTCAATTTCACCCAAAGAAAAAAAGAGGCTAAAGAGTTTGTGATGCCCTCTTTTTGCCCAGTTTGCCAATCTCCTGTGGAGCGAATTAGTGGCCAGGCTTTTATTAAATGTAGAAATCTCGATTGCCCTGCCAGAATCAAAGAGAGTATCAAACACTTCACCTCCAAAGCTGGCTTGGATATACCTGGATTGGGCGATAAATTGATTGAAAAGTTTTATGAGGCTGGCTTGCTTTCTTCAAGTGCAGATATTTTTTCCTTAAAAGCTTCTGATCTGATAAAACTTCCTGGCTTCAAGGATAAGTCCATTCAAAATTTGCTCAATGCAATAGAAGGTGCGCATCATCCCCCCTTGTGGCGCTTGATTTCTGCCCTGGGGATAGATGGAGTCGGAGAAGTAAGTGCACGATTATTAGCAGATACCTTTAAAACGCTTGAAACTTTGATGTCGGCTACAGAATCTGAGCTTTTAGCCATACCTCAAATAGGACCAGAGACAGCGCGAAGTATGATATTATTTTTCAGCCTAGACAAGAATCGCGAAATGATGGATCGTATGAAACAAAGCGGTTTGATCCCTCAGCAGGTGCTTGAGTCTGATGAAGATAAAAGCTCCAGCCTCCCCTTGTACGGCAAAACAGCTGTAGTTACCGGGAGTTTGGAGAGTTTTTCTCGAGCAAGTGCTGAAGACGCATTACGAAGTCTGGGAGCCAAGATCAGTGCTTCGGTCTCTACAAAAACTTCCCTTGTCCTGGCAGGTGAAAACGCTGGATCCAAGCTGGACAAGGCCAAGGAGTTGAACATTGATATCATTCACGAAGAAGACTTGCTCAAACTCCTTGAACAATATCAAGCAAGCCAGGTGTAGTTAACGCCATCAAACAGACCTAATTCTCCAAGTTTGAGCGAAGGAATCAGGAGTAATCCCAAAAAGGATAAAGTCATCCACGGAGCACTCAATTTTGACCCCCACTTTCTTATGAGTTGATCCATTTGAGTGTAGGCTTCTGCAGTATTTCTGGCATCCATCAGACTCATCAGTCCAGCTACCGGCAAGGGAAGAATTTGAGCTTGATTCTGCTTGGAGGCGCATAATCCTCCTTGGTGTTGGATGAGCATATTTACAGCTGTACTCATATCTGATCTATCTACTCCCACCACCAGAATATGGTGGCTATCATGGGCTACTGAACTTGCAAAGGCACCCTGCTTTAATCCAAAACCCTTCACCCACGCGCAAACAGGTTTTTCAGCTCTATATCTGTTGATGAGGGCGATGCGGATGATATCCTGCGCTGGGTCTGGAAGCATTTCAGAGCTGGAACAGGGAAGAACCTTTGTCAGATGATCGGTAAGGAGCTGATGATCTTTGATTCCGATAATATGTTGAGCTTGGGTGGATACTGGAACGCAAAAATCTTTTTCTTCTGTGATTTTTGCATGGAAAGGAAAGCTAAACCCAGTGTTAATCTGCTGAATATTGTTTTCTGGCTCATGCTTTTTGCCCTGATACCACGAGGAGATAAGATTCAGCTTGTCCAGAGAATCGACAAGCAAAAAATCAGCACTATCCCCCTCTTGAAGCAAACCCAGGGGTAGATGGTAATGTTGGATGGGATTCCATGTGCTACATCTGAAAACCGTAAAGGGATCCACCCCAGCTTTTAGCGCTCTTCGAATTAAAGGGAGCAGGTGTCCATGGCAGAGATCGTCTGGGTGCAAATCGTCCGTGCAGAGCATACAAAACTGGGGATACTCCTCCATTAAAGGCAGAAGTGCATCCAGATTTTTAGCTGCTGAACCCTCTCTAATGAGTATTTTCATGCCCAGACTTATTTTTTCTCTAGCTTCAAAAGCATCTACACATTCATGATCGCTTTGAATACCTGACTGGATATATCGAGCCAGGTCTGATCCACTCAAAGCAGGGCAATGACCGTCAATAGGTTTGGATAATATACGAGCACTTTGTATTTTTGACATCATCTCGGGATCTTCCTGGAGCACTCCAGGAACGTTCATTACTTCGCCCAGTCCATGAATTCTTGGATCTTGAAGAAGTCGATGAACTTGAGCACTATTCAAGACAGCACATGAGCTGTCCCAGGGGGAGGCAGGAACGCAGGAAGGAGCCATAAATGCGAAGTATATAGGGCTGGTGACCAATAAATCCAATAACTCATAGATGCCTTTTTCACCAGCAACATTAGCAATTTCGTGAGGATCCGCCACCACGGCTAAAGTTCCATGTTTTCTGGCTTCATCTGCAAAGGCGGTGGGTAGTAGCATGGAACTTTCCAAATGAATATGTGCATCCACAAAACCAGGAAGCAAAAAATAATCATGCCAGCTTGAATCCCGAAGCACTTGAACGATTTTATTTCCTTTGATGCTGATGCTTACAGGTTCTATTGTTCTTGAAAGCAGGTTCAGGCGATTGCCTTTAACAACTTGAATGGATTCTTCTTCAGGGCAGGACTTCATGCTGGCTACCATCATTCTTTACGCGATGCCATAGATTGGAATTGTCTTTGTAGTACACCCAATCTCCCATGCGATGAATACCCCAAACTCCCTCAGAACTTAGCTTTTTCAAGCCATTTCCATCAGTTTGTACAAAATACAAGCGTTGCTCATCACTCCAGTTGCTAAAAAAAATACCATCTTCAGCCACATGCAAATCCCAGACCTGTTGATCGAGAATTTTCTCAACTTTTCTACTTTCAAGGTGAATGCGGTATAGCTTGTTTTCATCGCTCATATTGGAGAAATATATCCAGGGCTCAAGAAGATTGTAATAGGCAGACATGGCTTCAGTGACTATTTCATTTTCATTGCCATTGGGTCGGATGCGCATCATCTTATATTTGTTGGAATTGTCGCTGTAGTAGATCCAGTTTCCATATAGTACAAAATTGTTGGATCTTTCCTGGGTCAAGACCTTACGTCCACTCCCATCATGATTTATAAGGTATAAGCGGTCTTGATCTTGATTGTTTCGATAAACCAGGTATGTTTCGTTGCCAACAATATCCCAACAAGAATCATTGTTCAGTTTTTCTCGTTGACTGCCATCTGTTTTAATGCGATAAAGTTTGTTGTTGTCAGATCCATTGCGATAATAGATCCAGTCACCCAACACGTTGAGATTATAAGCATGATCTTCGCTCAAAGTAGTTTTTTGACTGCCATCAGGTTTCATGCGAATAAGTTTTTTTTCTGTGGAGCTTTGCCCCATATACCACCAAGCATTGGAAACAGCAAAATTGCCTCCATTGGCAAGGTTGCCTGGAGTGTTGCCCATGGCTAATGTGTTTTGCAAGGGATGTTCTTTTATGTCTTCAATGGGTTGTTTTGGTGTATCAAGCACTATCGGAGCTTCGGTGACAGGGTTTTTGGGCAAGGGGTTTTGGGTGCTTTGTTTGATGCAAGACAACGAAAAAATCATACTGATGCAACAACAAGCCAAAAGGAACAAAACACCGAACTTGTTTTTTGTTTTCATCATTACCTCCCCTCAAACTTGAAAAGGAAATGTCC
Organism: Caldisericia bacterium; assembly: GCA_035363255.1. GTDB lineage: Bacteria > Caldisericota > Caldisericia > UBA6126 > UBA6126 > T3SED10-260. The sequence goes on along the minus strand of DAOSES010000001.1, from coordinate 32,320 downwards.
GGCTTATTTAATGGAGCCTACGAAACGAGCGGGAAAAACAAAAAAGCTCCCCGAGAGGGGCTCGAACCCCCAACCTACTGGTTAACAGCCAGCCGCTCTACCATTGAGCTATCGGGGAGTGTATCTGCATACATTCCTTAGATGAGTATAAAAAGTCAATGCTTTTTGTCAATGCTATTTTTGGAATGCTTCATTTTATGTCACAAAAACATTGGATAAATGAAACAAGTTCATATAATGTACCTGTTTGCGTTAGATGCAGACAATAAATATTGGAGGGTATTATTGCATATGGCAACGATTGGTTCATTGGCAAGATCTGATATTCATCCTAAAAATCCTCTGCTATCCATTTCCAAGACAACGATTGAATCCGCTTTTTATGGAAACAATGTTTCTCTTGTGTCTTCACTAAGCCAGGCTTATCGCCTTGCAGTCCAATCTCCTGGAACAGTTGTCACCGATTTATCGGTGTTTTGCCCCGAAAAAATTGGGCTTGAGCAGGGGACCAAGGTATTGCTGTTTAATGACGGTGAAGTTACAGGACGTTGCGCTGCAGCCAGAAGAATTGTAGGCGAACCTGGAGTAAATGTCGAGGAATTTGCCAGCATTATACGAGAAGCCATCTATCAAACACGCTACCGCAAAATGTATCATGCTCTTTCCTATACTGGTCTACATCCTGACTTCATGGTCAAAAATCATCTTTTGATCCCAGAAAGCCATGAAAACATTATGTATAACTGGATGCTCAACTTTCAATACATCAATCAGGAATATCAAACCATGTATGCCCAATCCAAAAAAATGCAGGAAAGCGATATCTTTGTATTCTCAGATCCCGACTGGAAGGACGAGAAATATCCTATGGGACTCACATTTTTTGATCCGCTCCACAACTGTGCAGCAATTTTGGGGATGAGATATTTTGGGGAATTTAAAAAAGGTACTCTGACCCTCGCATGGGGAGTGGCAAATCGTAATGGTTTTGCTTCCTGCCATGGAGGTCAGAAGCGTTATATCAAACCAGACAAAAGTAGTTTTGTCTTAGGCGTGTTTGGCTTGTCGGGTTCTGGAAAATCCACTCTCACCCATGCCAAGCATGGAAGTAAATATGAAGTTACTGTTTTGCATGATGATGCGTTTGTGATCTCTACCGAAAATGGGTCTTCGGTAGCCCTGGAGCCATCCTACTTTGACAAAACTTCAGATTATCCTTGTTCATCCCCCGACAATCAATTCTTGCTTAGCGTCCAAAATTGTGGAGCAATGGTGGATGATCAAAATCAGATAGTTCTGCTTACAGAGGATTTACGCAATGGAAACGGACGAGCTATCAAATCCAAACTTTGGTCCCCTAATCGAGTAGATAAATTTGGAGAACCAGTTAACGCCATCCTCTGGCTCATGAAAGATCCCACGCTTCCCCCAGTGGTCAAAATCGAAGGTGCAGATTTGGCAGCGGCCTTTGGAGCTACCCTGGCTACCAAACGCACTTCAGCAGAGAGACTTGCTCCTGGAGTAGATCCCAATGCTCTGGTCATCGAACCTTATGCCAATCCATTTCGCACCTATCCCCTGGCAGATGATTATACCAAGTTCAAAAAACTATTTGCTGAACGCGGAGTCAAAGCATATATCTTAAATACAGGTTTTTTTATGGACAAAAAGATTCCCAAAGAGCTTAGCATTTCGATTCTTGAACAGATTGTGGATGGTAATGCTGAGTTTATCAACTGGAAACCTTTCAGCAAGCTCTTTATCATGAACCTGGAAGCTTATATGCCTCCGATGAATGATGAAACTTATGCTCATCAACTTTTCGAGCGACTCAAAGATCGATTGGCTTTTATTCAAAGCAGAAAAGAAGTCAAAGGAGCTTTTGATCAACTTCCTGATTCAGCAAGCTCAGTATTTATTGAGCTTATCAACGAACTTAAATAATTCCTAAAGAAGCGAAAAAAGGGGGGAGGCTTTTGCCTCCCCCCTTTTTTTTTAACTTAATTACTCGAGCTCAAGTTTTCGAGATTTAATCAACTCAGCTTTAGGTAGCTCAATCTTTAGAATTCCATTGTCGAAAGAGGCTTTGGCTTGCTCGGTGTTAACCTTTTCGGGGAAAGGAATCTGGCGCATAAACTTACCATAAGAGCTTTCCCGATAATAGTATTTACCTTCTTTGTGCTCGTTGCACATTTTTTTCTCGCCCTTCAGAATCAAAGAGTCTTCATTTAAATCGATCTCAAGGTCTTTTTTGTCCACGCCAGGAAGTTCTGCCTGGACTACAAAGTGATTTTCTTTATCGATAAGATCGATCTTGGGTTGGATCCCAAAAGTTTCATTGGAACCAGGCAAAACCACTTCATCAAAAAATTCATCCATCAAATGACTAAACAGAGAAAAAGGTCTTCGCACTGCTAATACAGGGCTTCCTTGTCTTTGTATACTCAATTTTTCACGATTATTCATCTCACATCCTCCTGAAAAATTTATTTTATTTTCAATGTATTTATACCCAATTCTTGAATTTCTTTATCCTCAAACTTATGGTAAAATTTCAATGTTGGTATACCCTTTTTGTGTTTATGTTCCCGGAGGCTCAGGATGAAGACCTGCAGGCTCTTGGCAGGCGTGCTCTCAGTGTGTTTGATATGGAATGCTCCAAATCAGTTTTTACCCCCCATTCATTCAGATCTAATCGACCCCAAGAATAGTCCCCTTGCCTTTTTTACTGAAAACATAGGACAATGGAACCCACAGATACGTTTTATGACTTCCATGGGGCCATACCATATCTTTTTTTTAAAAGAGAGTTTTGTTGTGCTTAATAAACTTACACACAATCAAGAAAAATATCAACTTAAAGCTTCAGACATTCAAATTCTTGCCAGTGGGCAGCTTGCTTCTTCCAGCTCATTTTATTATGGTCAAAACCCAGGTCAGTGGAAAACAAAAGCAAGACATTTTTCCAAATTGCTCCATCAAAACAAATCTAATGGGGCGGGTATCGAATATCAAATCAATTCCAAAGGTTTGGTGGGTACAAAAAAACAAGACCAAATCGTGTCTTCTTCCCTTGAAATAGCTGTTTTTACTTCCGAAGCTTCACAAACCCCAAAGAGAACGATCAAGCTTGATTCCAATGAATCCTCCCTCCTCTTGTTAGAGCTATCAGAAAATGATCATGCTCCACGTAAGAGACATAGCCAGGATTATGAAAATAGTAACTTGTTTTACTCAAGTTATTTTGGTGGATCAGTGCTCGATGAAACGATTAAAATTCATCAAGGCAGAGATCAGAGCCTTTATGTTACTGGCTATACCTATTCAGTAGATTTCCCTCTGTATTCTTCAGGTAAAGCAAGCTCTTTGAATGGGTGGTGCGATATCTTTCTCATGAAGTGGAATTTAAACACAAAAAAACTTATATTTTCGGTGTTGATTGGGGGTTCCATGATTGATCGCCCTGCAGATATGATAATAAATCAAAAGTATGATGTCTTCCTGACTGGCTATACCTATTCAGAAAATTTTCCATGCACCAACGACGCCTACCAAAAGCAAAACAAGGGGAAGAAAGATATCTTTTGTCTCAAGATCAATGAGTGGGGGACTGAAATCTTATTTTCCACTTTGATTGGTGGCTCTGGAGATGAACAAGCTAGCTCTATTGCACTGGATGATGCAAGCAATATCGTCCTCACAGGATTCACCAAATCTGAAGATTTCCCTGTGAGCTCAGGAGCTCATCAACGATTTTTAAACGGACCCAGTGATGTTTTTTTTCTAAAATTAAACCCTCGTGGTAGCCATATATTGCACTCAACTTATATCGGCGGTCTTTCAGATGATGAAGCTGAAGCTATAATCATTGGAGAAGATAAGAGAATTTTCCTTGCGGGTATCACATACTCCAATAGTTTTTTAAACCGTTTTAGAGAGACATCCCTTGGAGGAACACTCTCAGGAGACGTTTTTTTGCTCGAGATTCACCCCAACAACTATCAGCTAAACCTTTGTGATATCTTTGGGGGGTCTTCATTGGAAAGAGTGACGGAATTAAGCCTTGACTCCAAAGGATTACTGTGGTTGGGAGGCACCACCTTTTCCTCCGATTTTTCTGCAGATATTTTAAAAGTCTCTCCTGAAAGCGTTTTCCCTGCTATTTTTCTTAGCTCTTGGGATAGCTTGAAGAAAAGCAAAGGTAGTACCTATCTTTTTTCAGGAAATCATAAAGACTTTTTGCGAAGCATGCTTCTTCAAAACGACCGTTCAATCTATCTGGCTGGTTTAAGCTACTCAAAGGATCTTTTCCCCCACACTGATTTGTTGCCTCCTTTCCAGAATGAAGCAGGGGATGGTTTTTTGTTTAAGTTTAACCTTGATACTTCTGAGCTGGAGTTTTCGACCTATTGGGGAGGAGAGGGCTTTGATGAAATCACCTCGATCTGCGCACTAACGGATAACTATATTTGGGTAGCAGGCACCACCACCTCCACCCAGTTTCCAGTAACTCTTACTGCCTTTCAACAACATTTAGCTGGACAGAGCAATGGCTTTCTTTCAGAAATCTTGTGTGTACCCAAAGCTAAAAAACCAGAATTGCTCTATCCAGAAAACAATAAAACTGAAGTGCCTCTTGGGGTGGATTTTGTATGGAAGCCTTCATCCATCCCTGCTCGATATCGATTTATTTTGTATGACTCACATTTCCAAATTATCTATGAAAGTGAAGTAATGGAAGAAAACTACTTAGCTCTTCCGATGCTTTTACAGCCTGATACCTATTATCATTGGATGGTTCATCTTGTCAATGAAGCCAATTTGACCACCGCCTCGGATCTTTGGCGTTTTAAAACCGAAAATCAGCTAAGTTCAATTAACATGAAGGTAAAAACCCAAAAAAAGAAGCAACAATATTACGACCCGATTTATGTTAAAGTGTGTTTGATTAATACTGGAAACACCCCCTTGCATGAACTTAGCTTGAAATTACAGCACCCTGAAAGCATTCAAATCAATAAGGTACTTCCTTTTTTTCATTATCAAAAGCAAGTCGGACAAGTCTTGATAGCTTTGCCCGATTTGCCTTATCATGGACAATTAGCCTTCCAAATCAATGCTTCGATCTTGCCCCCTCCCCTCAGCGAAAACAAGCTAAAACTGCAGTTTAGTTTGTATCAGCAAGACATACTCCTCGGATATGAAAACCTTGAACTGGAAATAATCCCCTAAACCACATGGCTTAGCAGTTATTGATTTTCACGATATAATGGTAAGCATGACAAGGTAGAAAGGGAGAGAAAATGTCGAACTGGGTGATTTTTGTTATTTTTTATGTATCGATGTTTGTAATGGCGGCAAGTTTACTTGTACTCATCGTTAAAGCGCTCATCGCAGTGGTACGAATAGAAAAGTGTTTGCGCGAGATGCTTGACCTAATGGTGCAAGCCGAAAAAACAAAACAAAAAGAGCATTTAAGATAAAACTAACGTATCCATGACTTCTTTGTTTGCTTCTGAAGCGATATCAAAAATCAGGGAGCCCCTGGCTGAGAGAATGCGTCCCCAAACTTTGACAGAAGTGGTGGGTCAGTCCCATATCCTTGGGGAAGGTAAAATCCTCAGCGAAATGTTAAAACAACAGAGCTTTCCTTCGATTGTCTTTTGGGGTCCTCCTGGTACCGGCAAAACCACCCTTGCTAATTTGATTGCCCAGCATACGGCTCTTCCTTTTGTACGATTTAGTGCAGTTACTTCTGGGATTCCCGAAATCAAAAGTCTGCTTAAGGAAGTAAGCGCAAAAAAAACACGGATTATCCTATTTGTTGACGAAATTCATCGTTTCAACAAGCTCCAACAGGACGCCTTTCTGCCCTACATCGAAAAAGGGGATCTGATCCTGATTGGAGCAACTACCGAAAATCCCTCCTTTGAGCTCAACAGTGCTTTACTGTCTCGACTAAAGGTTTTAAAGCTGGATGGATTGTCCGAAGAAGATATCCTACTCATCGTCAAACATGCACTAAGTGACACTAAAAAGGGTTTGGGAAACCTTCAAATGAAATGGACAGATACTGCATTAAATGCTTTGGTGATATATGCCAGCGGGGATGCTCGAAGAGCTCTCAATGTCCTGGAAATGGTGGTTATGATTGCCAACGAAGATCAAAACATTCTGGTGGATGAAACCTATCTGCAGGAAGTTTTGCAAAAACGAATCCCAAGATACGACAAAAAAGGGGAACAGCATTATGACTACATTTCTGCCCTCCACAAGAGCTTGAGAGGCTCTGATGCAGACGCTGCTCTTTACTATCTTGCCTGTATGATTGGCGCAGGCGAAGACCCCTTGTATATCGCCCGAAGGCTACTGCGTTTTTCCTCTGAGGATGTGGGATTGGCGGATCCCTTTGCTCTGGTGCTTGCCAACAATGTTTTTCAGTCCTGTCAGCAAATTGGATTTCCTGAGTGTGACTGTATTTTAGCAGAATTAGTTATTTATCTTGCCCTTGCTCCCAAGAGCATTTCTTCCTACCAAGCTATTAAAAAAGCTATTCATGCCTCCGAAAGCTATCCCAGTGAAGAGATTCCTCTACATATCCGAAACGCTCCTACTCCCTTGATGAAGTCGTTTGGCTACGGCAAAGACTATGTTTACCCTCCTGATCAGAAAGAGGAAGTGCCCAGGGCAAGCTATCTTCCTGAGCGTTTAAAAGATTTATCGCTATATCATCCTATGGATCGCGGAAAAGAAAGCTATTTTAAAGAACGTTGGTTGGCTATTCAAAAAAGGTTGGGGAAAATATGAAAACTCTTGCGACAAACTTAAAAAAACTCTTAGCTTTAGCATTGATTTTTTTATTTTTCTTTTTTGTATCCTCGTATGCCGCAAGATCTCCTGAAAGAAGTTTTCCTGGAAAAATCAACCTGGTGAATCCCAGCGAGTTTGACCTTTGGGGAGTGACTCAGGGGGGGTATCTGGAAAAATCCCATGTGCTTGATTTGTCTTTGCCCTCCAAGGCAAAAGAAGCAGTAGATGCAAGCCCTGACTGGTTAAAATTGGGTTTGCACTCACAGTTTCGTGCAATGGATTATGATCTCATTCAAAAAGGACATAATATCTCTTTCAGCGCTGGTGATCTAAACGGAGATGGAGTAGATGATCTTTTGGTTAGCGACGGAGAAGGCACCCTTCTATATTATAAAATGACCAAAATACCAGGAAAAAGTCATTTAAAACTTAAGCTTAGCTTCCCTTTGCCTATATCCACCAAGAGTGCTACTTACATTACTCTTCTTGATATAGATCAGAACGGACTCAGCGATCTTTTTCTATCCCTGGATGGTAAGATATTCTTTTCGAAAAACATATCAAAGTCCGATCAACTCCAATTCGAAGCTCCAACAGAAGTTTATTTTGAACCAGGAACAACTTATTCCTGGAAAATGGATGCATTTCACTGGGACAAACAGGCATGTTTAATCCTTGGAAATAAAGACGGATCACTATCCATGCTTTGTTTTGAAGAGGGAAAATGGAAAAAAAGAGAAAACTATTTCCCAAGGGAAGAAGTTTTTGTAAGCAGTCAGGCGAGTCCAGTGATACGCCAGCTTCCTGACAAAAATTTACTTCTTATAGTGAGTGGCTGGGAAGGGGAATTTGCGATCTACATTATTACTGGTGACTCTAAAAAAATACAATCTAACACTCTAATTGCCAAAGTTCCAATTACTTATGCCAATGCCATGACCTATATTGATCTCAACCAGGATGGTTTGACCGATTTTCTTTACCTGTGTCCTCCTGATCCTGTGATGTATTTTCTCAACAAGGGGAACTCCGAGCAAGACTCCTGGATGATCTTTTCCCCTCCTTATGGTGAGGGTTTGAACAAAGAATTGGAAGGAGTGGGCTATCATCGGGCTGGTAGCATATTGTATGCTACTGGGCATCATACACAAGAGATCGAAGAATGTGCCAAGTTTATCCTGGATCTTGAAAAACCATATCTGGATGAAGTGGTGTATTGTATCAGCAGTTTCCAAACCTCCGATCTTTTGGCCTTTATTGAATTCAAGCAGTTGGAGGTTTTGGTTGAAAACGTAAAAAATATTTATGCGATGTGCGAAAGAGTCAGCTATGTGAAAATATCTGAACAAGACGACTGGACAACTCTCAACTACTCTAGCGATGAGGGTTGGAAGGAAATGCCAAAAAGGATATATTATCACAATCTGGTCATGCCCAGTCGAAGCTTGGTTCAACCAGAAGTAACTTTCCGCATGTATGCAGGTCATTTTTATCGCTCTTATCTTCCAGACAACAAAACCTATGGAGTAAGTTTGTTTGAAAGAGTCAGCGGAGCAAAAACCCTCTATGAAGCTGCCTATCTGACGCTCCAGTGGTTAAAACAAGATATTGGAGGAGTATGGCGTCCAGGAAACAAGCCAGCAGGGTGGTATCACGTCTATAAAAATCTTCAAAATCCTGAAGCTGGAATCTGGTGTGCAGAATGGGCCACCATATACCAAGCTGCGGCAAGGGCGATGAATATTCCAGTTATTATCGTAACAGCTTTGGGTGAAGATCATCAGTTCAACAATTTTTGGGCTGATGAATGGCATCATGTTGATGCTTCTTCAGGCGAGAGCACTGATTTGAGTGTTTGGAAAGAATACTTTGATGACTCTTTAGTATATAGTCGTTTATGGAAGGATCGAACCCTAAGTTGGCCTATGGTTACGGACAGTGAAAGCATTTTCGGCCGAAGTCGTCAAGCTCCACTCAAGTATTCTTCATTAGAAAAATTAAGCGATCTAAGCTTCAAGATATTTGATCTCAATGGAGATCCTCTTGATGGTGTTCAGATCATTCTGGCAAGCCATTGGCCCATGGAAGAACGGAATTGGGATATTCCAAATCTTACTGCTGTTACCTACACCGATTCAAGGGGAGTAGGTATCATCAAAAATGTTGCCCCTCAAAATTATACGCTACATGTTATTTCGAAAATTGGATCTTTGTCTCGCTTCCTTCCTCTAAAAAATGAATCACCACCAGAATCGATTTCATTAACTATTCCTGCGGTTCAGCCCTCCCTTTTTGAAGGCAGAGACCAAAGCGTATCCTTTGTGGACCAGGAGCTTCCCAGGATTGAAAAACGAGTCAAAGTAATCAAAATTGGTCAAACAGACTATATCGAAGGCGAAATCTTTGCTCAGTTTGTCAATGCCAACTTGAGCACTCACGTTCAAAGGCATCTGGTCGTATTCAGCAAAGAGTTTTTTTACATCGAAGCATATTTGGGAAAAGACAGCATAAGACTATCTAATGGAAAAAAGATAGTTTTTGAGTCTCCGCCTGTGCTCGACCACCACAACAAAGTACTTATTTCATTAGATTGTATCAGCTATCTCTTCGATGTAGAGAGTGAATACACTCAGGAGTCAGAATCAGTCCTTTTGAGTTATCGTCCAGTCACATCCCTGCAAGTAGAATTGAATATGAAATGGTTTTTTCAAAAGAACATCCCCTGGAATGATAATAACTTGATAATAATGAAGCATTTTGAATTTTGGACACAACGATTTGGAAAGCTCAAACTATTTGTGAGTGATCAAGCCAATATGGACACACTGCTGAAGGGTAAAAATCCAGCGCAGGGGGAATGGTACGAACTAAATGAAGATAGTAAGATTATCATCGAAGTGCCTGACCATCTCAAAGCTCCTTTGAAAATTTTAGTTCACAACCCTCAGTTTCGTACTTCTGTCTTTTACGATTTAAACTTTAGTCTGATTTTCCCTGGCGAGTCAACACATGAAAACAGCTGATTTTGTTTTTGACCTTCCCCCCGAACTCATTGCCCAGGAACCAAAAATCAAACGAGAAGAAGCAAGACTCATGGTGATCAATCGATCCTCAGGGCAGATCATGCATCGACAGTTTGCAGACATTGCTGAGTACCTTCACCCTGAAGATATACTGGTGCTCAATGATACCCGAGTGATTCCTGCCCGATTGTGGCTCATTCGACCCGATAGCCAAAGCAAAATAGAAATTTTACTCATCCGACCTCAGACCGACAAAAGGTGGATTTGCTATGTTTCTCCTGGCAAAAAAGCCCAGGTAGGCTCAGAATTCATCCATCCTTCTTCTGCTTTGAAGGCAAAAGTGCACGAAATCCTTCCCCAGGGAGAGCGTCTGATAGATTTTGAGTGGACAGAAAACGAACACTTCTTATCAGTGCTCGAAAAGTTTGGAAAAACTCCTCTCCCTCCCTATATCCACTCCGATCCCGACCAATGGAAAGACTATTATCAAACCGTCTATGCCAAAAAAGACGGCTCGGTGGCTGCTCCTACTGCTGGCCTGCATTTTACTTCAGAACTTTTACAAAACATAGAAGCCAAGGGCACTGCAGTCTCCTATCTCACTTTACATATTGGGCCAGGCACCTTCAAGCCCGTGAAAGTGGAAAACCTCGAAGAGCATTGCATGGATGAAGAGTTTTACCAGCTTAGCCCCGAGCTTGCTCAGGAAATCAACCAACGAAGAAAGCAGGGCGGGCGTTGTATAGCGGTGGGTACTACGGTTACCCGTACCCTCGAAAGTTTGGCAAGAGATGGAAGAGTGGAGGCAGGAGAGGGCTCTACGCGTTTGTTTATACGTCCTCCCTATCAGTACCAGGTCGTGGATAGTCTGGTGACCAACTTTCATCTTCCGGGATCCACATTGATTATGCTCGTGAGTGCGTTTTATACCCGAGAAAAGGTTCTGGAGGCCTATCAAGAAGCCATCAACGAAGCTTATCGTTTTTATAGTTTCGGAGATGCCATGATCCTCTTATAAGCTATCAGACGAAGCCCAGAAAGAGCTAAGTAGCTCCTGAAGGTGTTCTTTGTTTCTGATTTGTTGTAGGGGCTTCCAGTGATCTGGAATATGTTTTTGGTAGGAGGACGTGGCGTAGCGATCTTCCAAAAGCAAAATAAAACCACGGTCATGCTCGGACCGAATGACTCTCCCCCCTGCTTGCATGACTTTGTTCAAGCCTGGATATAGATAGGCATATTCATACCCCTTGTTGAGGTTTTCCTGGTAATATTTACGTATCAATTCTCTTTCCAATCCAATTTTAGGCAAACCTACCCCAACGATGATGACTCCATGTAGTTTTTCACCCATTAGATCAATCCCTTCAGCAAAAGACCCTCCTAAAACAGCCAGAGCCAGCAAACTTCGTTCACTTTCATTTTCAAACGCAGAGAGATAGAGCTTCTTCTCCTTTTCGTTCATACCTGTTTTCTGAATCAAGAGATCAAAGGGAAGCTCAGAAGGAAGCTGGGCAGTAAAATCATTCATATACTGATAGGAAGGGAAGTAAGCTATATATTTTCCCTTTTTAACAGCGATTGCGTTTTCAATCAGAGTTTTAATAGGTTTGAGCGATTGACTTCTGTTTTTCCAGCGAGTGGATATGGAAAGATCTACCATACTGAGTAGGTTTTCTCGGGGAAAGGGCGAGGAAAGGGTGACTTCAGGATCTTCCCTATCTCCACCCAATGCCTCTTTGTAGTAATTTAAAGGGCGAAGAGAGGCAGAAAAGAAGATGAGAGCATTGCATTTCTGATTGCATTCCCTGAGCATGGCAGAAGGATTGATACAGGCAATTTTCAATGAAATGTCTTTGTGGTATTTGCTCCAAAGGGTAAAAAATCGATCATCATACAGACCTAAAAGTTTCAAGATAAAACTGATCTCAAAATAGAGTGTAACAGTGGCATGTGGCAAAGAGATTTTGGAACTACGAAGCGCAAGCTTGTTGAAGGCATCCTGGGCATCTTCCAAGAGGATTTCCAAGGCTTCCGGAAATCGCTCTTCCACCTCTTCGTTTTCTTCGCTCAGATCTTCCATTTCCTCTTCCTTTTCGCTCAGGTAGGTCTGTATTTGCTTCAAAGCATCGTATAGATCCGGAGCTTTTCTTTTGAGGTTTCTCATGCCTCTCACAAGCTCTTTTTTACTCAAGACAGAAGAATACATTTCTCGCGAGCGATCCACTAAATTGTGAGCCTCATCCACCAAAACCACTGCTTGATAGGAGCTGTTGTTCCAATAGCGCTTGAGATAGACTCGGGGATCGTAGAAATAGTTATAATCACCGATGATTAGGTCTGCCCACAAAGAGGCATCCAAAAGAAATTCAAAGGGACACAAGCGATGTTTTTCTGCAATATTGCAGGCTTCCTTACTACTAAAGTTTTCCAACTGAAGAAGTTCATTTAATGCTTCCATTAAACGATCATAATAAGCCTCTGCAAAAGGACAAGACAAGGGATCGCAGGTGGTGCTACTATGAAGGCATAGTTTTTCTTTGGCAGTGAGTTGAATATTCCTGAGCTTGACTCCTTGTTGGTTTAAAAACTGGATCGCTTCAACAACATTCATTTGTTGGGAGGTTTTTGCGCTTAAATAAAACACTTTGTGATTTTGCTTTTGCAAAGAAAGTATTGAAGGATAAAGGGTAGCCATAGTTTTACCAATACCTGTGGGGGCTTCCACCCACAAAGTATGATGATCTGTAATGCTCTGTTGGATCAGATCCATGAGATCCTTTTGTCCTTTTCGAAGGGTGGAAAAAGGAAACTGAGCTTTTTCAAGCGACTGGTTTCGATATTTTTCCCATTCCCAGGCTTTACGATTCCATTCCAACCAGGATTCAAGCAACTTATAGCCCATTTCCTCTATCATGGAAGCGTCGTAGTTTTTTCGATCAAAAGTAAGTTCTTTGCCAGGCAGATGAATATAACAAAGCTCAATGATGAAGCTCAGTTTTTTTTGCTCTCCCAGCATTAAAAAAGCATACGAAATAGCTTGCAGATAATCTCGTTGTATAAGCTCAGAGGATATCTGCTCAGGAGCAGTATAGGTGCTTTTTATTTCTCTGATTACGATGTGTTGATCTTCTTCATAAATTTGATCCGCTCTGCCATGAAAGGTGATGATGGCATCTTCAAATTCGACACATCGGAGCAAAGGTACCTCTGCTACGCCCTTGCTATGACCTTGAAGTTGGCGGTGAAGTTCGGCACCTTCCAGCAATCGGGCATTTTTGGTACTCGCAAAACCCAGGGATCCACTGGGAAAAAGGTAGCCGATAAGTTCAACTACCGATAGTTTTAAAGTATTTTTTATTTTTTTTTTCATTATTTTACTTTTTCACGCCTTAATCGATTATAATAGTGCTTTGTAGGAGGAAGTGCAATTGGTGAATGTAATAGAGTTGATACCTTTTTTTTCTGCCATCATGTTTACTGCATGTGGTTTGTCACTTTTTCTGATATTTGTGATTCATCCCTACCGAAAATATCCAGGGGGAAGTTGCATTATTTTCACCCTGATAGCTCTTACCCTTTGGGCTTTCTTTCAAGGGCTTGAACTTCTACCCTTTGAAGTTTCCACCAAAATTCTCTTATCACAGTTTTCTTATCTGGGGATAGCTCCTATCGCTCCTCTCTTTTTTCTCTTTATCTATCACTACACCCAACAACAAGACTGGAGGAGCAATCCCTGGGGGAGATATCTTTTACTGCTACCCTTACTCATGATTATTGCAGTCTTTAGCAATTCCTACCATCATTTGTTTTGGACTGATTTTTCGAGCATCGAAGGCACTTCCTGGGCTTTAATCAAATATCATCAGGGTCCTTTGTTCTGGTTGAATGCTCTTTATGCCTATGGGTGCATGATTCTCGGAATAGTATTACTCCTCAAACAATACGCTTTACACGGATCCCTTCACAAAAAGCGTATTTTCTGGCTTCTTATTGCTATGCTTTTTCCCTGGACCGGAAACATTATTTATGTTTTTCATCTGACCCCTATCCAGGGGATTGATTTTGCCCCCATCAGTTTTGCTATCACTTGCCTGATATTCAGCCTTGTTTTTATTAAATACCAACTCCTGATCCTCAAGCCGATAGCTTTTGAATATCTTTTTTCAAGCATGAAAGAGGGGGTCCTGGTTTTTGACCTGGAAGACCGCTTATTGCTTCTCAATCCTGTAGCTGAAAAATTGATTCAATATCAAGGGGAACTCATGGGATCAAGCCCAAAAGATCTTTACTTCCTTGGAAAATCCTTCCATGACCTGCTCAGTCAGGTCGCATCCACAAAAATCATCTTATCCAGCATGGAAGAAAGCCAAAAACTCTGGTATGAAATTGAAGGTCTTCCTCTCAAAAATCATCGAAAAGAAGAACTTGGAACCCTGATCCAAATACGCAATATTAGCGAAATCAAACTAAGAGAAGAAAAAGTTAAAAACCTTCAATTGCGACAACAAGCCCTCCTCGACAACCTACCCTTCATGGCATGGCTCAAAGATCCTCATGGGGCTTATATATCGGTCAATAAAGTCTTCAAAGATACTTTCAAACTCCCATACCACCAAATCATCGGAAAAACCGATTTTGAGCTATGGTCTGAGGATTTAGCAAAACGATACACCCAGGACGATCAGGAAGTCATCCAAACAGGCAAACAAAAAACCATCGAAGAACAACTCGACAAAAACAACGCCCTTTACTGGGTAGAAACCATCAAAGCCCCCATTTTTGACGAAAATGGAAAAGTCGAAGGTACCACTGGTGTTGCCAGAGACATTACCGACAAAAAAAACCTTGACCTTATCAAGGATGAATTTATCAGCATGGTGGCCCATGAGCTCAGAACTCCCCTTACTTCTGTCAACAACAGTCTAAAGCTGGTGCTTGATACGGCTATTGGTCCCCTAACCCCGGAACAGCGAGAGGTATTGGAAATTGGAAAGCGTAATGCGAATCGTTTGGCACGCTTCATCAATGATGTGCTCGATTTTCAAAAGATGAAAAAAGCCAGCTATGAAATCCGTTTTGAAAAAGCCAGCATCGAAGATTGCATCAAAGATACTATCGAAACTCTCAGTCCTCTTGCTGAAAGCAAGGGAATTCAGCTTATCACCGAGCTTGATCCTGCTGTTCCTGAAATTGATATGGACAAAGAAAAAATTTCACGCGTGCTCATCAATATTGCCAACAATGCCTTAAAGTTTACTATCAAAGGTTCTGTCACTATCAAAACACGCTTACTTTCATCCAGCAAGGAGCTCGAAATTTCTATTGCAGATACAGGTATTGGTATCAAAAAAGAAGACATACACAAATTGTTTTCCACCTTTGTGCAAGTTGCTCCCCCTGAGTTCAAAACCTCAGGCAGTAGTGGTTTGGGTCTGGCAATTTCCAAAGAAATCGTCCAGGGCCACCGTGGAAAGGTCTTTCTTGAGTCTGTCTGGGAGCAGGGCACTACTTTCTATGTGGTATTACCGCTCGAACAAGGAAAGGAAAAAGAATGAAAAAGCAGATCCTCATTATTGACGATGAAGTAGATATTCTGACCTTGACTGCGTATCGACTCAAATACGAGGGCTACGAGGTTATCACAGCCTCGGATTGTGATGAGGGTTTCAGACTCGCCAAAGAAAAAAAGCCCGATCTGGTATTACTCGATCTTCATCTCCCTGGGATGACTGGTTTTGAGCTATGCCAGTTAATAAAAAAAGACGATGAAATGCACCATATCCCCGTTGTCTTCTTTTCTGCATCCTCAGTGGGGGGTAACCCTCTCATCAAGGTGGAGGAATGCAATGCTCAAGGCTATATCCAAAAACCCTTTGAAATAGAAACCTTGTTTAAAGAAATCGAAAAGCACCTTGGACCCAATCCAAGCCAGGCAGAGGGTGAGGCAACGAAATGAAATTTAATACAATCGCCAGCTTTTCAAACCATCCTGATTTTCTTTTTTTAATGCATCTTCAAACCATAATTTCTATCGTAATACTGATAATATGCGGCAGCATTTTGCTCATAGTCCTCTACCAACTGGGCAAAGAAAAACAACTCAAGGATGCCAAGAAATTCTTTCAAGACATGTTTGATCAGGCTTTTCTGGGAATGGGCTTGATAGACATACAGGGCAAAATCCTGAGCGCTAATCTATCTTTTGCCTTGATGTTGGGCTATCCTGACTTTGACAGTCTTCCTTCCAAAGAGTTAAGTTACTATTCCAAAGCTTATCTAATTTCTCCAGAAAACAAACAGGATAGTGCTGAATTGATGTCCCTGTTTGAAAATGCCTGGAAAAAAAGTTTCCTTTCATTTGAGTGGAAGCTGAACAAAAAAAACCACGAAGTCCTTGAAACCGAGATCATCTTAAACCGAGTATTGGTTTGTGGCAAGGCGATGCTCATGTTTACTATTGTAGATATATCAGAACGTAAAAGAATAGAACAAATCAAAGATGAGTTTATTGGAATGGTTTCCCATGAATTACGCACTCCTCTCACTGCCATCAAGGGATCCATTGATCTTTTGTCTGATGGCGCAGTGGGAAGTATCAATCAAGAACAAAAAAATATGCTTTTAGCTGGAAAACGCAATGTAGAAAGACTCACCCGACTTATCAATGAGGTTTTGGATTTACAAAAGTTGCGAAGCGGAAAACTGGATATGCATTGGACTTGTGAAGATATAAAAACCGTAATACAAGAAGCTGTCGAGACCATGCAAGTTCAAGCAAAAGAAAAAAACCTTGGCATCACTCTTTGTTTGGACGAATTTCTTCCCTCGGGCATTTTCATAGATCGAGACCGGATCATTCAAGTTCTCTTAAATCTACTGAGCAATGCTATCATGTTTAGCTCGAAGGGTGGCCTCATCACTATCACCGCAAAACCCTATGAGCAAAATCTTCGTATATCGGTTACTGACCAGGGCATAGGAATTGCAAAAGAAGATATTCCCAAACTATTTACTCATTTTACCCAGTTGGCATCTTCTCAATATCGGAAAGTGGGTAGCACCGGTTTGGGTTTGGCAATCTGCAAACAACTCATTGAAAGCCATCATGGGCAAATATGGGTCAACTCAGAGCCAGGGCAGGGAAGTGTTTTTACCTTTGAAATTCCTTTGGAACGCACTCTAAAAGAATAAGCCGAGAGAACGTTCTCTCGGCTTATTCTTTTCATTAATTTAAAACTTAGTTACTCAATAAATGCTATCTTTTTTTTACTAAAATGAGAGACCACTACCAGAAGCAGAAATGAAACAGCTACTCCAGGGATAAATCCATGAAGCCCAAAGGGAGGTGGTTTTTGCATAGTCCAGACAATAGCCACGATAAACCCTCCAAACATCGAAGCAAGCACCCCGCTTTGGCTGGTTCGTTTCCAGTAAAGACCCAAAAGGAAAGGTGCAAGACAGGTTGAGGCAATGACTGCCCAGGAAAAAGCAGTGAGAGTTAATACCAAGCCTGGGGGTTTGAGCGCAATAAGTATAGAAATCAAACCTATCAGCATGTTCGTAAAAGTATTCCAGCGAATTTCCTGCTTTTCATTGATTTTTAATGAAAATGACTTTTTCATTAAGTCGCTCACCATTGCTCCAGAAGAAATGATAAGTACAGAAGAAAAAGTTGACATTCCTGCGGCAATGACTCCTATAAAAAAGATGGCAGTAGCAGTGGGAGACATAAAATTACTTACCATGAGAGGAATAGCCTGATCGATATTGGCAAGATCGGGAAATTTCGTCCTTGCCAGGGCTCCCACGAGATAGGGTATAAAGGCCATGGCTCCTCCGATGGTAGCAATGATGGTGCCTGTTCGTATGGCTTTATTGCTTTTTATGGAATAAAAACGTGCCAGCATCTGGGGCATTCCCCATACTCCAAAGCTGACCACCAACACATAAGAGATTAAGCCCGGAAAGCCCCAGACTCCTGGAGTTTCAACCAGACCAGGTTTGATATTTTTGAGCGCAAGAACGCCAGCACTCAAGCCACCAGTTACTCTCAAGGTATTCGTAAGAAGTAGAAGCAATCCCGCCCCCATGATCAATGCCTGAATGAAACCGGTCCAAACCACAGCAAGATAGCCCCCAAAGGAAACGTAGATTAAAACAATCAAACCCGAGATAACCACTCCCCAGATATAATCAATACCTAGTAAAACCTGAAAGGTATCGCCCAAACCCTTTAAAATACTCACATTGTAAATGATTAAAAACAGACAAATCACGATCGATACAAAAATCCGTGCCAAAGGAAGCTGATAACGTTTTGCAAAAAAATCAGGGAGTGTCACGGCATTGTATTTCTTGGTCAACTCTCGGGTCTTTTTGCCCAAAACCAACCAGGCAAGAAAACAACCCAGCAAGACGTTGATAGCAGCTATCCAAAGAGTGGAAAGCCCATACTTGTACCCAAAAGCTCCACCACCGATGATTACTACCGAGCTAAAGTAGGCAGCCACAAAAGAAAGAGCACTCACCATGGCGCCAATTTTCCTTCCACCAATCAAATAATCAGAAGAAGATTGATTTTTTCTCTGAGTCCAAAAACCTATGATAATTAAAAAAACAAAATATACGGCCAGAATAGTCAGATAAAACACGGGGTGCTTCATTCTTCACCATCCTGATCTTCTTTTTTTTCATCTCGACCTGCAAGCTTAGCCCAGATGATTGCGGCTATTACAGTCAATACCAAGGCTACAAAAGCCAAAAACGTCGATAACGGCATTTCCCACATTTTTTCCCCTTTCGAAGAAGTGAATTGCTTCCATTATCTTGTAAAATTTTTACCTGTCCAGTGTAAGAACTACCTATTGACAATATAGTATTTTGTTTATAATTTAGTCAGGAGTATTGTGTTTTTGCCAAAGGAGGCAAGCAATGAAAAAATTTTTATTTTTAAATCAAGGCCAAACCCTTATTGAATATGCGCTGGTATTATCCTTTTTTGCTGCTGTTTTCACTGTTTCTATCCCCCCTCTTCGCATAGCCACTGTCGATGCCATCAATCGCATCACCGATCAACTCAACCAAAATCTCCTCGATGTTTTCCCCGAATGGCCCGGAGACGAAAGTGGTGGAGGCTCCGGAGGAGGCACCGGGGGCGGAACCCTTGAGCCCTGGCTTCCTCCCGAGTTAAGCCTTTTGGATAATAATGTCATCTATTCTGCCGACAACATTGTGCTTCAAGGAAGCTCCAAGATTTTTGGCAACGTAGTCACCAACGGCACCGTTATCACCAGTGGATCCAGCTCTGTCACTGGCACTATCTTTGATAATGCCAACTATAACTGGAACTTTCCCTTCCCAGTCTATCCCGAAATTCCTACCGATTCTTTTATCGCCAAGGGCGACTACAAACTCAAGGGTGGCGGTCCTGTCGAGACTATTTCCGAAAATGGCTATTACAACAAATTCGAAATCCTCAACAACCGTGAATTGGTTTTTAATACTGGCAACGAAGGAGACGTTCTCACCATATTGGTCGATGACTTCAACGTCACACAAGGCAAAATTCGTGTAGAAGGCGACGGAAAGCTCATCCTGAAGGTCAACAATTCCTTCAATTTCGGCGGAGGTTCGGAATTTAACCGAAGCGGACTACCCGAAAACGTGATGATGTATTATAGCGGACAAGATTCCCTCGAGTTTTTTGGCAACACCAAATTCAACGGATCCATCTATGCAGAATCCGCAGGGGCTCGTTTTGGCGGAAGCACCAACATCAAAGGCAATATTTTTCTTGCTGGCGAACAGGTCAACGTTTCCGACGGTGGAGCAGCCAATCTTTCAGATGCTCTGCTCTATGCACCCAATGCCAACCTTAAGCTGGTGGGTAGCGCAAGCATCGAAGGACGAATCATAGCCAACAGCATCACCGGCATCGGAAATGCACGCATCACTTTCAAGCCTGTTGAGCTCGAAGATGATTTTTTCTGGGATATTCTCAATCCTGAATAAGCTATCTTTGACTTGCCACTTGCTGTAGATATTCTCTTGCCTTGAGCACGGCTTGAGGCGCTGGAAGCTTGCGAGACAAACCCACAGCGATAGCGCTTGAAAGCAGGGATCCTGCGCCTGCCAGTTTTCCGTTTTCCTGACGATGAGCTTCGTAGGTATAAAATTGTTTGCCATCAAACAACACATCAACACAGGTGGATCCTGAAAGCTCTCCTCCCTTGATGAGTACATTTTTGGGCCCCATTCGGTAGAGCTTTTCTGCGGTTTTATACACTTCTGAAAGAGAGTTTATCTTGTTTCCAGTAAGCTTTTCAGCCTCGCTTATGTTTGGAGTAATCATTTCAGCCAAAGGTAAAAACTGGGAAAAATAGAACGTAAGGGCTTTCTTTTCCAACAACTCGAGCTTGTGGTAAAAAAATACTGGATCAAGCACCATATTTGGTACATTATTCAATTTTAGGGCATGACAAACGGTTTTAGCGTTTTCTCTACTAAGCAAAGCCCCAATTTTTACCGCATCAATCCTTGTCTCATTGAGCACAGAATATAGCTGTAAATTAAGCAAGTCTTCTTTGACGGGATTTAGCAGAGTTTCTTTCTTTTTGTGGTGCAAAAAACAAGTGATGATGGAAAAAGGCAAGGCATCAAGACCAAAACAAGCTTGAACATCTCGATGATTTCCCTCGGTATAGCATGGATTGGCATTCGAAAGCAGGAGGATATTGGTTTTTTCAGACATGGTTTGATAAGTGGATTATTGTTGTTTTTTGAAAGCATCAAGTATGCCCTGCACTGGGAGCATACCATTGTCAATCACATAAGTCTGATCATTGCTAGTATTGAGGATGAGGCGCTTGTTGAGAAGGCTGATTACAGGTTCAATAGCTACAATATCTTCTTTTGGAATGGTGATAAAGGTGCCAGCATCCGAGCTATGAAAAAATAAATCTCCAATCACTCCCGCCAGCGAAGTATTAAACTGGGCATGAAAAACCACACGTTGGTTGGTAAGAACCAGTTGCCCAGTATATCTTCCGCCTCCATGGGGTATAAGATTGGTAGTCCATCTGCCAAGTTCTTTCTCATTTTTTGAGCATTTAAAATTGGGCATCTTGTCTTTTCTCCTTAGGAATTTACTTGATGCAGGTTTCTGAAAAGACTATTCCAAGCCTCACCAGATCTTTAATTTCTTCGGGTTTGCGGAGCACTTTTCTGATTTGAACTTCAGCCTTTCCATTTTGGACACGAAAAGCAGGTCGAAGCCCGAAGTTTAATTGCGCCAGGGGTTTTAAGTTTTCTTCAAAAGCTGAAGAAAAGAGCTTTTGAGCGAGCTCAGGCTGATCAGACAATATAAGATAAGCATTTTGTATATCACTATCAGAACTTTTATACTGCACCCATTGATCTGCATTAAGTCCCATGCTTTTCCATATGGGTTTCAGCATTTGAAGAAGCTTTTCTTCATTGACCATTTTCATGGAGGGGTCTTTGGGCATCATAAAAAGCTCAGTTTTAATACTGGGTAAAGAGATAGACCATTCAGTGTAGGGACCAGAAACATTACTCGTCAAATTGCTGGTGTTTAATCTATTTTCTGAAGCCCGGTCAAAAGCTGTCAAAGTCCAGCTTTGCTCTGGATTAAACTGACCCTTGAATTCAAAAAGACCGTCAAAAGTGCCATTTTTCTTGGTGTATTCCCAATTTTCCTGCTTTGCAAGCTCTTGCAAGAGCTTGGTGGCATTTTTATTGGATCGAGTAAGCAAAAAGGCCATGAGACCCAAGAGTGCCAAAATTCCAATAGGAATTAGATATTCCATCACTCATCACTCCTTATTTTGACTCAAATTGCACAACAACTTATCTAAAAGTATAGCACAGAAGCCCACAAGGAAAAAAATCAAAAAAAATAGTTGATTCGTAACTAAAATACTCCTAAGAGGGTATAAAAGAAAAACATGAAAATTTTATTTTGAGAAATGTTTGAAAATAGAAAGGAAGGCTAAAAAATGAGGAAACTTTGGAGTGTGCTTTTAGTGACAGTTCTGGCACTTAGCATTGTGGGAAGCGGTTTCGCAGCCCCCAAAAAGGGCAAATTCCGTGGAATAGTCCAGGAGTTAAATCTTCAAGCAAAAAGCTTTGAACTGAAATCTGAAAAGCAAAGCTGGAAGGTTGTTTTTAACGAAGAAACCGTATTTATCAACGATGGTGAAAAAGCTGATTCAAGCCAGCTAAGTAATGATTTAGGTGTTTTAGTGAGTGGAGTCGTGGGTGAAGATGATAAAACCATCACTGCTCAAGTGATTGCATGGGGTCCTGCTCCAGGCAATCCAGATCCTGGCCCTGGCGACCGAGAACGCAAGGACCCACCTTTGGTGAAAGGTATCATGAGCAAGCTCAACCTTGAAACCCTGAGTTTTGAACTCAAACATAAAGATCCCGAAGGAAACGAAAAAACCTTCCAAGTCAGCTATTCTGACAAAACACGTTTTATTCGCGACATGAAACCTTCCAAAGTCGAAGAATTCAAAGATGGCGAAGAAGTCTTTGTTATGGGCCCCATCAACCCCGAAGAAATGAAAATGGAAGCACATCTGGTGGCTTTTGGCAAATTCGAACGTCGTGGCGACCCCGACCGTGGTGGTCCACCTCTGATCAAAGGTATCATGAGCAAACTCAACCTCGAAACCCTGAGTTTTGAACTCAAACATAAAGATCCCGAAGGAAACGAAAAAACCT
>DAOSES010000001.1:0-9640 GCA_035363255.1 Caldisericia bacterium | reverse complement strand
ACCCCGAAGAAATGAAAATGGAAGCACATCTGGTGGCTTTTGGCAAATTCGAACGCCCTGGCGATCCCAATCCTGGTCCTGGCGATCCTGGTCGCGGCAATCCTCCTGTTCCTGTTGAAGGCATCAAGGGTCTTGTCACCGAAATCAATCTGGAACAAATGACCTTGAAACTCAAACTAAACGACGAAATCACTCTCGAAGTAAAGTATTATGAATGGACTGGCTTCATCCGAGGCAATCGCTTTGTGTTTCCTGAGGACCTAAAAACCGATACCCGCATTACCCTTTATGGACCTGTCAACAGAGAGCAAAAAACAGCTGTTGCGCATTACATCGTTTGGTAGTAAGTAGTTAAAAGCTTTTTTCTCCACCGCCCCCTGCGAAAGCGGGGGGTTTTTGCTTTGATAGAAAGCGATGATAAGAGTTGTCCCACATTTCCCAAAAATAGCTTTTATCCAGGGGATTGTGCTCCTGCAACAATAAATACAAGGACTGAATATCACTTTCTGCCCGATGCGCTCTGCTTGGAAAAATATGATGAGCTCGAAGCAAAGATTGAAGACCTGCTGAAGCAAAACCCCATTTTTTCCATTCTATTCCAGCAATAGAGCAAAACCACATTTTGTTTCTTACCTCAGGCAGGATCATCTCAACAAAACCCTTATCAAAGGAAGCATTATGAGCCACAAAACCGTCTGCTTCGTGCACAATTTTTTTGAGAAGTTCCATATCCAGCCTTTTCCCTTGCAGATGCTCCAAAGTGAGACCATTGACCCTTGAAGCTTCAGGGGAAATGGGGCAGGAAGGCTCCTGAAGACCTGTGTACAGCTGGCTAACGGGCGAAAGCCATTTCCTCTGTGGATCACATTCAGTGAGAAACATAGCTATTTCAATGATTTCATCGCGCAAAGGATCGAGACCAGTGGTTTCGACATCTACCCACCAAAGTCGATACATCATTGCTACCAGCCTTTCCTTCGATTTATCTATTATTCTATCACAAGCCCATATTTTCTTGAACTCCTCAAGTCTTTATTCTGTTTTTTTAGTGACTATAATATTGGAGCATGCACATAAGGAGGATTCATTATATGTACCACGTCCGAACCATGCGAGTTATGACTTTTTTACTGGCTATGCTCTTTTTTTCAGCTTGCGCATCCAACTCTGCTCCTCCCATCAAGCTCAAAAGTGACCAGGGAGCCCTGTGGGGTCAATTGGAGACGGTTTCTATATCCCAGAGTCAAGTCCTGGGCGAGCACCTTTTGCTTTCTACCGATCTTGGTCTGCTTCAGCTTTCTTTTTCCACAACTCAGCCCCAGGCAAAGTTTATGATTCCAAGCAAGGAAATGATTCTTCTCCATGGAATTTATCCCAGCCAGGAAGCCTCCAAGTTGCAGTATTTTTATGTCAAAAATAGTCGTCTGCGTTTTTTTCAAATTTCCTTACCCACCGATTCCCTACTTCCAAAACATACCACCCAAGACACCATCTCAACCAAAAAATACGGAGCTCTCTTGGATGGAATCACCCCAGGAAGACATGTTTTCGCAAAAGATGCCTCTTCGTTATACTTGGCAAGATATGCTCAACTTGCTCAATTCAAAGTGGGGGAAAAGGCCAAAGACACTTTTCATATGCCCAATTTTGCTTCTTATTTGGTGACGGACCAAAACTACCTTTACTATCGCAGTTACGAAAGAGAAAAAACTTCCTCCCATGTGATGGCTTGTGTCGATATGCAGGAGTCCAAAGAAGTATGGCGCAAGTATTATGGCCCCGACCATCAAGCCTGGTATGATATTGCTGATTCTTTTCCCGTGATTAGCAAAGAAGATCAGCTGTACCACATCATTCGTGCCTATCCCCTCGAAAACTACGAAAAAGAGGGTTTGTTTCTTGTAGAGCATATCGATAAAAGCAATGGTGAGGTGTTGAATTCATTTCAGTTTGCCACTTCCAAAGCAATCGCAAGCGAAATCCCTACAGGGCCCATGATCATTCAAGAAGAGCTTCTATTAGGAGAAATAGATCTTCCCAAATCTTTGAGCCTCCTGGATATGAACGCCAACAAAATACTCTGGACTCAGCAATTTGACGCCCCCGTATTGGATATGCTTTACGACAGCTTGCAAAAACGATGGGTATTGTTGATGGGAGACGCTTCTATCATTGCCTTGGATAAACTAAGCGGAGAAAAGCTAATAGAGCTTCCTCCCCTGGATTTTTCTGCCCAAAGCTTCTCTTATGGTCAGCTCCACATTACCGAGAAGGGAGATTTTGTAGGACATCTCAACAATCAAGAAGCTTATACTGTACCCCGAGCTGTCTTTTTTTACCGACCTGCACCATGATATCAAGCGAGAACCAAGACCATGCACCTGCGATCAGCCAGGATAGCTGATATCCCTGCTATCCAAAGGATTACCTTCCAGACAGCTCTTTTGGGGTCCTCTGCTTCAGTGTTTTGGGAAGATTCCTCCCTGTATTTTGACTTAGCCTATCGTGTCTATCTCCTTCCTCCTCTCGAAAATGCTATGGTAGCTGAAGAGCAAGGGCGAATACTTGGCTATATTCTCTTTGCTCCCCAATCTGACAAAATCAAACAGCTCTTTTTTTATCGCATCCTACCTTTCCGAGTGCTACCCCGCTTGCTCAAAGGATGCTATCACCTGGGTCCAAAGTCTCTGAAATTTATGCTAAGATTTGCTTTAGATCAGCTTTTCTGTCCTCTTGGTGGGCTTGCCCTGGAAAAGGAAGCCCCAGCAATATTACATATCAACGTGGACCCCAATGCTCAGGGAAAGGGAGTCGGTTCCGCCTTATTGAAACAGGCATTCCAAGTGCTTAAGGAAAGAGGGGTTCCAGGAGTTCATTTGCATACCACCTCCTTCAACCAAAAAGCCTGTGCCTTATACCAGAAGTTTGGTTTCAAAGAATATGCCAGAAAAAGAACTTATCTTTGGCAAAACTGGATAAAAGAAAAAGTATTCAAACTCGCTTATGTCAAAAAACTTTAAAAACACCCTAATTGTAACAGTATGTTGTATTCTTGTTGTTTTGTTTCTAAGAGAAACTCAATGGGGTCCTTTTGGTAGAAAGCTTCACTGGTATCGGAGCTGGCTCAAGCTCCAAACCCTGGAGCTTTTTAATCCCTGGCAGACCCACAGAATCTTGATTCTTGCTCCTCATCCAGATGATGAAATATTATCTAGCGCAGGCTTAATACATGATTCACTTGAGTTAGGCGCCGAAGTGTATCTTGTGTTTGTTACCAATGGTGAAGGTTTTGGTGACTATATACAAACATCTGAGCAAGAATATCATCGCTCTTTAAACAACCGAATTCTCCTTGGATATGAACGTCAAAGAGAAAGCGTTCAAGCTCTGACTTCCCTGGGTTTACCCCAGGAAAACATTATATTTTTATCTTACCCCGATGGAGCCATCCATCGCTTGTGGTTTTCTCACTTTGACAGCGCTTTCAGATCTCCACACACTCGAAAGGATTTTTCTCCCTATGATAATAGTTTTACTCATTTAGCTCCTAACACTGGAGCCCAACTATCGGACGACTTAAGGCAAATATTACAGCAAGTACAACCCCAAACCATTATTACTCCCTCCATATACGACTTTCATCCAGACCATTGGGCAAGTACAGCATTTCTATATACTGAGCTCGAAATTTTGCGTGAGATGGGGCAAGATTGGCTTGACAAGGTGATGGTGTATGAATATCTGATTCATCAGGGGAAACTATCATGGCCAAGACCCTGGGGAGAGCATCCAGAGCTTGGATTAATTCCTCCTCCATCCCTATTACTTGACACCTTAACCTGGGAGGATTACCCACTCAACAAGGAAACTTATATGGCAAAAAGCAAGGCTTTGTCAGCCTTCACAAGTCAAACACCCATGATTGGTCAATTTTTAAAAGCATTTCTCAGAAAAAACGAGTTATTCTGCAAAAGAGATACCATGAGTAGGGTAATATTGGACCCAAAGGGAGACTTCATAGCAAAAGAGATTTTTCGAAATGCCGATTTTTATTTCAAACAGCTTTCCCTGGATGCCAATCGACTTCATGTTAAAATCAAAGTTGCTCCCAACAGGGGGCTACCTGGCATCCATTATCACGCCAAGATCGTATGGTATCAACTGCTCGAAGATCAGGAACTGCAACAAAAAAGAATCCAAATCACCCTCAACAAGGATAACAGCACGTTTCATGGGCAAGAAATTGATTTTTCATGTGACTTGCCAAAAGAAGGGTCTGTATTTATGGTAGCTATTAGTTTTGAATCCTATACCAGACCCTTCACGGTTCCAATAGATAAAACGCCCTGGTCATTAATTCGCTTTGATAAAAGTCTCCCCTAAATGGGCGGGAGCACCTTTTTTGGAGATACGTGCCTGCCTTGAGCCAATAATCAAGACTCCAATGGTGGAAAGGTAGGGAAGCATCATCAATAAATTGGGGGGGAAACCAAAGGGTTGCAAAAGATATTGCAACACATAAATCCCTCCAAAGAGATACGAACCCCCAAACGCTTTAATAGGATTCCACCCCGCAAAAATGGTCAGTGCAATCACAATCCAACCTCTGCCTCCAATAATACCTTCCATCCAGGTAGGCATATAGACCAGAGAGATATAGGCTCCAGCGCAACCAGCCAGAAAACCACCCAGCATAATCGCCAGGGTTTGCATTCTTCCCACAGATATACCCATGGCATCAGCAGCAATAGGGTTTTCTCCTACTGCTCGAAGTTGCATACCCCAGCGGGTGCGATAGATCAAGATCCAGACCAACAAAGCACAAAGCAGGGAAAAGTAAAACAAAGGATCCTGGGTAAAAAGAGCCTGTCCAAGCACAGGAAGGCGATTCAAGCCAGGAACAGACCATTGAGGGAAGCGATTTGCCAGAGGTTTGCCCACAAAGGCTTTTCCCAGCAAACCACTCAAACCCAGGCCCAGCATGGTGAGGGCAAGACCCGAAACCACCTGTTTTCCTTTGAGCCCCACACAAATGCCAGCGTGGATCAGAGAAAACACTGCCGAACAGCAAGCACCCGCAAAAAAGCCCAGCCAGGGTTGACCCGTCAGGAAGCCCACCATAAAAGCAGTCACAGCTCCAACCGCCATCATACCCTCCATGCCCAGGTTCAAGACCCCGGATCGTTCAGTCACAATTTCTCCCAGGGTGCCAAGCAATAGGGGAGTGCCTGCAATAAAGGCACGATTCAACACTTGAGCCAGCCACACTACATCCATCCTATTTCTTCACCTTCTTCGGATCACTGGCCTATACTCAGAAAGAAAAGTACCAGCCATCAGAGCAAGCAAAAGCATACCATTAAAAATATTTACCGTAGCAAAAGGAAGCCCCATCGAAGTTTGGATAGCGTCCCCTCCCACCAGTATTCCAGCAAAAAAGATAGAAGACAAAAGCACAGCCAGGGGGTTTAGACGAGAAAGCCAGGCCACAATGATCGCAGTAAAGCCATAGCCCGAGGAAATCGCAGTAGGATAAGTCAAGTATCTGTGAATTCCAGCTACCTCTCCCACCCCGGCCAAACCAGCAAGTCCTCCGCTCCAGAGCATCACCAAAATCACGGTGCGAGTGATGGAAATCCCTGCATATCTTGCCGCAGATGGATTTTCTCCTGCTACCCGAGCCTCAAAGCCCCAACGGCTTTTGTTGAGGATAAACCAGGTGAGAAAAGCAAAGGCTATCGCCAGAAGCAAACTGATCCAATGAATGCGCGTACCGGGGATGGAGTTCAAATACGCCGAAGCAGGGAAGCGATCGGTATAAGGGAAGCCAAATTGCGTTTTGCCCTTCCAGGGGCCCAGCACCAGGTATTGTACAATTTCCGCGGCAATATAGTTTAGCATCAGCGTCACAATCGTTTCATTAATACCAAACCTGCTTTTCAATACCGCAGGGATCAAAGCCCAAAACGCTCCAAAACTAAAACCTGTCAAAAGCATCATGGGAATAATGAGATAGGCGGAATAGAGAGGCCCCACGCGCAGGGCAATCCAGGTGGCTCCAATAGCACCAGCCAGCAGTTGCCCTTCAGCTCCAATGTTCCAGCAACGAGCACGAAAAGCCACCACCAAACCAATTCCTATCAGCATCAAGGGGATGGCCTTGGTGATGGTTTCTTTCATTCCATAAATACTACCAAAGGATCCAAAAAAAATCTTTTGCAAGGCAAGCAGGGGAGAAGCTTTGACAAAAAGAAAAATCAAACTGGATAGCAAACAGGCAAACGCCAAAGATATAAATAAAATCAAGGTTTTTTTCCAGATATTTTTCTCGTAGCGAGGTACCCACTGGATCATGACTCAGCTCCAGTGGATTTGATTCCTGCCATCATCAGACCAAGCTGAGTGGCATTTGCTTCCTTTCGATCCACGATACCCATAAACTGCCCCTTATACATCACAGCTATACGGTCGGACATGGCGAGGAGCTCTTCCAAATCCTCCGATATCAGCAAAATAGCCGATCCTTCTTCTCTTTTTTTCAACAATTCCCTGCGGATATCCTGTGTTGCAGACACATCAAGACCATAGGTGGGATGGGCTGCCACAATGATTTCAGGATTTCGACACATTTCTCTTCCCAGGATCAACTTTTGAATATTGCCTCCCGAGAGGGTTTTGGTGGTGACCATTACTGAAGACGCACTCACCTGAAAGATCTGAATAATCTTTTGAGCCATGGTCTTCATTCGCGCAAAATCCAACCATTTTTTAGGAGACAAGGTCTTGCGGTCATACTCCTTTAGGGCGGTATTTTCAAAAATCATCATACTGGGCACTACCCCAAAACTCAAACGTTCTTCCGGGATATGCGCCATCCCACGACATAGCAGTTGTTTGGGAGGCAAATTGGTGATGTTTTCTCCCTTGAGTCGGATTTCCCCCTTAGCTACGGGAAGAAGGCCTGTCAAACCCTCTGCCAGCTCTTTTTGACCATTCCCTGAAACCCCGGCAATGCCCAGGACTTCGTGCCTGTGAAGCTGGAAATTGAGCTGAGAAATGGCAAAAGCACCGTAGGAGTTGCGGATATGAAGGTTACTTGCTTCCAATAAAAGCTCTCCCGGGGGGTGTTTTTTTTCGGGCAAACTCAAGTCGAGATCTTTCCCAACCATGCATTTGGCAAGGTCTTCATTGCTTAGCTCTGCGGTGATACCTTCTGCCACTATTTTACCTTTTCTCATCACAATGACTCGGTCGCTGATTGCTTTTATTTCATCCAGCTTGTGAGATATAAAGAGCACCCCATGACCCTCTGCTTTCATTTTTCGAAGAGTCCCAAACAAATCCTCAATTTCAAGGGGAGTTAGCACCGAAGTTGGCTCATCCAGGATCAGCAAATCAGCTCCCTGCATCAAAACTCTGAGAATTTCAACGCGTTGCTGTTGACCAATCGAGAGTTGCCAGATTTTTGCCCGAGGGGAAATGTCAAAGCCATACTGCTTGGCAAAATCGACTAATTGTTCCCTGACTCGTTTTAGAGGAAAAAGAAAGTTAAGATGTTTCAGACCTAAAGCTATATTTTCTGCTACCGACATCGCCTGAATCAGCATAAAATGTTGATGTACCATGCCGATGCCCAAATGGATGGCATCCTTGGGGTTCCGGATTCGGACCGGAGATCCATTGATGAAAATCTGACCCGAATCCGGAAGGATAATACCACTTAAAATATTCATCAGCGTGCTTTTTCCTGCGCCGTTTTCACCTAAAAGGGCAACAATTTCGCCCGAACGAATCTTCAGGTCAATATCCTGATTAGCCTGGACTCCGGGAAAAGCTTTACTAATCCTTTTGAGCTCAAGCTCCTGTATTCGTTTCATTCGCAAGAAAGCCCTGCTGACATCCTTAGTTGTTAGCTAACTTAATTGGCAGGAATTTCGCCAACGACGCCTTCTACAAACCAATCAATCGTCCAGAGCTGTTCTACGGTGGCTCTTTCGTTGGGTTTGAGTTTCAAGACACCTTTTTGATCCACGATAGGACCTGTAAAGGGTTCATGTAAAAGAGTGGGCTCCATATACTGATCCATACGTTTCATGACTAAATCATAAATTGAGAGCTGGCCCAGAATGGGATCGTTGATTTTCTTGTTTTTTAAAGGATCGACAAAAACTTTATTGATCTGTTCATCAAAGCTTCCGCCCAGCAAAGCAGTCTTTTTATTGGCAAGCCAGAGCATATCTTCGTTTTTCCATTTATCGTTATAGATGTTTTGGAGGATTTCTTCATACATCAAACCCCAATCGCAAAGCTGTCCACTGACTACAGTATTTTCACCATATTGCTGCATTGGGCTGTAGTGGCTGAAAGTGTAGATTTGCTTGCCTTTTTCGGTATGATCTTTGCCTACTTCGATCACTGCAGGAGAATCTTCCGTAAATGCTAAAGCGTCACAACCTTCAATAATGAGGGCTTCAGCAGCTTCACGGGCCTTAACAGGATCGTACCAGGCGTTGATCCATTTTACGCGCACTTCAATGTCGGGCTGAACTTCTTTTGCACCAATGGCAAAAGCATTGATATGACGGACCACTTCGGGGATGGGGAAAGCGCCCACATAGCCAATAATCTTGCTTTCAGAAAGAGCACCCGCCATTAAACCGTTCAGATAATACATTTGATAAAGATCGGTGAAATAAGTGCCGACGTTTTCAGCTTGCTTGTATCCCGAGCAGTGCATAAATTTCTTGTCGGGATATTTTTTCCCAGCTTCAATGGTGGCATCCATGAAGCCAAAACTGGTGGTAAAAACCACATCACATTTTTCTTCCATGATCAGGCGATCAATCACGCGGGGAGTGTCGGCTTCAGCAACAGCTTCCACATAGGTGGTTTCGAGCCAATCAAACTTGTCATCCACAAATTTTCTGCCTACATCGTGAGCATTAGACCAGCCATAGTCACCAACAGGACCTACATAAATAAAACCAGCTTTAATCTTTTTGCCCTGATTTGTATCGTCATTTTTAGCAGTTTTAGGACTACATGCCTGAAATAACATTACACAGGATAATACAAGAGCAGTCATACTCAAAAAGCGTTTTACATTAAGGCTCATGAATACCTCCAAAATTAATTTACTGTGTTTATAGTATTGAAAGGCGCACTTGTCAACGCTACAAGCCACTAGATTGAAGCACACAAAACCCCTCCCTCCATTTGAGTCGCAGGGACGGGGGTGTTGACTCAAAAATGAATGTGACATTAAACAATCATAAATACAAGGTAAATAGCGAAGCTGACAGTTTTTTATATCACCCAAAAATCGATAATTTTTAGACCAAGCAATTTTTAAAGAATAGCTGATAAAGCTTTATGATCAGTGCTTAAACATGGATATTTATCGATGTTGAAAAAACTAAAAATATTACAACTAATGAAAAAGCGCCGTAAAACCTTTTTATAACTCGCTTTACGGCACACTGAAGTAAAAATCCAAGCTCTAAATCTCAAGATATTCGAGAGCATTAAAAGCCTTACTGTGACTAACTTTGATTGATTGAAAAGTGAGTCAGTCCCCCCGTCCCCCTCGTACAATAGCTACCAAAAGCTATGGGCTTTACCCTAAAGGGAGTAGAATCAT